>CAYRFI010000064.1:8605-25179 GCA_964423595.1 uncultured Thermoanaerobaculia bacterium | reverse complement strand
TCATCGACACGCTGACGTCGCCTAGCGGGATGCCGTCGAAGAGCACCCGCATATCGAGGATCGAATCCACCGCCACTCCGGCCATGCCGACATCGCCCCTGACCCTCGGATTGTCGGAGTCATACCCGCGGTGGGTTGGGAGATCGAAGGCGATTGAGAGGCCTTTTTGCCCCGCGGCGAGATTGCGGCGGTAGAAGGCGTTGGAGTCCTCGGCGGTCGAGAAACCTGCGTACTGGCGGATGGTCCAGGGCTGGGCCGCGTACATGGTGGGGTAGGGGCCCCGCACATAGGGTGCGATACCGGGCAGGCCGTTCAGGTGTTCAACATTTTCGAGGTCTGCCAGGCTGTAGGTGCCGCCGATGTCGATGCCCTCGGGGGTCGTCCACTTTGTTTCAATTCGATTGAGATGCCATTCGGCGGGCTGTGGCTGAACAAAGCCGATGGACGTGAAATCCGGAATTGTCTCAGTCACGGCCCACCTCCTCCGATTCGTGAAGATCGGTGAGCAGCGCGATAGCGTCGACGTTTCGTCGGACAAAACCATCGACCCCGGCATCCCGCCAGGCGCTCTCCAGCCGGCCTGGATTGCCGACGACGAATACCCTTCGGCCTCGAAGCGCTTTGATCTCTCTCGCCAGCAGCGGAACGACCTCGGGCGCTTGGTTGGCAGAGGCGCAGATCATGGCCGACCGGCTGCCGCTCGCGGAAAACGCGGCCGCCAGGGCCTCGGGACCGTCGAGACCCTCACTGACGACCGCAATCATGCCGCCGGCAGCGAGCAAGTTGGTGACGAACGTTGTGACCGCGCGAGTTTCGGTCGGGTTGCCGACGGCGGCGACAAAGACTCGCGGCCTCACGCCGGCCGCTCGCAGGTGTTGGTCCGAAGCTTCCCGAAGCGCTTCGAACGGCCTGGCTTCTCGCTCGGTCGCGACAGGCGAGATGGTGTCGGTCTCGTCGCTGCCCCGCAAAAGGTCGACCAGGTCGGCTGCCGATATTCCGCCATGTGCGGCCTCGAGGCCGTCCTCGAACGAGCCGATGTCGATGCCGACTGCCCGGTGCACGGCGGTCGGCACGTCGTCCGGCGATCGCCGGGGGTTTCTGCTGGTGCGGAGCCGGTGGAGGGGCTCCTCTTCGAGGTTCGGAAAGGAACTGACACCGGTCACGGGGTCGCGCAGGGTCGAGACGTTCCGACGTTTATCAGTCAGAGAATCGGCGAGTTCCCGGGCGAGGGCACCGGAGAGAAGGTGATTGACCATGCCGCCGATCCCCTCGATGCGCTGGAACTCCTCCCAGGCGGCGTTACAGAGATCGAAGGTCAGCTTCTCTACCAGGTAACTTCCAGCTGCCGGATCGCTGACCCCGTCGATGTGGCTCTCCTCACGCAAAATGATGCTGGTATTGACCGCGAGACGCCGGCCGAATCCGTCGGAACGCCCGGCCGCCGAGTCAAACGGGAGGACGGTGACGACATCCGCTCCGCCGATGGCCGCCGTGTAGGCGGCGTTGGTGCCGCGGAGGAGATTGACCCAGGGATCGCGAACGGTGAGACAGCGCGGCGAGGCGACGGCATGGATCGGGATCGCCGCTGCTCTTGCTCGTATGCTGCAGGCCTCTGCAACCCGTCTCCACAGCGCGCGTAAAGCGCGCAACTTGGCCGTCTCCATAAAGAGATCTCGGCCCACCGCGGTGACGAATCGGAGACGACGACAAACGAGCTCGGGTGAGAGTCCCCTCTGCTCCATCGCCCGCAGATAGGCGACCCCGGTGGCGATGAGGATACTCAGCTCCTGCACTGCGTTGGCCCCGGCCCTGGCGTGGGGCAGGGTTGAAGCAGCCACGGTGCGCATTCGTGGCGCGAAGTCCTCATTCCATCGCAAGGCCTCGGCCATCAGATCGAAAGCGCCGACGAGGCTCGTCGGCAGTTTGCCGTCGGCGGCGAGTACGCCAAGCGGGTCGATGTCGAATCCGCCGACCAGGTCCTCAAAACCACTGTCTGTGCGCCGTGTCGAGGCGATGAGGAGGGCGGCCAACGCCGGCGCCGCGCCGCGGGCATCGAGATAGATCGGGACACCTTTGGCGGCCTCCAGGAAAAGGGTAAATGAGCCCGCGGTCAGATTTCCCCAGTTGCTGCTCCTGCGGTCGACCCAGATCCACAGTGATTCAGCGCCGTAGTCCAGGGCTTCGGCAATCCTCCCGATCGTTCCCTTGGGGTCGCGGAGATCGATCGGACAGGCCACCTCCGTCGGACCGCGACGCGTCGCGCCGCTTTTCGGCGAGTCGAGGGGAAGATCCTCGGTGGTGTACAGGGGTTTGATCACGAGGCGTTCGTGGGTGGTGATCTCAAGCGAAGACAATGAACGCCCCTTCAGTGATTTCTCCGCCGCATCCTCCCAGGCCTCGAAGAACGGCCGCGGAAAATGCAGGGCGATCCTCAGATCATCGTCGAAAGTCGGGCCTCTGTCGTTGTTTCCTGCCACAAGACCTCCACGACGATCGTAACCCGGGACGGAGGTCGCCGTCATCACAGATGCTTCATTGCGCCTTCCGCTTCGGCGAGGAAGGTGCCACTCTTCGCATTGTTTGCCAGTAACGCGTTACTCATTTGGGGTGCGACGAAGTCAAACAATGCGAAGGGTGGCACCGGTGTCATCGACTCGGCTGAGCGCTCCTCATGGGCGGTCTAAAGGGCAGCAGGGGTTCGTCAATTCGAGGTGGCCATTTCCTTGTGCGCCTCGATCAGAGCCTCGACGACCGAAGGATCGGCGAGAGCTGTGACATTACCCATATCTTCATACTCGCCGGCCGCGATATTTCGCAGGATGCGGCGCATGATCTTTCCCGAACGTGTCTTGGGCAGCGCGTCAACCATCATGATCTCATCGGGAGTCGCGATCGGCCCGATGACGTGGCGCACCTGCTCCTTGAGGGCGCCGATCAGCTGGTTCGGATCCGCGCCCCGAACATCATCGTTGAGGAAGACATAGGCGAAGATCCCCTGGCCTTTGATCGGGTGTGGGAAGCCGACCACTGCCGCCTCGGCGACCGACTCGTGCTCGACTAAAGCGCTCTCGACCTCGGCCGTTCCGAGACGGTGTCCGGAAACGTTGATGACATCGTCGACACGTCCGGTGATCCAGTAGTAACCATCAGCGTCCCGCCGGCAACCATCGCCGGTGAAGTAGTACCCCCGAAATCGTGTGAAGTACGTCTCGTGGAAGCGCTCGTGGTCGCCCCACACGGTGCGCGCCTGGCCGGGCCAGGTGCGCTCGAGACAAAGGTTTCCACTGGCCTCGATATTGGCGAGCCTGGCGCCGTTGTCGTCCACCAGGACCGGTTTGATGCCGAAGAAGGGGAGGGTCGCCGAACCTGGTTTGAGGGGCGTTGCACCCGGCAGCGGTGTAATCAGAATGCCGCCGGTCTCGGTCTGCCACCACGTGTCGACGACCGCACATCGGCCCCCTCCGACCACATCGTGGTACCAGGCCCAGGTATCGGGGTTGATGGGTTCACCCACGGTGCCGAGGACCCGAAGGCTGTCACGTGAATACTTGGTCACCCACTCGTCTCCCGAGCAGACAATGGCGCGGAGGGCGGTCGGCGCTGTGTAGAAAATGTTGACCCCGAGGTCTTCGACGATCTGCCAATACCGGCCGGGGTCGGGGTAGGTCGGTATCGACTCGAACATGACGGTGGTGGCGCCGTTGGCCAGGGGCCCGTAAACAATGTAGCTGTGTCCCGTGATCCAGCCGACGTCGGCGGCGCAGAAGTAGATATCGCCGGGGTGGTAGTCGAAGACCAGCTCGTGGGACATGGCCGCGTAAACCATGTAGCCGCCGGTGGTGTGGAGCACGCCCTTGGGTTTGCCGGTCGAGCCCGAGGTGTAGAGAATGAATAGCGGATCTTCGGCTCCCATCCACTCGTAGGTGCATGTTGAGCGCTGTCGGCGGCACTCGACGTCGAGCCAGTAGTCACGACCCGGTTTCATCTCGACATCGGTGTCGGTGCGACGCGCGACGAGCACGGTCTCCACCATCGCAAGGCCCTCGACCGCGCGATCGACGATCTCCTTGAGGTGCAGCCTGCGGCCGCCGCGCCTTCCCTCGTTGGCGGTCACCACCAGCTTTGCCCCGGCGTCGAGAATACGGTCGCGGATGGATTCTGAGCTGAAACCACCGAAGATGATCGAATGGACGGCACCGATCCGCGCACAGGCGAGCATCGTGTAGGCGAGCTCCGGGATCATCGACATGTAGATGCACACCCGGTCTCCGCGGCGGACGCCGTGGAAGCGGAGGACGTTGGCGACCCGGCTCACTTCGTGCTTGAGCTGGCGGTAGGTGATGTGCTCGTACTCGCCCGGTTCGTCCTTGACCCAGATGATGGCGTCCTGCTCGCCCCGCTCGCGGAGATGGCGGTCGACGCAGTTGTAGCAGGCGTTGAGGCGGCCGCCGAGATACCAACCGAAGTCCACATTCTCATAGTCGTGGTCAAAGACGGTATTCCAGGGGTGAAACCATGTAAGTCGTTCGGCCTGCTGGGCCCAGAAGCTCTCGGGCTCATCGAGGGAAAGTCGGTACAGCCGTTCGTACTCCTCCATCGACCCGATGTGGGCGTGTTTCGAAATTTCCGGCTTCGGCGGAATGATCGTGCTTGAATCGTCGGCCATGGTGGCTCCTCGCGAAGGCAACTTTCGTGTCCAAACACTCTAACAGAACAGATCCCTGGGCCTTTCGGGAACGGGCGCGGATCAACCGGGGATGTTCGCTTCTGCGGTGGCCATCACTTCGAGCCAGTCATCTGACGGAAGATCAGACTCGTTTTCCGGCTGAGGGGGAACACGCCACCGGAGCCGGAGCATATCCTGCGGAACGAGTTCGGCGAGGATCGCCGACTCAACCTCGCCGGATGTTGGCGGACTCGAGTATCGCCGCGGCTGCGAGGAAAGAAACAATACGTCTGGATCGGGCTGCCGGTCTTCTGGCGCCGGCGCCGCGGCTGCGGTGACCAGGTCCGGTGAAATCCAGCGCCCTTCGAGAGCCTTCAGCGCGTTCCACACGTCGACGGCTGGTCGCTCGAAGAAACCGTCGCCGATCATGAACCCGGAGGAATCCAGGACATCAGCATCCACAGCGACCGTGAGCCGTGCGGGAAACGGATCGTAGACGAGGCGGGAGAGCTCGTTGAGAGAGAACGCCTCGTCGTCGCCGACGAGGAGAGCGTCGGCGACCTGCTCCATGGCCTCCTTCGCTCGCTCAACGAGCTTCTCCTCGACCGACGTCAGTGGCCCGGTTTCTCCCAACCCCTCGGTTTTGTCGAAGATGTCCGCAAAGCAGGGCAACGCGCGCTCCGGCTGCTGATCGAGATAGGCGTAGAGATCGACCGCGGCGTTGAAGTAGTCGGCGAGCTCCTCCGACCATCGACGCAGGAGCCGATCGGCGTCCTGGCGCTGGAAGTAGGTGGCACGGGTTCCACCGGTGGGGAAGAGTTGGAGTTCCGCCACGCGGCCGGTTTGGACGACATTGCCGGTGAGACCGTCCGCCTCAACCAACCGCACGACCTCGTCGAAGGAGGCGAAAACAGCGCTGTGGATCGACCGCCGGAGCTCGCCGTCCAAGCTTTCGACGCTCTGGTGTTCGGCCACAGGCGAGAGGTTTGCGAAACGCTGGCTCCAGGGATCGAGGTTTTGAGCAAGGGTTTCGCGCGACCCTTCGAGGCGTTCGGCGAGTTGCTGATTGTTGTGACCCCATTCGGATCCGGCCACTTCCTGCACCACGGTCGCGACTACCGGACCGTCAACGCGGATCGTCAGGTGGAGGTGCTCCCGAACCGGCTCTTCGAAACACGCCGTCAGTGGTAGGCAGAGAAGGGTGATCACGAGAGCTCTGATCTGGCGCATACAAGCCTCCGTTGGAGAGACCAATTGTCCTACGGAATAGCCAGATTGGGTAAGGAGACGGAGGTGGGCACGGGCACGGGATCCGGCTTCGCTCCTTGGGCTACGCCGGGACAAGTAGAATAGGGGGGTGAACGGAATCATTCGCAGTATGCGGCCCGAGCAGTGGCTCAAAAACGGCTTCGTGCTCGCGCCGATCGTTTTCTCGGGGCTCATCGGCGATATCGACGCCTGGCTGCGGACGGTGCTGGCGGTAGCAGCGTTCTGCGCCGCCTCCTCGGCGGTGTACCTGGTCAACGATGTGATCGACCGCGAGGCGGACCGCTCCCATCCGATCAAGAAAAACCGAGCCATCGCTTCGGGGGAGGTTTCGGTGGCGACGGCTCTCTCGGTAGCGGTCGTTCTGGTGGCCGCAGCCGCTGTCGTTTCGGTCTGGCTCGGCGGCTGGTTTCCGGCGGTGCTCGCCGCTTACGTTGTTTTGGTGTTGCTGTATTCGGCGTTGCTCAAGCGCGCGGTCTTCCTCGATGTGCTGATAGTGGCGGCCGGTTTCGTGCTTCGGGTGGTCGGTGGCGCGGTGGCGATCAATGTCCCGGTGTCGAGCTGGATCCTGGTCGTGGCCTACCTGCTCGCTCTCTACCTGGCGCTGGGCAAGCGGCGCTCCGAGCTCGTGCTTCTCGGCGTCGAGGCGGGCAACCACCGGGCGGTCCTCGGCCACTACACTTTGCCGGTGGTGGACCAGGCGATCAGTGTTGTCCTCGGCGCGACGGTACTGGCCTACGCTCTCTACACGGTGGCACCCGACACGGTCGCCAAGGTCGGATCGGAGGGACTGCTGGCGACCGTGCCGATCGTGCTCTACGGGCTTTTCCGCTATCTCTACCTGCTCCACCTGCACGAGCTCGGCGGCAGCCCGACTCGCGCCCTCCTCACCGATCGCCCGCTGCTCGTCTGTGTTGTCGTCTGGCTCGCGGTTGCCGCCGCGGTCATCAACACCTCGCGCTGATCCCACCCGCCCCCCCGGATACAAGATGCCAGATGCCGGATGTCACAAGGCTAGGCGGGTGGATCTGGTATCCGGGATCTGGAATCTGGGATCTGATGACCGTCAGCGAAGGCGTTCCGCTATCCGTGCCGCTGCCGCGCGGGCCTGCTTGATGCAATCGTTGACCGAGATGCCGCGGTAGGGCGAGCCCGCAAGCTCGATGCCGGCATCGCCGGCCGCTGCCGTCGCCGCGGCCACCCGGTCGAGATGACCCACGGTGTATTGGGAGATGCCATGCTCCCAGCGTACGATCCACACCCGATCGGGCTCCGGATCGGCCCCGAACACCCGCGCCAGTGAGGCGCGCACTCGGTCAAGTAGGCGATCGTCGTTGAGACCGACGGCGCCCGGTGATCTGGCGCCGCCGACCATCGCGCGGAGGAAGAGCCAGCCGGCTGGAGCCTGGCCGGGGAAAATGTCATGGCAGTAGAGGGTACCGAGCAGCGTGTCCTCCTCACCGCGGGGAACGAGAAAACCGAAACCGTTCACCGGACGGCCGAACGCGTTCTTGTCTGCGTATCCGAGCATCACCACCGCGATCGGCACGGTCGGAATCGCGGCCAGCGGCGCGACCGCGTCTGGTGCGAGCTTCGTCATCAGTCGGGCGGCGCGCTCGGTCGGAAGAGTGAGGAGGACGGTCTCTGCCTGTATGGCTCCCTCCTCGGTGTTCAGGATGTGGGTCGAACCCTTCCGTTCGAGGGTCTGCAGCGGCCGTTTGAGCAGCAGGCGATCGCCGGTCCTTTCGGCGAGACGTTCGGGCAGCCGGACCATGCCGCCGGAAAACGTTGTCAAGGTCCCGCCGGGTCCGGCCGGCCCGGCTGAGCGGGACCCGGTTTTCTTTGTCTCCCGCATTTTGGCGAACAGGGCCTTGGTGAGGGAACCGTATTCGGACTCCATGGCCGCCATCTTCGGAAACGTAGCGGCGAGCGACAACTTGCGCGAATCGCCGGCAAAGACCCCGGTGACCATCGCGTCGACCAGGACCTCCGCCGCCTGCCGACCGATGCGACGGCTGGCGAAATCGAAGACCGTCTCGTCGTCGCCGGTGTGGGGCGAAGCGAACGGTTCGCCGAGCAAACGGATGCGTCCGCTGAAGGGCAGGATGCTGGAAAGCATGAATCCCACCGGCGAGGTCGCGACCCGACGGAGTTTGCCGTCGCGGAGAATGAAGCGATCGGCGGACGCCTCATCGGCGCGCACTAACAAGTCGTCGAGGGCCTGGATCGTGGCCAAGTCGAGGGTGTCGGGGGCGTTGTCGAGAAAGCCCTGTGGCCCCCACTCGAGTGTGAAACCGGCATCGAGCTCGGAGTGTATCTTGCCGCCGGGCCTGCTCGCGGACTCGAGAATCACATAGTCGCCGATCCCGTGGTCGTGCTCGAGCCATGCGCCGGTCGCGAGACCCGTGATTCCGCCGCCGACGATGGCGATCCTGGTGATCAATCCTCGGCGCCCATTGGATCTATGGATGTGAAGTCGGCGAGCAGAGACGCGGCGGCCTTGACACCGACGACGATCGCTGCTTCGTCCGGCCGAAAGGTCGGCGTGTGGACGTAGTCCGTCCAGCCTTCGGCTTCGTTCGCGACACCGAGGAAGAAGTACACACCCGGCACCTGCTGTTGGAAGTAGGCGAAATCTTCGGCGGCCATGATCGGATCGATTACGAGCACGTTTTCGGAGCCGAGGCTGCGACCGAGCGACACCTGAGCGAACTCGGTGAGCCCCTCGTCGTTGTCCACCACCGGTGCGATCCGTTCGTAATCGAGCTCGTAGGTCGCACGGTTCGCCTTGCAGATGCCGGCGACGATTCGCTCGAACCGCTCGGGTATCTCGGACCAGGTTTCAGGGTCGAGGGTGCGCACGGTTCCGGTGAGCACCGCCCTGTCGGCGATGATGTTCCAGCGATTGCCGGCATTGAGGGTACCGACCGAAAGGACCAGCGGTTTTCGGGCATCGACCTCCCGCGAGGGGATGGCCTGGAGCGCCGTCACCAACTGGGAGGCGACGTAGACGGCGTCGATTCCGTCCTGGGGTGCCGAGCCGTGGGTCATGCGTCCGTGAATGGTGACGGTGAAGCGGTCGCCCGCCGCCATCAGGCCACCCGGCCGCAGGGCGACGAAGCCGGCCTCGGCGATCGGCATCACGTGCAGCCCGAAGATCGCTTCAGGCATCGGGTTTTCGAGCACGCCTTCCGCGATCATCATCGCTGCGCCGCCCTCCTCGCCGACCGGCGGCCCCTCTTCGGCCGGCTGGAAGATGAACTTCACCGTACCGTGCAGGCGGTCTTTGAGCTTCATCAGAACCTCGGCTGTGCCGAGGCCGACCGTGGTATGTACGTCGTGCCCACAGGCGTGCATCACCCCGGCGTTGGTCGAGCGGTACGGCACGTCGACCTGTTCGTCGATCGGAAGAGCATCGATGTCGGACCGCCATGCAACGACCGGCCCCGGAAGGGCGCCCTCGAGGACCGCGACCACTCCGTTGTGGGCAACTCCGGTCTGCACGTCGTATCCCATCGCCTCGAGCCGACGCGCGATCTCGGCGCCGGTCTTCTCCTCCCGGTTGGAGAGCTCGGGGTGCTGGTGGAACCAGCGCCGCGCCTCGATGAGCTGCGGCTCGATCTCGGCCGCCGCGGCGGCGATCTCGTCGTTCATTGTTCGCTCCTCGCTGCCGGCGGGAGCAGCCGCGATGACGGCCGTGCCCAGGATGATCGATGTGATGCAACGCCAGGGAAAGAAATTGTTTTTCATTGCTGCAGGGTAGCAAATATGCGGGCTAAGCGCTGCCCTCACCGCTCTTCTGCAACCCATCGCCGATGAGGGCGAGGCTGATGACCAGAGCGGTGATGGCGAGGCCGGGGAAGACCGACAGCCACCAGCCGTCGAGCATCACACGCTGTCCGTCGGCGACCATGCCGCCCCAGCTCGGAAGGGTGGCGGGGATTCCGAGACCCAGGAAGGAAAGGGTGGCCTCCGCGAGGACCAGGTTGCCCATCTGGAGGGCCGTGTCCTGGGCCACCGGCGCCTTGAGGTTCGGGAGGTAGTGGAGGGTCCACATCCGGGGCCACCGGGTGCCCGCGACCCTGGCGGCCTGGATAAAGCTGCGGGTGCGCAGTGAAAGCACCTGGCCGCGTACGAGACGGGCCAGACCCATCCAGGAGGTCAGACCGAGGACCGCGATCAAGACGCCAGGACCCGGGCGGAACAGCGCCGAGAGGAGGATCAAGAGCAGCAGCAGCGGAAAGGCAAGCAGCGCATCGATCGTGCGCATCAGAACGGCGTCCGCAAACCAGCCGCCCGTCGCGGCGGCGAGCCCGATGAAAAGCCCGACCACGAGCGCGAGGGTGACGCCGAGGGCGGCGACGGTGAGGGAGATCCGACCGCCGACAAGCAGTCGCCGCAAGACGTCACGACCAAAACGATCGCTGCCCAGCCACAGACGAGCTCCGGTCCGTGCCGCGACATCGTCCGGCGGGATCGACGACATGGTTCTCGGGCCGCGGACCTGGTAGAGACCGTTTTCGATCTTCACTTCGGGCGAGATCAGAGTGCGCCCGTCGTTCAGCTCGAGGATTGTGACCGTGGAGAGGGGAGGGAGCAGCGAGGCGTGTAATGGATCGCCGTCGCCGGTATCGGTCAGCAGGAACGGGCCGAGGCCGCAGGCGAGGACGAGGACGCTGAGGCCGGAGGCGCCCCATACCAGACGCATCGGGGTCTTCATCGATCACCCCGTGAACGTGGGTCGACTACCGCATAGAGAAGGTCGGCGACCAGGTTGCCGAGGACGACAGCTGCTGCACCGATCAACGTGGCGCCGAGGATCAGGGGGATGTCGCGCGCGCGCGCCGCATTGAATGCCACTTGACCCATTCCGGGCCACGAGAAGATAGCCTCGACGACCACCGAGCCGGAGACCAGCACCGGCAACGCGAGACCGAACAGGGTGACCACCGGCAGCAGAGCCGGCCGCAGGGCGTGGACCAACAGCAGACGATGGTTTGGGATGCCGCGAGCGCGGGCCGCGAGCATGAAACGCGAGGCGTGGACGTCGAGAAGGGTGGCGCGGAGGTAGCGGGCGGTCCCGGCGGCTCCGACCAAACCGAGACAGATAGCCGGCAGGAACAAATGGTGAATGAGGTCGGCGAGGGAGGCGAAACCACTGAGGCGGGTGGCGTCCACCGAGTGCATGTGCGAGGCCGGGAACCAACCAAGGGTGACACTGAAGATCAGGATCAACATCCCCGCCAGCCAGAATGAAGGCACGCCGTAGAGCGTGAGGCTGAGCACCGTGATCACGCGATCGCCCCAACCATCCGGGTGTCGAACCGCTGCCAGCGCGAGCGCGAGCCCGAGCACCAGCGTCAGAAGGAGGCCGCTGCCGGCGAGCAGAACGGTCGGCGGCAGTGCCCGTGACAGCACCCGCGACACCGGTTCCTTGTAGAGGAACGAGGTCCCGAGGTCGCCGGTCAAGACTGCTCCGAGCCAGCTCAGGTACTGATCACCCGCCGACCGATCGAGGCCGTAGCGGGCACGGACGGCCTCGCGGGTCTCGGGTGAAAGGCGCGGATTGTCGATGGTGTCGGCATAGGACCCCGGTGCCGCCTGCACGACCACGAAGGTCAGGGTCGCGACCAGCCATACCAGTGGCACCAACGCGGCCAACCGCCGGAGGGCAATGCGTTTCATGAATCGATCTCGGAGAGTCGAGAGGTCACAAGTGGATTATAGGTGGGTAGTGGGCCTGGGAGCGAGGGATGCCAGATGCCAGATACCGGATAAGGGAAAAGCCTGACTCTGCCAAAGGGCGGCTGGGTGGATCCGGAATCCGGTATCCGTTCCTTCGCGCTCGGGATTACTTCGCAACCTCCCAGTCCGCAACATTGAAGTAGATCGTCGCATCATTGATATCCGCCCCCCGCACGCGCGAGTCGAGGCCGACCAGGCGGACGTTCTCGACCAGGAAGGTGTAGGGCTGGTCGGCGACGATGATCTCCTGAATGCGGTCGAGGAGCGGCTTCTGCGTTGCAAAGTCGGGGGCCGCTGCCACTGCGTCGAGCAGTCGATCGACCTCGGGGTTCGAGTAGCGACCGAAGTTGAATGTCGGCGTATCGGGCGGGGCGCTGTGCCAGATTCCCTCCAGGTCCACCTGGGTCGGTTCGATCCAGCGGTTGACGAAGGCCTCGAAATCGCCCTCCGAAATGGCGGCCTGAACCGCGCCCCACTCGATCAGGCGGGGCACGACCTGAATGCCGATTCGGCCGAGATCCCGTTCAATCATCAGGGCGATGTCCTGCCGGACTTCGCTCTCGGCGGGCGCGAGTATTTCAAACGAGAATGTCTGTCCATTGCGGTCGAGCAGACCGTCGTTGTCGCTGTCCAACCAGCCGGCCTCGGCCAGCAGCCTTGCCGCAGCGGTCGGGTCGAAGGGCCGCTCTTCGAGGTCGCGATTGAAGGCCCACATGGACGACAACACCGGCCCGACTGAAGGTTTCGCGAAGCCGTTGTAGACAACGTCGATCAGGGCGCCTCGATCGATAGCGAGGCCGAGGGCGCGACGCACCTTCGAGTCGGCAAAGAGGTCGTTTTCGAGGTTCCAGCAGATATGGGTGTAGGAACGGTCCGCGAAGATTCTCAGCTCGAGATCAGGGTTGGATTGGACCCGCGCCGCCTCGGCTGGAGGAATGTCGTTGACGAGATCGAGTCCTCGGGCGAGCAGCTGGGTGAAAAGCGCGGATTTGGACGGGACGATGCGGAAAACGAGGGCCTGCAATCGTGGACGCTCGGGTACGAAATAGCGCGGGTTGCGTTCGAGGATGATCTCCTGCTGCGGTGTGTGCGCTCTGGGTAGAAAGGGTCCGGCCGAAAGGACGAGCTCGCTCCAGTCCGTGTCCTCCCAGGCCTCGAACGGGATCTCCTGCCACGCGTGAGCCGGAACGATGGGTCCATCGTTGACGTCCATCAGCTGGTAGGGATAACGGTGGGAGAAGGTATAGCGAACCGTGTGATCGTCGAGCGCCTCGACCTTCTCGATATTGCCGGTGAGGTCCGACCAGAGCCAACCGAGTTCGTCCGACGTTTGGACTTTCCAGCTGAAGAGAAGGTCGTCAGAGGTGACCGGGACACCGTCACTCCAGACGGCATCGGTCCGCAGGTTGAAGGTCAGGCTCAGACCATCCTCCGAGAACTCCCAGGATTCCGCCAGCGACGGGGCGAAGGATGGCGGGTGCTGTTGATAGTCGACCTGTTCCACAGCCAGCGACGGGTAAATGAGGGCCAGAATCTCCTCGCTGTTGGAGTCCTCGGCCAGAAACGGGTTCCAGCTTTGGATGTCGGATTGGACACCGATGATGACTGTGTCGGCGGGGCGTTTTAGCGGGCCGGTTGGGGAGCACGCTACAGCCAGGAGCGCCGAGGCGATGACGAGCCGTGTCTGGAGTTTCATGCGGGTATCGTAGCAGTCACCGCCCGCCCACCCGGATACAAGATGCAAGACACAAGATGCAAGTCACCCGACCGACCCTGGCTCGAACGAGGGCGGGTCGGCGGATCTTGCATCAGATCACTCGGGCGATGGTGCCGGGAGGTGTGTACAATCCACTTCTCTGAACGCGTCTGGAGGATTGAATGGCCGGAATCGCATTGATCTCGGTATCGGACAAGACCGGATTGAATGAGCTCGGGCTCGAGCTGAGGGCACGCGGTTGGAAGATCATCTCGACCGGCGGCACCGCCCGTGCCCTGCGCGATGCTGGATGCGAGGTGCTCGAGGTCAGTCGGCACACTGGTTTTCCGGAAATCCTCGGTGGTCGGGTCAAGACCCTCCATCCCTGGGTCTTTGCGGGTATTCTCGCGGCGCCGACGGCTGAACACGAAGCGGAGCTTTCAGAGCTGGAGATCCCGAATATCGACCTCGTGGTGGTCAATCTCTACCCGTTCCGGGAAACGGTGGCACGGGACGATGCAGACCTCGAGGAGGCCGTCGAGCAGATCGACATCGGCGGACCAAGCCTCATTCGGGCGGCCGCCAAGAACCACGCGCGAGTGACGGTAGTGGTGGATCCGGCGGACTACACCGAGGTTCTCGACGAGCTCTCCGCGGACGAGGCGGACGGAGATTTCCGGCGCCGAATGGCGGTCAACGCCTTCCGCCATACCGCGGCCTACGACGCGGCGATTGCGGCCCACCTGCCGCGGCTGATGGGTGACGAAAGGCCGGCCGCTTCGGCGGAGGTAGCGGAAGCACTTCTTCTCTGCCACGAAGACGAACTGCGCTATGGGGAGAACCCACATCAGTGGGGCGTACTCGCACGCGGCGGACATCCAACGGGTCTTGGCGGCGCCCGTCAGATCCAGGGTAAAGCTTTGTCATACAACAACCTCGGCGACGCCACCGGGGCCTGGCGATTGGTATGGGACCTCCCCGGCGCCGGGGTGGCGGTGATCAAGCACGCCAACCCGTGCGGGGTGGGCCTCGACGACAATATGGCGGAGGCTTTCCGCAAGGCGCGCGCGACTGACCCCGTGTCAGCATTCGGTGGCGTCATTGCTGCCAATCACCAGGTCGACGGTGCGTTTGCAGAATTGGTCGTGGAGCAATTCGCCGAGGTTGTGATCGCACCCGGATACGACGCCGCAGCGTGTGAGGTCTTTGCACGCAAGAAAAACCTGAGGGTGCTCGAAGCCGAACCGGCCGATAGTAGTGGTTTGGTGGTTCGCGATATCGACGGTGGCTTCCTGATTCAGGAAACGGACGCGGGCTGGGATGGTGAGGAGCGGGAAATTGTCACCGCACGGAAGCCGAGCGAGGACGAGTTGCGTGCTCTCGAGCTGGCCTGGCGTGTGGTCAAGCACGTTGGCTCCAACGCCGTCGTGGTCGGGGTAGAGGATCGGATCATCGGCATCGGCGCCGGCCAGATGAGCCGGGTGGACGCAGCCAAGATCTCTGTTGCCAAGGCGGCCGAGATGGACCACGTTCTCGTCGGCTCTGCCGCTGCCTCTGACGCCTTCTTTCCGTTCCCGGACGGGGTTGAAGTGCTGCATGCGGCAGGTGTGCGCGCCGTCATCCAGCCCGGCGGATCGATTCGCGACAATGAGGTCATCGAGGCGTGTAACCAGCTGGGAGTGGCGATGGTGTTGACGCGTCGGCGTCACTTCAGACACTGACCCTCCCGCCCGCCCGGGCTTTACGGCCATTCGGCCTTACGGTGTGACGGCGGGGTTAGGCGGCGGCGTTGACAGGAGTATGTGCCGCATTGCCGCACAGCCGTCCTGCCGTATAGCCGGGGCGGGTGGACGGGGGGGCGGGTCCGGGCTAGCATGAATGAAGAAGTCACGACGTCCCGGGGGTGCAGATGGAGGAGTCGTCCAGTGTTGGGGTGGTGCTGAGGTTTCGAGACGGCCACCTCACCCGTGCAGTGTTGACGAGGGATTTCACTCCGTTGGATTTCGCGGTCGAGGCCAGGGCCGAGGACGGCGAAAAACTACAGGTCAATATCTCTGAGCTCAAAGCGGTCTTCTTTCTCAAGGATCCGGGCCGGCGCGAGGCCGAGTTGCAGATCGGTGCCGTGGTCGGTGATCCACCCCCCGGAGCACCCGCGCGGGTCGAGTTCTTCGACGGCGAGGTCATTCACGGCATCGTCCAGGAATACCGGATGGAGAACAGCGGCTTCTTCCTCTATCCAACCTCGCCGGAGAGCAACAACGAAAAGGTTTTCGTGGTCGCGCGGTCCATCAACACCCTGAGCCTGGACGGCTGAGCCTCCTTCCATGAAACAAACAGCATGGTTGATTGCCGTTGTCGCTGTCGCAGTCGCCACCGGAACTGGAGCACAGAAGGCCGGGATGCCCGCGCTTGAGGCCCTCAACTCGGCTCTGCGCAATGAGCCGGCGTGGCAGGCCGAATACAGTCAGGAGTACATTGCCGCCGGGATGGAGGCCGGAGATGAGGTGTCCGGAGTCGTCGTCGTGGCATTCCCGGATCGCGCGCTCTTCCGCGCCGTCGAACCACCGGGTCAGATGATGGGTCTTGAGGGAAGACTGGTGCGGCTCGTCGACCGGGAGGTTCCGAGCTGCGACGAGCACTATCTCGATGACGCCGAGTGGGCGAGAGTGCCGTTGGCGGCCATACTTGATCCGCGGGGTACCGTGGATCGATTCACGGTCCTCGATCACGGTGAGAGGGGTTTTAGCCTGGTGCCGCACGAGCCTGGCGGTGTCGACCGCGTCGACGTGGTCCTCGGAGAGGACAATCTGCCGGACGAGGTGGTCGTGGTCGATCCCCAGGGTGCGACAAACCGCCTTCGATTCACCGCCTGGCGCCCTGTGGACGGCCCTCCCGACGGTCGGTGGCTCCCCGAACCACCCCCCGGCCTCGAGTGCATCGGCGACGATTCGGCAGATTTCTAAACGTCTTCACGCGTGCCCAAATCAAATGGATTGCCCGCCCGCTGCGATCTCCGATCGCAGCCACGGGCGCCCATGACGTCACCTCCGAGCCCAAGCGTTCGTCGGTTCCGTCACCTCGCGCCCTGGCGCGGCTGCGCCGCGCGGGCGGGCATTCGCGAGAATCGACCTCCCTCGGACTTTTTCCCCGCCCCCGCCCCCCCCCCCCCCCCCGCGGGAAGGCACGTGGGGGCGGCGCCCC
>CAYRFI010000064.1:0-8595 GCA_964423595.1 uncultured Thermoanaerobaculia bacterium | reverse complement strand
ATTGTCCCCGCCCCCGCCCCCCACCCACCCGCCCTCGGACAGCCACGTTGGGCCGAGCCCACCGCGACTTTCCGAGGGGAGGGGGTGAATAAAGACTTGGCGTCAGAGTTTCTTCCGCTTCTTCCAAGGCCGAACTCGCGCGGTCCTCTTGGCGTCCTCGGCGTCTTGGTGGTGCGATAGGTGGGTGGGCGGAAATCCGAAATTCGAAATCCGAATTCCGAAATGGAGGAGTGGGTGGGTGGACTGCTACACCCCACGATCGAGAAGCATCTGGCTGGCGTTGATCAGCGCCTCGCGCTCGGGCCCGGGCGGAAAGGCCTTTGCCCGTTCCGCGGCCTCGGCGGCGTGCGTTTGGGCCCGTCGACGGACCTCGTCGAGCACTCCGGAGGTGCGCACCATTTGCAGTACCTCTTCTTCCGAAATGGCGTCGAATGCGCCGTTGGCGATGACCTCGGCGAACCTATCGCGGGTCCGACCGTCGACCCGTCGGAGGAGGAGGATGATCGGCAATGTGACGCGACCCTCGAGCAGATCCGCCATCACGGGTTTGCCGAGGTCAGATCTCGCAGCAGTGAAGTCGAGCAGATCATCCACCAGCTGGAAGGAAACGCCGACGCTGCGCCCGAAATCGTGCAGCCCTTCGGTGAGGTGCAGGGTTGCCGGTTGGAAGAGCGCCGGCAGAGCACACGCGGCGGCGAAAAGCTCGGCGGTCTTACGCTGCGTGATATCCATGTAGGTGGCCTCGTCGACATCGAGCCGTCCCCGCACGCGATCGGCCAGGATCTCGCCTTCGGTCATCCTCAGTGTGGCCGAGGTCAACACCCGCATGACGTCGACGTCGCCGAGCTCGAGACACAGATCCATCGTGCGCGTATAGAGCCAGTCGCCGACCAGCACGGTCGTCTGGTTGCCCCAAATGTTGTTGGCCGTCGGTTGACCCCGCCGCAGATCGGACTCGTCGATGATGTCGTCGTGGATCAGAGTAGCGGTGTGGATCATCTCGAGCACAGCAGCGTAGCGCACGTCCCGCTCACCCTTGTAGCCGAGCATTCTGCTCACCAGCAACACGAGAGCGGGCCGCAGCCGCTTGCCTCCGTTTCCGAGAACGTATGTGGCGACGTCGCGGACCATGGGTTGGGCGGCCTTGAACTCGCGGTCAAAGAACTTCTCGACCTCATCCAGTCTGTCGAGCACGGGACCGAAAACCTGTCTGATCTGCCGTGCCTGTTTGAGGGAACTGACCGTCGCCTTCACTCGCGGAGGATAACACGGCGCTGAATTCGGATTTCGCAATTCGGAATGAGGAATTTCGAAATCGCTCTGCAATCGATGGACGAATATTGCCCTGAAAAGTGATTGCGATGGTGTGAAGGCGAATATGGTCCGCGGCAATCAGCTCCAGATTGTGAGTAATCTACCGAGAGAAGTGCGTGCCCTTTGCGCATGTGGATGCACGGAATCTGGGCCGCAAAGAACGATGACTTTGCGGTAACAGTCAACAGCGGTCCGGTCATCTTCGCGACAGTGGTGCCGGAGATGACCCTTCATCAACCATGCCTCGGTATTGTGTGGATCGACGTTCAGGATACGATCGATAAAGATCTCGGCGACTTCCCATCGTTCTTCGGAGATTGCGCGTGCAGCGTGTGACCTGTAGACACGAATCTGTGAATCTTGGTCATCGTTGTTTGACCTGGATTCATGTCGAAATATCGAAAAAGTTTTCATCTTTTCGAACCAAGAATGTATCAATTGGAAGATGATGTCAAGAGAATTGAAAATATTCTGGTCGGAGACTTCCTCAGAAGGAATCGATAATTCTCGTTCTCGGTGTCCTTGAAGAAGTCATCGGAAGTTGCACTTTTTGAGGAGACCCGAAAAATCCAAGCGCATTATTTCGGATAGGGTTATTGAATAGCCCGTGTTTTTGGACTTCAACGGGCCAGGCATGTAGCCGCGAGAATTGACCTCCGGAGCTTTGGCCAACTCCGTGAGCAGCCGCCGTCCGACCGCGGTATGATGGCGCCATGAGCCGATCACCCGACCCGCCTCCCTTCGTCCATCTTCATCTCCACACCCACTACTCATTGCTCGACTCGGCGATCCGAATTCCGGAGCTTGGAGCTCAAATATCTCGCCTCGGGATGCCCGCTGTGGCGGTGACGGATCACGGCAACCTATTCGGCGCGTTCCAGTTTCATAGGGCCGCGATCAAAGCCGGTGTCCGACCGGTGATCGGGTGCGAAGTATATGTGGCTCCGGGCGATCATCGTGAACGGGCGCCAATTCCCGGACGGCGCCGGCCATACGACCATCTGGTGGTGTTGGCCGAAAACAACCGCGGATATTCAAACCTCGTCAAGCTGGTGAGTGCCGGCTACCTCGAGGGCTTCTATCATAAGCCCCGCGTTTCCAAGGATCTTCTCGCCGCGCATAGTGATGGCTTGATTGCGCTGTCCGCCTGTTTGTCGGGGGAGGTGTCGCGCTTCCTGTTGGCGCGGGAGACCGAAAGGGCGCGTGAGGCGGCCGAGACCTACCGTGAGATCTTTGGCGAGGATGATTTCTACCTCGAGATTCAGGACCACGGTATGGCCGACGAGGGGTTCGTCCGAGAGGGCATGGTGGAGCTTTCGGGAAACACGGGAATCCCTCTCGTAGCGACCAATGACTGCCACTTTCACAAGCGTGAGGACACCTTCGCGCACAAGGTGTTGATTGGGATCGGGCTCAACCGTGACCTTGAAGACCTCCAACGAAGCTACGCCTATAACGCCGAATTTTACGTCAAATCTCCGGCCGAGATGTACGAGCTCTTTGCCAATTACCCGGGAGCGTGTGAACGTACCAGTGAGATCGCTTCCCGGTGTCACGTTCGTTTTGATACCGACTCGCTTCACCTTCCGAAATTCAAGGTTCCGGACGACTCCAACCTCGAGGTTTTTCTCGTCGAGAAATCGCAGCAGGGCTTAGCCAGAAGGTTGAAAAAAAACGTTTCCAGGCGACACCCTGACGAGGTGTATCAGGCACGGCTCGAACAGGAACTCGACATCATTCGGAAGATGGGTTTCCCGGGATATTTTCTTGTCGTCTGGGACTTTATCCGCCATGCTCGAGAGAGCGATATACCGGTTGGACCGGGTCGAGGATCTGCCGCCGGTTCCCTCGTCTCCTATGCCCTTGGAATTACCGATATCGATCCAATGGAGTTCGATTTGCTTTTCGAACGATTCCTCAACCCCGATCGGATTTCAATGCCCGATATCGACATCGATTTTTGCCAGCGCCGGCGAGACGAGGTGATCGACTACGTACGGAATCTTTATGGTGAAGATTCTGTGTCCCAGATCGCAACGTTCAACATTCTCAAGGCAAAATCTGCAGTGCGTGATGTGGGCCGGGTAATGGGAATGCCCTTCGGCGACGTGGACCGGATTGCCAAGCTCATCCCGGACGAACTCAACATCACCATCGATCAGGCGCTCAAGGACGCCCCGCAGCTGCGCGAGCTCGTGGAAGGTGACGAAGATGTGAGATTGCTGGTGGAAACCGCGTCTCGCCTCGAAGGGCTCGCACGACATTGCGGGGTGCACGCTGCCGGGGTTGTGATTGCTCCGGAACCGCTCGTCAATCTGATTCCCTTGAATCGTTCGTCGCACGAAGAGGTGACGACCCAGTTCGACAAGGACGACGTCGAAGCCCTCGGGCTTCTGAAGATGGATTTTCTCGGACTACGGACGTTGACTGTTATCGACGATGCGGTGAAGTCGATACGCCGATCGGAAGACCCGGACCTCGACCTCACGAACATTCCGTTCGACGATTCTGATGTCTATGCGCTGTTCTCGGCCGGCGATACCGACGGCGTATTCCAGTTCGAGTCCTCGGGCATGAAGGAAGTGCTGCGCAAGGTTCAGCCGCAGAGCTTCCTTGATATCGCCGCCCTCAACGCCCTTTACCGTCCAGGCCCGATGCAGTTCATCGACGACTACGCGGATCGCAAGCACGGCCGCAAGACGATCACCTACATCTTCCCCGAACTCGAGGAGATTCTCGGTGAAACATACGGGATCATCGTGTACCAGGAACAGGTGATGCGGATCGCGGTCGAAATCGCGGGCTTTTCCCTGGCCAAGGCGGACACCCTGCGCAAGGCGATGGGGAAAAAGAAACAGGAGATTATCGACCGCGAGGGCGAGAACTTTATCGAGGGCGCGGTGGCCAACGGCCACCCCAGAGACAAGGTGCGCCAACTGTGGAACCAGATCGTGCCGTTCGCGAAGTACGGGTTCAACAAATCGCACTCGGTGGCCTACGCCCACGTCGCCTACGTCACCGCCTACCTCAAGACCCACTACCTTGCGCATTTCATGGCCGCGATGCTGACCTCAGAAGTCAACAACACCGACAAGCTCGGCCAGTACCTGGTGCGGTGTAAGCAAATGGATCTCGAAATCCTGCCGCCGGACATCAACACCTCGATGGCGTTTTTTACGGTCGAGGGCAGTGGAATCCGCTTCGGCCTGGCAGCCATCAAAGGGGTCGGACAGTCGGCTGTGGAGCCTTTGCTCAAGGCGCGTGAGCGTGAAGGCCGGTTTTCAACGCTTTCCGAATGCCTGCGGTCACTGCCGGCGCGTTCGATGAACCAAAAGGTCCTCGAGTGCCTCGCCAAGGCGGGCTGCTTTGACGCCTTCGACATTACCCGCAAAGGCATTCTCGACAATCTCGAACGGCTGCTCGACATGACCGGTCGCGAGAGGGAACAGCGAGAGCTCGGCCAGGGGTTCCTGTTTGACGATATGCCTTCCGAGACACTCGAGGACGAGCTGCGCAAGGCGGGCCGGGCGGAGCAGTCTGAACGACTGTCGTGGGAGCGAGAAGTGCTCGGCTTCTATCTCACCGGCCATCCGTTGGCGGACTTCGACGAACAGCTGGACCGCTACGCGGACTGCCGCATCGTCGAGCTTGCGGAACGTTTTGCAGCCGGGGCGGAGCACGTCACTGTCGGCGGTATGGTGACCGGCCTCAAGGTGATGCCGATCCGCAGGGAGGGCCGCAACCAGGGTCGTCGTCTGGCTGTCTTCCAAATCGAAGATGCGGCGGGTGTGGTGCGGGTGGTCGCGTTTCCGGATGTTTTCGACGCCCACGAGCGACTGCTGGCCGACGGTAAGCCGGTGCTCGTGGTGGCGACGGTCAAGGGCGAAGGCGATCACGTCGAGCTGATGGCGGACGAGATTGTCTCCCTCGAGGGTATTGACTCACGCCGTGCCGCCGCTCTCAAAGTGGTGCTCGACCTCGACCAGATGGATGAAGAGCGGCTGGAGGCGATTCGCGAGTACCTGCTCGAGCACCCGGGCGAGATGCCGGTGCGGTTCGAGCTCCTCCGGCGGGGGAGGTTCAGGGCCCGCTTGGTACCGCCGCCGGCGCTGACAGTCGATCCCCATGCCGCCACCCGGGAGGGGCTCAAGGAGCTCCTGGACGGCGGCTGGTGCGAGTACGAGTTCGACTCCAAGGCCCGTAATGGCAATGGCAAAGCCGGCCGACCTCCCGCATCGCATACCAGCGGCAATTCAGCCGAACTGGTGAATTAGTCGATCGATTTTCAACGCAGAGGCGCAGAGACGCAGAGGGGTTCTTAACGCTCGAATACACGCTATTGATTGATCCGGTTGGATAATCCGGATGCGCCCTGTAAGCATTTTGTGTTAGCCGAGAGTAGAGCAACGCGCATCTTCCTGGCGCTTCGAATTCCGTGTGGGGCCCGAGGTCCGATTTTTTCTCTGCGGCTCTGCGTCTCCGCGCCTCCGCGTTCTAAACCGGGGAATCTTCGTCTGCGCTCAGGGTCTTGTAATCGCCGTTCAGCCAGCGGTCGATGTCGGTCTTGTACCACTTTGAGAATCGGCGGCCGGAGGGGCCGCCGGCGAGGGCGGTGAGGGCCCGGTCCTCGCCGAGATCCGTGATGAACCGCCACGAAGGTGTGAAGGTGGTCCGACGATTGTGGGCCTTGAAGATTCCGCCTTGAACGACCGTGGCCCGGTTTCCCGGCAGCTCGATGGGCCCGTGATCGAACCCGGTCCACCGCGGCAGCCGGCCATCGAAGAATACATTTTTCATCATGATGTACTGAAGCCTTCCCCAGGGACTGATCGCCTCGAGGTCGACCTCGGTCAGGACTTCTTCGAGGACCCGTTTGAAGACTTGGGTGCGGCCCTCCTCCCCGAACCAAGCGGCGTCGTGCCCGAGCAGGGCGTCGTCGAAGAGGTGGTAGTAGTCGGCGACGATCGCTGTCGACGACACCATCGAGTCCCACACCTCCTCGCCGAAAAGGCCCTTGCCGAATACCTCTCTGAGAACGGCGTGGTAGACGGTCTCGAACAGAGTTGCGCCCCGTGATTGACGGTCGTAACAACAATCCCAACCGGCCAGGAGGCGACCGGCAAAGGTCTCGGGGAGCAGCGGCCGGAGGACCGACATGAAGCGCTCGGCCTGAAGCGAGAAAAGATCGTTTTGGATGCGCTGCATGTCCTCGACGGTCCAGGTCTCGCGTTCGCTCAAAAGGGCTCGGATCCGGTCGACGCGGTACGAGCCCATCGGCAAATTGATAATCAGCAGTCCACTTTCCGGGTTCAAATCGTTGTTGGCGGTTGCGAGGAAGCCCTCGGGCGGGTTGAGCAGCGAGTGCAGCTGGTCTGCCGGCACCACGCCGCGCCACCGCCACTGCTCTTTCCACGCGGGGACCGGGTAGAGCCCCGAATGCCTGCGGTCGGGAAGCAGCCCCGATTGTTGGTAGCCGATGTTGCCGTCGCGGTCGGCGAGCAGCCAATTGCAGGAAATCACCACCTCTCGCACGATCTGTTGCGCATCGCTCACCGTGGTCGCGGACGGAAGTCGTGCGAGGGCGTCGAGCGAAGCGGCGCCACCGGTCCGGTGCGCCGACCAGGCACGGCAGAGGTAGAAACCATCGTTGAGATCGTGCTCACGGGAGTCGCTCTCGAGGACGCCGAGATCGGTCTCTCGAATGGTGATCTCGACGGGGCTTTCGCCTTTCCGCACAATGGTCTCGGTGCGGGTTTTGAGGGGTACAAACGCCTCGCCGCGGCGATAGCCATTGTTGTGGCACTGCTCGATGAAGTAATCGATCATATCCATGAAGCCGTAGGTGAAGCCAAAGCTGAGGCTGCGGGTGCGCCCCATCACGAGTCCGGGAACGCCGGGCATGGTGGCGCCGATCCGATAGTCGACATCGGTGTGCATGATGGCCTCGTACCAGATGGCCGGCAGGCGGTTGCACTCGAGGTGGGGGTCGTTGCATTGCAGGGGATTGCCGGACTCGGTGCGTGAACCGGCCACGGCCCAATTGTTGCTCGCCATCAGGGTCGGAGCCGCGCCGAGGAACCTCAGGGCCTCTGGGAACAGCGGCCGCAGGTACCGCAGCTTGGCAATCAGATTCGCGGTCGTCTCATCGAGACCGTTGAGATGGGGTGCAATGAGCTTTGCCAGGCGATCGGTGGGAACACCGGTGTGAACGGCTTGGATGAGGAATTTCTCCATGTCCTGCTGTGACTGGGCGAGGCCGACATAGGACATGAGCTTGATGGTGAGAATGGTGTCGGCGATTGTCCACCACTCGGGGTCGTGGCGAACCAACATCAGCTCAATTGGACGCCGGTTCGTGCCGAGCCAATGGTTGACACCTTCGGCGTAGGCATCGCCGAGCGACCGACCTTCTCCGGTGGCGTTGACGGCCTCTATTTTCGCGTATCTGGTCAGTCCCATGTCGCGCATGAATATGTCGATTTCGAGGGCGTCGTTGTCGTTGACCAGACACTCGCACAGCCGCCCCTGTCCGACCAGCCGCACCAGTATCATCTGCACCAGGCGATCCTGGGCGTGGGCGAAACCCAGCCCCCGCGCGAGCCCGAGATCGTCCTCGGCCCACAGCTTGACGACTCCGTCCTCGGTTCGCGCAATTCCGACCCCGGATCCGGCGATCTCGATATCCCGCCGCCGCGATGTGATTCTCATCAGTCCCCCTGTAGGCGCCATTATTCACTAGAACCATCCAATCCACACCCGATCCCGATCCCGATCCAAACGCCCGCCCGCTGCGATCTTCGATCGCAGCCACGCGTCCTTGGTCGTCACGCCCTCCGAGTTCAAGCACTCGTCGGTCGCTCCGACCTCGCCCGCTGCGCGCCCACGGCGCGCGGGCGGACCGTTCTTCTGTCATCCCGAGCGAGCGAAGCGAGTCGAGGGATTCCCCGAATCTAGAGAGTGCGCCCCCTCCACCCTTTTCCCTCACGCCGATTCCGGACCTGGAAGCCGCGCTTCGCTCGTCGGCTGCGTCGAGATGACCACCAGGTCAATCTCTCCTCGCCTCTGTCGCTCATCGCAGCTCCAGGCCCAATCTCGGCGCGACACGAAATCTCCGCTGTCGCTCCGATTTCGTGAGGCGCACTCCCGTCGGTGAATACCCCAAGTCGGCGAGGCGCCTGCGGCGCCTGCGGACTTCACCCGCCCGCTGTCGTTTTCGGGCTTCTGCCGCGGCCCGCGATCCGCCGCAATCTGGCGCCCGCAAGCGGACGCCATCTCACGACG
>CAYRFI010000063.1:0-25819 GCA_964423595.1 uncultured Thermoanaerobaculia bacterium | reverse complement strand
CTCGACATTCCGACCCTCGAGGTGCTGGAGGAGAGCCTGCTCGACTTCCCGGGTGCCCTGGTGATGGTCTCGCACGACCGTTACCTGCTCGAACGGGTGAGCACGGTTTTGCTCGGCCTCGACGGCACCGGTGCCGCCACCCCCTTCGCCGATGTCGAACAGTGGCTGGCCCACCGTAAGACTGGGGCGACAACGCCGCGTCGAGCGCGGCCTGCCCGGCATCGCAAAAAGCCCAGGCGCGGCGGCCTCACGTACCTCGAGAAACACGAGTATGAGGCCATGGAGGAGAACATTCTCGAAGCCGAGGCCGAGCTCGAGACGGCTGAGGACCATCTCGCCGACCCGCAGGTGGCGTCGGACGCCGACGCCGCCCACCGCGCCTTCATCGAAACCGAGAGGGCGCGAGAGAAGGTTGCCAATCTCTATCGCCGCTGGGCCGAGCTCGAGGAAAAGGCGTGACCCGGTCCCACGATAAAGATGACGTTCACTCGAAGCTCCAGGCCCGGACCGCGGTGGTAGGCTGAAGCAACACATCGGTTCCGGGGGGTTTGATGAGCCGCATTTCTTCGCCGTTCTGTTTGCTCGTCGCTGCAATCTGCGCGATGACGGCTGTGGCCGTTACCGCCGAGACATCGGGGCCCCTGCCGGGCGTGGCCGAAAAGGTCACGGGTCTCGAGCTCCATGAAGGATTGATCACATTTCACGTCGATCGCCAGCGGGGCAGGATCTTTCTCGAGCTGCCGACGGCTGACGATCCTGACACGGGGCACCAATTCCTCTATGTCGAGGGGCTGGTGACCGGGCTCGGGTCCAACGACGTCGGTCTCGACCGGGGGCAGATCGGCCCCGCGCGGTTGGTCGGGCTGCGCCGGGTCGGCGGCCGGGTGCTGGTCGAGGAGGTCAATCTCGCCTACCGGGCGATCACCGACGATGCCGACGAGCGGCGGGCGGTTCGCCAATCCTTCGCCCGCTCGGTGCTGTGGGGCGGCGAGATCGTGGCCGAGGACGGAGACGGCCGGGTGCTGGTGGATTTCACGTCGTTCATCGTGCGCGATGCCCACGGTTCGGCGCAGACGCTCGAGAGCACCGAGCAGGGATCATTCGCCCTCGATGAGTCGCGGAGCACCGCGGATCTCGAGGCCTGTCTGGCGTTCCCCGACAACGTCGAATTCGAAGCTCTGCTCACCTTTCACGGCGCGAAGCCGGGGCCCTTCGTCCGCGACACCGCGCCGTCGCCGGAGTGGGTCACCCTGCTGCAGCATCAGTCGTTTCTACGGTTGCCCGACGACGGTTACCAGCCACGCGAGTTCGACCCGCGCGCGGGCTCGTTTCCGATCTCCTTCGCGGACTACGCCGTCCCGCTCGATCGGCCTCTCGAGCGGCGGTGGATCGTCCGCCACCGCCTGCAAAAGACCGACCCGTCAGCCGCCCGTTCGACGGTGGTAGAACCGATCGTTTATTACGTCGACCGCGGCGCGCCGGAACCGGTGCGGACGGCGCTGGTCGAGGGCGCGAGCTGGTGGGCCGAGGCCTTCGACGCCGCCGGCTTTATCGACGCCTTCCGCGTCGAGCTGCTCCCGGAAGGAGCCAGCGTCCTCGACGCTCGTTACAACGTGATCCAGTGGGTCCACCGCTCAACCCGCGGTTGGTCCTACGGCGGCGGCGTCGTCGACCCGCGCACCGGTGAGATGATCAAGGGCCACGTGTCCCTGGGCTCGCTGCGGGTACGGCAGGACCGGCTCCTCTTCCAGGGTCTGGCCGGCGCCGACCGGCTGGGATCCGGCGCGCCCGATGACCCTGTCGAGATCGCGCTGGCACGGATCCGGCAGCTGTCGGCCCACGAGGTGGGCCACACCCTCGGGCTGACCCACAACTTCGCCGCCAGCACCTACGGGCGGGCATCGGTGATGGACTACCCGGCGCCGTTGGTGAAGATCGATGACCGCGGCGAGCTCGATTTTTCGGATGCCTACGCCGTCGGTGTCGGCGTGTGGGACAAACACGCGATCCGCTGGGCCTACGCGCAGTTCCCCGACGACGCCGACGAATCACGCGAGCTCGAGACCATCGTGCGCGACGGGCTCGACCGCGGCCTGTTCATCCTTTCCGACGCCGACGCGCGGCCGGCAGGGGCGGCACACCCTCTGGCCAATCTCTGGGACAACGGCTCCGACCCGGTGAAGGGCCTGGTCCAGTCGCTGGCAGTGCGGCGGATCGCCCTCGCTCGCTTCGGCGAGTCGGCGGTACCCGAGGGCACGCCCCTGGCGGAGCTCGAGGAGGTTCTCGTCCCGCTCTATCTGCACCACCGCTATCAGCTGCTGGCAGCCGTCAAGGTGATCGGCGGTTTCGAGTACGCGTACGCGTTGCGAGGAGACGGTCAGGTCCCGACTGCGTTCATCGATCCCGAGCGGCAGATGCGGGCGCTCGAAGTAGTCCTGTCGGTCCTCGAGCCCGAGACCCTGGACCTGCCGGAGTCGGTCTTGAAGGTGATTCCACCCCCGCCGCCCGAGTCCGGGACGAACCGGGAGATCTTCCGCGGCCGATCCGACCCCGCGCTCGACCCGCTCGGCGCGGCCGCGACCGCCGCCGACATGGTGGTGACGGCGCTCCTGCAACCGGAGCGGGCGGCGCGACTGGTCGACTTTCACCGCCGCGACCCTGCGCAACCCGGTCTCGAGGCGGTGTTGGGGGTTGTGATCGATCGGGTCTTCGACGCCACGGCAGCGACCGCACCGCGACTGGAGGAGATCCGCCGGGTCGTGCAGAACGTCACCGTCGACGGGCTGATCAGGCTGTCCTCGAACCCGGCCGCGTCGCCGGAGGTTCGGGCTCGGGTCGACGCCGCGCTGGCGGCCCTCGACACGAGGTTGGCCGGACCCGCGGTCGTCGGCGCGGACGAGGCGGCGCACCGCGCGGCGCTCGCCACCCGCATCGAGCGCTATCGCGAGAGGGCGCTCGCGCCGAAACCGGTGCCGCCCGCCGCTCTCCAACCGCCACCCGGCGACCCGATCGGCTCGCCCTGACGGTCCCTCGTGAGAGATGCCACGCCTCATCCGTGGAGTGGGCGGCACCTCCGCAGTACACCTACACCCCGTGAATCGGGATACACTCTCGAACGTGCCTGGCACTCACCGCGGCCTCACATCGGCACGAGATCCATTTGGAGATTCGAGCGCCATGAAGGGAGGACCCCCAATGATCCGCGCATCTCTCACTCGCCTGCTCCGAACCGCCCTCTTCATCACCCTCCTCGCGGCAACGCCCTGCGTTGCCAGCACCGCCGAGGACATCACGCTCCAGGTTGACGCCAGCGAGATCGGCAGAGGCCTCGTCCACGCGCAGATCCACATGCCGGTGACGGCCGGGCCCCTGCGGCTGGTTTACCCACGCTGCGACGCGTCATGGACGATATGGGAGGACAGCGTCTTCGACGTGACCGACCTTCACTTCCGGGCCGGCGGCGAGGAACTCGAGTGGCGCCGCGACCCCCTCGACCTCTTCGCCTTCGATATCGATGTGTCTCCTGACGCCATCCACATCGACGTCAGCTTCGACGTCCTCCTCGAGCCCGACGCATTCACGCCGTCGCTGGCCCGACTCTATTGGGAGCAGGTACTGCTGCTGCCTCCCAGGGCGGCCCTCGACGCGACGAACGTCACAGCACACCTGCGGCCGCCCGCCGAATGGAGCGCGGCCACCGCGCTGGCGGCGAAGGAATCCACAGAGGGCGAGATGGCATACCGTCCGGTACCGGTGAAACGCCTCATCGACGCCCCGGTCGTCATGGGCCTCCACACCCGACAGGTGGAGGTCCTCACACCCGACGCTCCTCCCCTCCGCCTGGTTGTATTCGCCGACGATCCGGCGGACATCAATGTCATCGACAACCTCGCCGATCAGCTCGGTCCGCTCGTGACCGAGGCCGGTGAGCTCTTCGGCGGCTTTCAGTACCCCGCCTACACGATGATTCTCGCCATCAGTGACCATATGAGCCACTACGCGCTCGAGCACCTCGACTCGAGCGAGCACTACTATCCAACCTCCGCCTTCACCGATGGAGTCCTCGAAGGGTACTGGTCCTACATACCCGCACACGAGCTCGTCCACTCGTGGAACGGCGAGCACCGAAAACCCTCGGGCCTGGTCCCCCGGGACCTTTCGACTCCGATGACGACCGAGTTGGTCTGGGTCTACGAGGGTCTCACCAATTACCTTGGGTACGTGCTCGCGGCCCGCAGTGGCTTCTGGACTCCCACCCAGGCGCGAGACGCATTCGCAGTCAATGCCGAGCTCATGCGGTCTGAGGGCGGCCGACGCTGGAGACCGCTTCAGGATACGGCGGACGCCGCGCGGTGGGTGAATCGTCCGCACTGGCCCGCGCGCCGTCGAAACACCGAGAGCTTCTACCGGGAGGGCAGCCTGCTCTGGCTCGAGGTGGACGTCATCATCCGCGAGCTCACAGAGGGGCAACGCTCGCTGGACGATTTTTGCCGCCTCTACGCCGGCCCGGGTTCTCCTGGCGACCCCTACGACCTGGACGAGATCCTCACCACCTTGAACCGCGTCGCCGCTTACGACTGGCGAAACTTTTTCGACGAACGGGTGTCGAGGACGCGCCCCCAAGCACCGATCGAGGGTCTCGAGCTTGCGGGGTGGCGGCTGGTTCGCGGCGAGAAGCCGTCAGAGTTCCTCCAGGGGATCGTAGGCTTCTGGGACCAGTACGACTTCCTCTTTCGTTGCGGCCTGACCATCAATGATCAGGGAGAGATCGACGACGTCTTCGCCGGCTCCCCGGCAGACGTCGCCGGCCTCGCCCCGGGTTCACGGGTGCTTGCTGTTGACCGTCTTCGCTTTACACCGCACCGCCTCCTCCGCGCATCCGGCACGACCGAGCTCATCGTCGAGCAGGAGGAGTTGTTCTCGATCAAGCAGCTCGAGATCCCCGAGGGCGACGACTTCCCGGTCCTCGAGCGGATCGCGGACCGGCCCGACCTCCTGGCTGAGATCTTCAAGCCGCGGCGGACAGAATTCGAGGAGGATTGACGAGAGATACCACTTCCTTCCTTCGTCATCAACGGATTTGAACTCTCAACGTCCAGAGGTTGCCGGAACAAGGTGCCTGAAGAGCAACAGATTGACAGGACCGGCCTACTCATGGAAGGCACACGCTCATGATGACGCTGACCCTCCCCTGCCCCAGCCGATCAAGGGTCGGCCCATGACATCACACGTGGGTGCCTGGCATTATCGTGCTCAGCGTGGAAGGGAGTGGCGATGAAAACGATCGGCCTCGTCGGTGGCATGACACCCGAGTCAACCAAGGTCTACTACGACCTTCTGATCCGGGGCGCCAGACAGCCGGGCGGCAATCCGCTCCGCAACCCGGTGATCCTGATCTACAGCCTCGACCTCGCCGAGCTCGTTGAAATCCAACGTGGAGGCGACCGGAGGAGGCTGGTCGAATACCTCGCCGATCTCCTGGAGCGCCTCAGGCTGGCCGGCGCGGAGGTCGGCGCCCTGACCGCGAACACGCCCCACGCTTATCTCGACGAGCTCCGCGCCGAGACGTCGCTTCCCTTGGTGAGTATCGTCTCTGCAACGCGGGATGCCGCCGGCGCTCGCGGGCTCGAACGCGCCCTCCTCCTCGGGACCAGAACGACCATGGAGGCGGCAATGTACCCGCGTGAGTTTGCCGATTCCGGAATCGACATTGTCCTTCCCGGCGACGAAGATCGCGAGTTCCTCGATGAGACGATTTACGGCGAGCTGGCGCTCGGAACTGTGCGGCCGGAGGTTCGGCAGCGCCTCCTGGACATCTGCGCGAGGCACATGGAGAAGGATCGTATCGACTCGGTGATCCTCGGCTGCACCGAGCTTCCGCTCGTGGTCTCGAGCGACGATCTCTCGATCGCGGTGCTCGATACAACCACAATCCACGTCGACGCGATTCTCGCGGCCGCAACTTGAGCGAATGCGACAGTGTGAAATGTGGCGCCTGCGCGATTCACCAAACCCCGAGTGACCTTTCGCCGTAAAATAGACAACGTACCGTTTCGCATGACAAGATTCCGGCAGGAGACGGCGACACATGCGTTACCGCGCCGTGCTGTGGTTTTCGATTCTCCTTCTTGGATGTCCGTCCGCGCTGGCGGGAACCGGCGGTCGACATATTTCGCCTGATGATCTCCTCGCGGGCACCGCGCTCGGCCTGGACCCCGATTCGCCTGCGATCATCAGCAACGACGAGGTCATGGCGCTGAGCGAAGAGATGCGGGAGTTCCTCACCAACCATGTCGGCAAAAGAGCAGGAGACCCTGTCAAGCTCAAACAGCTGGCCGGTGCGGTCTTCAACAAGCGAACATTCGGTCTCGAGTACGATGAGGCGACGCGCACCGCGGCCGAAACCTTCAGAAACAGACGGGGCAACTGCCTGTCGTTCACCTTCATGTTCGTGGTCCTGGCTCGTGGCGCGGGCCTTGACGCCCGCTTTCAGGAGGTCGAAATTCCGCCCGAATGGACCTTCGCCGAAAATACCTTCATCTTGAACCGTCACGTCAACATTTATGTTGATCAGGGATCGCTCCCACCGAAGGTTGTTGACTTCAACATCGCAGATTTCAGGGCCGACTACGACATGCGCATAATTCCTGATCAGAGGGCATTGGCACACTTTTTCAACAACATGGGTGCCGAGTTCATGCAGCACGGCGACATCACGGCGGCGTTTTACGCCTTCCGCAAAGCCATCGCCGAAAATGACCAGAGATTCGCCCCGGCATGGGACAGCCTCGGCACCTTGTACAGCAGGAAGGGCCTTGGCGACCATGCGGAAGCTGCGTTTCTGCAAGCCCTCGAGATCGACAGGTCGGACCTCACCGCGATGACGAATCTGACCGCTCTTTATGATCGGCGTGGCGACCCGAAGCTGGCTGCGCGCTATCGGAACAAGGTCACGTCGCATCGCATGCGGAACCCGTATTACCGATTTCAGCTGGCCAGGATTGCATACCATGCCGGGGACTACGGTCTGGCAATCGACCATCTCAAATACGCCATACGAACGGGCAGAGAAGATGATCGCTTCTGTGCCCAGCTCGCTTTGGTTTACCTGCAAATGGGTGACGAGAAAAAATCCCGGCGATGGATGGCCCGGGCCGAGGAATTGGCCAAAACCGACGCGTTGAAGAGCGTGTACTCTTCGAAGATCGACAGGCTCATGTCGGCATCGAGGCGAGGATCCCGCTGATCACGACCTGACAACGTCACAAAGTGATCCGTGAGCCTCTCGCATCATTCGGAAAACACGGGCAGGGATAAACCCCGCCCCTACGTATTCTTTTGTAGGGGAAGGGTGTACCCCCCCCCGTCCGATGCTTCCATCTTGTGAATCTGTCCAATCACAGGTTTTTGCACGAGACTCAGGTGGCATCGATCGAGGAGGGATCGGTGGTGCACCGCCTCCGGCCAACCGGCAGTGCTATAAATGCTCGCGCCGATCGCTCGCCGGCGCCGACCGATGACTCCTCGAGAACACACTCCGCGCACCGCCAGGCTGCGCGCCCTCGGGCTCGCGTTGAGGCACCGCAACTACCGCCTGTTCTTCACCGGCCAGAGCATATCCCTAATCGGCACGTGGATGACGAGGGTCGCCACCAGCTGGCTGATCTACCGGCTCACGGGGTCGGCGCTGCTGCTTGGCGTGGTGGGGTTCGCCGGCCAGGTCCCAACCTTCCTGCTGGCGCCGGTGGCGGGGGTCCTGGTGGATCGCTGGGACCGGCACCGCGTTCTCGTCGTCACCCAGATTTTGGCTATGATCCAGTCCGCCCTGCTGGCGGCGCTTGCGCTCAGCGGCGTGATCACCGTGACCCACGTTTTCATCCTGAGCGTGTTCCAGGGGCTCATCAACGCATTCGATATGCCGACCCGTCAGGCCCTCGTCGTGCACATGGTGGACAACCGTGCGGACCTGGCCAACGCGATCGCCCTCAACTCGTCGATGGTCAACGCCGCGCGGCTGATCGGTCCCTCCATCGCCGGGATGCTGATCGCCTGGGTGGGTGAAGGGATGTGCTTCCTTGTCGATGCTCTGAGCTACCTCGCGGTGATCGCGTCGCTGCTGATGATGCGGCTCGTGCTGCCGAATCGGCCGGCCGCGCCGCCGAAGGTTCTCGGCGAGCTCGCCGAGGGCTTTCGCTACGCCATGGGGTTCGTTCCCATCCGTGCTCTCCTCGGGCTGCTGGCGCTGGTGAGCCTGATGGGGATGCCGTACACGGTGCTCATGCCGATCGTCGCCAGCAGGGTCCTGCACGGCGGCCCTCACACCCTCGGTTTCCTGATGGCGGCGTCCGGGTTGGGCGCGTTGGTAGGGGCGTTATATTTGGCGTCGCGTGGCACCGTGCTCGGCCTCGGGCGCCTGATCCCCGCCGCAGTGATCGCTCTCGGCGCCGGGCTGATCGGTCTGTCACAGTCGCACCTTCAGTGGGTGTCGCTAGCGCTGATGCCGGTCATCGGTGCGGGAATGATGGTGCAGATGGCGGCCAGCAACACCGTTCTGCAAACCATCGTCGACGAGGAGAAGCGAGGCCGGGTGATGAGCTTCTACACGATGGCCTTCGTCGGCATGACACCGTTCGGCTCGTTGCTCGCCGGGGCGCTCGCACAGCGGTTCGGGGCACCGGTCGCGCTGCTGGTCGGTGGCACGGTCTGCATTGTCGGGGCCGCGGCCTTCATCGCCAGACTGCCGGCACTGCGGCGCCTCGTCCGCCCCATCTACGTCAGGCTCGGGATCATCCCGGAAATTGCCACCGGCCTGCAGAGCGCCTCGCAGCTAACCCGCCCACCGGCGATGTGACACCGGCGTCTGATGCTGTCTCCTCACCCCGATCCCTGACCCCCGGGCTCCAAAAGAGAGAGAAACCGATGAGTTTGCCTTGCCAGCCAATGGCGTGGAAGGTGGTACCTTGCCACCTTTGAATCATGCTACTCGGCAGCCATCCCCACACCTCTGGTGCCCGCGCCGGGCCTTCGCATCAGGAACGCGAGCGGAACGATGATCAGGAACACCAGGCCCAGCACGTGGAAGGAGTCCAGGAATGACAGGACGGCCGCTTCCCTCTGGACCATCCCCCAGAGGGCGGCGGTGGCGCGCTCGGCCGCGGTCGCGGCATCGGCACCGGCGGCCATGAACGTCGCCTTGAGGCGTTCGATCATGAGCTGGGTGGCCGGGCTGTAGGGGTTGATGTGTTCCACCAGGGTGGTGGTGTGGACCTGGCGTTGGCGGACCGCGAAAGTCTGGATGAGGGCGATGCCCAGGCTACCGCCGATATTGCGCATGAGGTTGAAAAGGCTGGTAGCGTTGCCCATGCCCTCGTTGGGGATGGGGTCCATCGTCACGGTGGTCAGCGGAACGAACAGCAGGCCGAACGCCATGCCCTGCACGAACTGCGGCCAGAACAAATCCCAGAAACCGGCGTCCGGATTGAGCCAGGAAAACCAGAACAGGGTGATGGCGCCGAACAGGAAGCCCAGGGCGAGCATCTTGCGCCCGTCCACTCGGCTGAGGAGCAGGCCCACGATGGGCATGGTGATGAGCGTGCCGATGCCTCGCGGCGCCATGGTAATCCCCGCCGAGTACGCCGAGTAGCCCATCACGGTCTGGAGCATGATCGGCAGCAACACCAGGCTTCCGTAGAGCACGGCACCCATCAGGGTGGTGAGGAACACGCCGGTGGCATAGGTGCGCTCGCGAAACACCCCGAGGTCAACTACCGGGTGGCGGACCAGGAGCTCGCGGGCGAGCATCGCAAGCAGGCTGACTGCGGCCGTGATGAGGAGAAAGGTGACCAGGCGCGAGGAGAACCAGTCGTACTCCTGACCCCGGTCGAGGCCGAGCTGGAGGGCACCGATGCCCACCGTCAGCAGGCCGATACCCCAGTAGTCGATGCGTGCTGACCCGCGACGGATGTACGGCGGGTCGAAGATGAACAGCCAGATCATGGCGACGGCGACGGCACCGACCGGCAGGTTGATGTAGAAGACCCAGCGCCAGGACCAGTTCTCCGTCAACCAACCACCCATGACGGGTCCGAGGATTGGCGCCGCGACGATGCCGATGCCCCAGAAACCCATCGCCTTGCCGCGCTCCTCGGGAGGGAACGCCTCGAGCAGCACCGCCTGCGACAGCGGCTGCATCACACCTCCGCTGAGCCCCTGGAGGATGCGGAAGACGATCATGAAACCCAGTGAGGGCGCCAGGCCACACATCAGCGATGCAGTGGTGAAGCTGGTCACGGAGAAGAGCAGCAACCTCTTGCGACCGAAGAAATTCGCAAGCCAGCCGGTGATCGGCAGGATGATCGCGTTGGCCGCCAGGTAGGAGGTCAGCGCCCAGGTGGCCTCTTCCACGGTGGCCGACAGGCTGCCCGCGATGTGCGGCAGCGAGACGTTGACCACGGTGGTGTCGAGCACCACCATGAAGGTGCCCGCCATCACCGAAATGGCGACGAGCCAGCGGTTGACTGGCGGCGGTGTGGACGCCGGGCTCTCGGACATGGGATTACCGCGTGTACACCGTGGGCACGACCGACAGCCCGGGCCGCAGCTTGTGGTCCGGATCCTGGCCCGGCTCGAAAAAGATCTTCACGGGCACCCTCTGGACCACCTTGACGTAGTTGCCGGAGGCGTTCTCCGGCGGCAGCAGGCTGAAGCGGGCACCGGTGGCCGCCCCGATACTGTCAACGTGGCCCTTCAGTGTGTGCCCGTAGGCATCCACCTTGATCTTGGCCGGCTGGCCCGGCTCCACGTTCTTGAGCTTTGTCTCCTTGAAGTTGGCGGTGACCCACACATCGCCGAGGTCGACCAGCGCGAACAGCGGCTGGCCGGGTTGCACGACCTGGCCTGGCTCGACCGACCGCTTGCTTACGACACCGGTCACGGCTGCCTTGACGACCGTGTACTCGAGGGCGAGACGGGCCTGCTCGACGGCCGCGGTGGCCTGCTTCAGACGGGCTTCGCTGAGGGCCACCTGGGCCTTGGTGACCTCGACTTGCTGGGGTGCGGTCTGCGCCGAACGCAGATCGGCCTCGGTCTGTGTCACGCGGTCGTGGGCCTGGCGCTGCGCCTCCTCGGCCTGGCGCACCGCTGCCGTCGCCGCCTCGACCGTGGACTCGGCAGCCACGGCCGCGGCCACCGCGGCGTCGTACTGCTGACGCGAGACCTCGTCCTTGGCGACCAACTGCTCCAGCCGCTCTTGATCGCGGGTTGCTTTGTCGGCGTAGGCCTTTGCTTCCCGGGCGCGGGCTTGGGCCGCCGTGAGCTCGGCATCGCTGGCGGCGGTGGCGGCCCTGGCGCGGCGGACCTCGGCAACGGCAGCGTCGAGGCGGCCGCCCGAGCTGGCGGAGGTGATGGGCACCCCCGAGCGCGCGGCGGCCAGCGCGGCCTCTGCCGCCGCCTGGTCAGCCTCCGCTCGACGCAGGGCGACCTCGAAGTCTGTGGGATCGAGGCGGACCAACACCGTCCCCGTCTCCACGCGACGGTTCTCCTCCACCTCGACTGCGAGCACGGTGCCACCCACCCGCGCGGCGACCGGCAGGATGTGAGCATCGATCTGGGCGTCGTCGGTGGACACCCGGCCGCGCATGTAGAACCAGGCGAGCACGATGACAACGACCACGGCTGCTGCCAGGGTCAGCAGCGCACGCCTCGCGCGCGGTCGTTGGCGCAGGAATGCAGTCACTCCGTTGCCGCGCTCCTCCGGAACGCGGCCCTCGGAAGAAGACGGCGGCTGGGACGAGTTTCGAGATGCTGTCAACTGCTGCCTCCAAGGAATCGATCAAGGCCCTCGGCGGCGACGCCGAGAGCACGCGCCAGCCTCACCTTGGCCAGGTTGTCGGCGAGAAGGCTGGCAATATGGTTGTCGTGGGCCGTGGCCGCCGCCTGCTGAGCCTGGACGACCTCGACCCCGTCGGCGACCCCGGCGGAGAACCGGTCCCGTGCCTGCTCGAGCTGGCTTTCGGCGAGGTGCACCGCGTCGCGCGCGACCTCGGTCCGCTGATCCGCGGCCGCAAGGTCGAGAAGGGCGGAACGCACTTCGTACTCGATTCTGGCCGCGAGGTCGGCGAGCCGCGCTTGACGGTCGGCGAGGGAGGCATCCGCGGTCAACTTTCGCGCGTGAATCGCCCCCCCGGTGTAGAGCGGCACGCTCACCATCGCCCCCACCGTGTAGGTGGTCAGAGCGCTGTCGATCTCCGGTCCGATCTTGCCCCAGTTCGCCTGCATCTCGAGCGACGGTAGCGCCGCCTTCCTCGCGGCGCCCGCAGCTGCCTCGGCGGCGGCCACCGACGCCTGCGCGCTTCGGTAGTCATCCCGTTGTCCGAACGCCTGCTGCAGGGCTTCCTCGAGGTCGATGGCCGGTGGCGGCGAGTACTCCAGCTGCCCGCGGAGGATCAGCCTGGAGCCCAGCGGCAGTCCGATGGCACGCGCGAGTGCCAACTTACTGGTCGCGGCGTCGTTCTCGGCGATGATAAGCCGCTCCCGCTCGGCGGCCAGCTGGACCTCGGTCCGCAGCACCTCGATGGCGGCGACCACCCCTGCCGCCTTCATATCCTTCGCCTGCTCGTGGAGAGCCCGCGCAGTGGCAACCTGGGCCCGGGCAGTGATGATCCGGCTCTTGGCGGCGCTGGCTTGCAGGTAGAGACTGCTCACCGCCAGCACAACCTGATCGCGGAGATCGTCGAGGGTAGCGCCCGCGGCGTCGGCGCCGTGCGACGCTGCGCGGACGTCGGCCCACAGGCTGAGATCAACGAGGGGTGCGGCGACCGTGGCGCGCGCGTCGACGACGTCGAACGGGCCGATCAGCGGCGACTCACCGGGCGCGACCGGGAAGCCGTAGGCTTCGAGGTTTATGACATTGCGGCTGTCCGCCAGGTAGGCTCCCAGATGTGGGTACACGCGAGATCTCGCCGCATCGCGGGCGCCCGCCGCCAAGCGTACCTGCTCGCGGCCGAGGACCACAGCCAGATTGTGCTCCAGTCCTCGCACCACCGCATCCTGAAGGGTGAGCGACACCGGCCCCCCCGGGGCCGGTCCGGGGACACCGCCTGTCAGGGGTGCGGAGACCTGCACGGCCATCTGCTCGGTCACCTGTGCGTCGACGGTCGCGACGCCCGGGATCACAATCAGAGCGGCGAGGACCGCAGCCAACCCGATGGCGGGCACCCGTGACACCGTCGGCTCGAAGCTCGTCGCGATCATCGTGTACCTACCTTCCGGAGACAGACCGCGCTCTTGACGAACGCCAGTCCGATGGCTGTCTATTCTAACCCTTGGTGTCGGAATCGCGACAATTCAGTCAGGGAAACGGTTCATCGTGCCGATTTGACGAATTCAACGGGTCGCCCCCGTGCGTGCGGGGACAACCAGGAGTGGACTGTCACGCGATGCCCGGCCGCCGTGCTAGCATCTCCCCATTCACCCACCTCCGAACGGTGAGAACTGCGGTGCCGCGACCGCATCAAGGAGACGATTATGTATCGAAGAGGATTGGTTTGTTGGATCGCGACGTTGTTTCTGGTGGCGTGTGGCGCCGGCCATGAGCCAGATCAGACGCCGGTCATGGATACCGGGATGAGCGCGGCGGCCGCCGAGCTCCGGGTCGAGAACGTCGGCCTTGCCACCCCTGAGTCGGTGCTGCACGACACGGCGGCGGACGTCTACCTGGTGTCGAACATCAACGGCGCGCCCCTGGAAATTGACGGTAACGGGTTCATCTCGAGACTGTCACCCGACGGTACCGTCATCGATCTCAAATGGATCGACGGCAAGAACCCGGGCACGGAGCTCAACGCGCCCAAGGGCATGGCGATCGTCGATGACACGCTGTACGTGGCCGACATTTCGGTGGTTCGCCGATTCAATCGCGTCACCGGTGAGTATCTGGGCGCAGTGGACATCCCCGGTGCAACCTTTGTCAACGATCTCGCGACCACGCGCGACGGTCAGGTCATCGTCTCCGACTCGGGGATGGTGTTCACCGAAAGCGGCGCCGAAGCTACTGGATCGGCCGCCGTGTACGTGATTGACGCCGAGGGCGGGTTGACGACGGCAGCCGCAGGCGACACTCTCGATCTCCCCAACGGTGTGCTCGACAGCACGACCCGTGACGGCATTGTCGTGGCGACGGCCGGGAGCGACGCTGTCTACCTTCTGGACGAGGATGGCGAACGGCTCGACATCGCGAAACTTCCGACCGGTAGTCTCGACGGCATCGTCGAAACCAAGGACGGCCGTCTGCTCGTGTCGAGCTGGGACGGTTCTGCGGTCTACGCGATCAGCCCGGACGGGGAGATCACGACTGCGGCCGAGGACCTGCCGGCACCGGCGGACATCGGCTGGGACGCCGGCCGGGGGCGGCTGCTCGTACCGCTCTTCAACGACAACGCTGTGGCCATCATCCCGCTTCGATGACACGCAAGTAGCGTCAAGGTCAACTCGTTACCGCTCGCGCTACATCACGATCGTGGACCGCGCATCGGCTCCTCACGACACACCGAAGGAGTAGCCAACGAGGGCGCGATGGTCGCATTCTGCCCGGCAGAGTTTGTTGATGACTGGCCCGTGTGCTTCGCGCGCAACACGGCGACTAGTGAGAGATCTCGCCGCATTCGTCTTGGATTGAAACGAACAGAGGTGCTACGCGGAGGTGCCACGTACCGCATTGATGCATTGTCGAGGTCGCCAGGGTGCCCGTCGCCTCGACGCCCCCATGACTGGGTTGTCGAAATTCGTGATGCACCCACCACGGAAAACCGTTTCGACATGGGCGCGTAGAATTCATGAGGTGATCGCCTGCCGGGTGTTGGGGGTTCATGAAAACAGAGATTTCGAGATTGACGTTTGTCGCGATTCTCATCACCGGCGTAGCGCCGAGCTTTGCCCAGGATGCGGGGACCGTAGCAGTTCAGCATTACCGCACGTTGAGATCGCCGTCGCCGATCAAGATCGACGGTGAGCTCGACGAGGCAGCCTGGTCCGAAGCAACACCGATCCCGTTGGCCTTCGAGTGGTTTCCGGGCGATCAAACCGAGCCGCCGGTCCGAACCGAGGCGTTCGTCACCTATGACGACGACTATTTCTATATCGCCTTCAAGGCCTACGACCCCGACCCGGGTGCGATCCGCGCCCACCTCATGGATCGTGATTCGATCGACACCTTCGTCCAGGACGACCAGATCACGTTCATGCTCGACACGTTCAACGACGAACGTCGAGCCTTCCAGTTCCGAGTCAATCCTCTCGGTGTCCAGGCAGACGCCATCTTCAGTCAGGTCGAGTTCGTGGAAGATTTTTCCTGGGACATCATCTGGCACTCCGCCGGAAAGATCACCGATTTCGGCTACGTCGTAGAGGTCGCGATCCCCCTGAATCAGTTGCGTTTCCCCGAGACCACCGGAGAGCAGACCTGGGGCATCGAGTTCGGGCGCTCCTACCCTCGTGCCGTGCGCCACCGCATTGTCGCCAACCGCCGCGACCGCAACAACAACTGCATTCTCTGCCAGATCGACAAGGTCACCGGTTTCGATGGCCTCGAACCGGGCCGCAACATCGAGCTCGATCCGACCTTGACGGCCCATCGCACCGATACGCGTGAGGACTTCCCGAACGGCCCGATGGAATCCGGCGATCCAAACTACGAAGCAGGCATCACTGCACGCTGGGGCATCACCCCTTCCGTCACATTCACCGGCGCCGTCAACCCCGACTTCTCGCAGATCGAAGCCGACGCCGTCCAACTCGACGTCAACGAGAGGTTCGCGCTCTTCTTCGAGGAAAAGCGGCCGTTCTTTCTCGAGGGCGTGGATTTCTTCTCAACGCCCATCGATGCCGTCTTCACCCGCACCGTCGTCAACCCCGAATGGGGTCTCAAGCTCTCCGGCAAGGTCGGCGCCAATGCGGGGGGCGTGTTCATCACACGGGACGAGGTCAACAGCCTCCTCATCCCATCCAACCAACGCTCTTCGCAGGCTTTTCTCGACCAGAAGGTCGATGCAGGCGTGTTCCGCTACCGTCGGGACATTGGTTCCAGTTCGACGATCGGAGTCCTCTACGCCGGTCGCGAGGGAAACGACTATCACAATCGCGTCGGCGGCATTGACGGCTTCGTGCGTCTCAGCCACACCGACGAGCTCCGCTTCGAATTTCTGCGGTCGGACACCCGTTATCCACAGCAAGTTGCCGAAGAATTCGACCAACCCGAAGAGGCATTCTCCGACGATGCACTCCTCTTCTCCTATGATCACCAATCAGAGGACTGGGCCTGGTCACTCGAGTGGGAAGACTTCGGTCCTGGATTTCGCGCTGACTCCGGATTCGTACCCCGCGTTGACACCAAACGCGCGGAGGCGGATCTGGCCCGCATTTTTCGCGGTGACGAAGGTGACTGGTACACCCAGATGAGTATTGGAGGCGGTTTCGAGCGCATCGAGGACCACAGCGGACAACTGACGGACGAAACCTACGACCTCAACTATCTCTACCAGGGTCCGCTCCAGACCGTAGCCCAGATCGGTGTCTCGGCTGAGAAACAGTTCTACATCAACACGCTCTATGAGGGCCTCGACAGCTGGTTTGCCTATTTCGAGATCCAACCCGGGGCGATCGGGAAGTTTTCATTCTTCGTCCAGTGCGGCGAGACCATCGACTACGCCAACAACCAGCCCGCCGACGAGCTGGTCCTCCAGCCTCGTCTCGAACTCAAGCTCGGACGGCACATCAACGCTCAGCTCTTCCACATTTTCCAGAATCTCGAGGTCTCCGACGGTGATCTCTCGACGGCGAACATCTCGGAGATGAGTCTGGTTTATAACTTCAGTCCGCGCCTTTTCGTGCGCGGCATATTCCAATACCGAAACCTCGACTACGCATCGGAGAATTTCACATACCCGGTCCCGGACAGAACCGAAGAACTCTTCACGCAGTTGCTGTTCTCCTACAAGGTCAACCCGCAAACGGTTGTCTTCGTCGGCTACTCGGACAACTCTCGCGGATTCGACCAGGACCCACTGCAGGTCAATCTCACCCAATCCGACCGGACGATCTTCGTCAAGCTCGGTTACGCCTGGATTCTCTGAGAAGGTTCGATCATGTTGAGCTAACGACCGATGATCCGCAGCAGGTGCTTGCGGAACTGGCTCACGAGACCGGCAGGTGAAATCAGCGCTCCGGTCTCGTCACGCAGCTCCTCGGCCTCCAGCCTGCGCGCGGCCATCCTTTCCGCCAGGTGGCCGGCGAGTTCTTCGTGATCCTCGAGCAGGGGCCTCAGGCATGACTGGTCGATCTCTACGACCTCGATCGGGCCACCGGCCGCGCGCACGGTGGCAACGCGAGGAGCTCCGGAGAGGAATGCGGTCTCGCCGAAGAAATCGCCTGCCCCAAGGGTGCCGATTTCGCGGCCACGCTGCTCGACAACGGCCGTGCCCGAAGCCATCAGATAGAGAGCGGTCGAGGTTTCACCGGTTCGAACCGCGGATTCGCCGGGCGCGAAGCGACGCATCCGGGTCCCGTCGGCGAGACCGTCAAGCGCCGCCTCGGGCAGCCCGCGGAACAGCTCGCTGCCGGCGAGCGCACGGCGGCGGCTTTGTGCCGTGTCGCGGGGTTGCGGCCGGGTTGCCCGGTGGAGGGTGCGCTGCGGAAACGGAATCTCCATGCCCGCCCTCGCCAGCGCGGCGTGGGCGCGGGTCAGGAACAGGTCCTTCAAAGCGTCCCGGCGCCACGGGGTCAGTGTCCACAGACGACACTCGTAGATGACCGCGCTGTCGGCGAACTCCACGGTCAGTATGCGGGGCGCCGGTTCCGACAGGACGCCGGGAATGTCGGCGGCCACTTGACGGAAAACCTCCTTGGCCGCGTCCGGAGGAACGCCGTAGGCGACGCCGAGACGCACCGGCACCGCCACCGGCCGCTCGCCCGAGCCGAGGATCGTGATCCGCGCCGCCGCGACGTCCGAGTTCGGGACCAGCAGCCGCTCCCGAAGCCGGGTGCGGAGCATCAGCGATCGCCATCCGGTCTGTTCGATCACCCCCACCGTGCCGTCCATCTCGACCCACGTACCGATCTTGAGGTGCTGCTCCCAGATCAGCGCCAGACCGGCCAGGAGGTTGCCGAGCGTCTGCTGCAGAGCGAGACCGACAACGACCGTGACGACCGCCGAGGTGGCGACCAACCCTGTCACCTCGACGTTCATGCTGCGCAGGATAAGTGCCGCCAGTGCGAGGTAGACGAGCAGTGCGACGACCTCGCGCATGAGACGGGGCGGCGATACGCCCATGCGGTGCACCAGCACCCAGTCGAAGATCACCAGCAGGGCGCCGCGGGCGACCAGAAAGGCGATCGCCAGGACCAGAGCGACGAATGTCCAGCGCGTGATCTCATCATCGACCGCGAGAGTCTGGGCGATGAGGTGTGCGAGGGCCGCCAGGCCGGTGACGATCAGCGGCAGGGTGAGCGACCGCAGACGGCGCAGCGGTTCTGCACGCAGGGTCAGGGCAATGACGATGGCAATGAAGGAGACCGCGATGTCAAACATGGTTCCATCATAGTACTGACCATGATTGGCCACGGTGCGGCGGTCGAGATCGCATCGGGTACCACGTATCGCAGTGATGGATTGCCGGGATGGGGCAGTGTGCGTCTGTCACAACAATGCCCTTGGTCACAAACTGACTCCCCTGGCCTTCGCCTTCATCGACGGTGCGAGTATTTTTCACGTGGCGCCCGGGTCTCACAATGCGACAATGGTAGACGTGGCAACCACGCTCCCCCTCGAGTGGCACCTCGAAAAGGTGCGGTGGCAGAACCCGCGCATCCGCGTGCTTCTGGGATCCGTGCGGAGTCTCGACGGCGTGCTGGAGAGCAACTTCGCCATTCTTCACTGCTCGCCCACCCGACTGCTCGAGATCTGGGACACGGTTCGCACCGTGTGCTCGGTGGTGCAGACCAAGGTCACCAGGTTGATGGAGCAGCCCTCGGCGCTGCCGGACCTCGACGAGGCGGTACGAAACGCTCGCGAAACCCTCACCTTTCTCGACGGTGAGGTGTTCGCCCACCTCGACCACTTTCCGGATCGACCCACGGAACAGCAGTTCGACGAGCTGCGGAGAACCCTGTGCATTACCATCGGCAAGCTGCACGGTTTCCTGGTCGATACCCTCGGCAAAATTCTGGCCGCCGACCCGAGGAGCCAGCACGACGTTGATTACTTTCTCGCCCGCAAGTTCCCCCGCGACGTGGAGGAATCGGAGTGGCTGCAGACCTCCGTGGGTCGGCTGGAAAGCGATCTCCTTCAACTGAACGCCCGACGCCACGTCGACCTCGGATCCGTGATCGACACAATGACGAGATCGGGCCGACTGCCGTCATCCGAGGCGTGGCAGAGTTTGGCTGCTTTTCTCGACGCGCTCGAGTCCGAATTCGCACCGAAGCTCAAGACCATCGCCGGGCTACGCGCCATCCGCTTCGGCGAGCTCGAGGTCCTGCAGGCACACGCGCGCGATCTTCCCGAGTCCTGTCGCGTGGTTGGCGAGCTCTACGCCACGGCCTGCATCGTCCTCGAAACACTGACGGCGTCCCTCGATCGGGACGACAGTCGGGCGACCCGTAGGGTGGCCGCGGACGTCGAACGTGTTCTGTGCTTGCGAATCATCACGTGTCTGCGAGTCGTCGAAAACGAGCTTCGCGATCTCGCGACATTCATCCCCCTCTGGTTGAGCAGTATCGAAAAACGCCGGGCGTTGATGCTCCACCGGAACGACGATGGTGCCGACGACAGGGGCGACGAAGAACCAATGTAGCCTCCCGATGGCGGGTGCTGGTATTGACGGGACTTGACGTCACCGCACTCGATATCGAAAATCTGGCCATGAGCAGCGATCGTGACTACGAGGCCCTCGAGGCATCGGAGCTTTTCTGTCCGAGGTGTAGGACAGCACGGCCGGTTCGCCGCCACCTCCTTCTGGTCCTACCGACGGGCAACAAGTACGAATATCGATGTGCTGTGTGCGCATCCCCGGTCGGCGCCAAGGAAGATTCCGACCCGACCGAGTATCAAGAGACCCTGCGCGGCCGCCGTTTACGCTGACGGGTGTGCGCCAACGTGCCACCAAGGCATCGACGCACTATTGCAATCCGCCGGCTGCAGACGAGTCTTGAGTGAAGATCTCCAGACCGGCCAGGATTTCGACGGGGCGACGGTCGAGAACCCATTCGCGTGAAGGTGCCATTGAGGCACCCATGAATGCACCATTCTGAACGTGGCACGCGTGCAGACAATTCGTAAAGCCCCCTTCACACTGCAAGCATGCGAAGGGTGGTGCCTGTTCACCTCACCGGAAAGTCGAAATAGGTGTCCGGACAGGGCTCGTCGGCGAGCGTGAAGTGCCACCATTCGTACTCGTAGGGCTTGAAGCCGTGCCTCTGCATGAGGCTCGACAGGAGCAGCCGGTGGGCGCGGACCTCGGAGGGTTGGACGGCATCGATCGGCCAGGAGCGCGGCGAGAAGAAATCGAAACCGGTCCCCATCGGCACATCCGATTCGTAAGGAAGGTAGACGAGCGTCAGATCAACGGTCGAGCCGCGCGAATGGCCGGAGCGCTCGGCGATATACCCCTTGGCGAACAGCTCGGACTTGTCGACGTCGGGATAAAACTCGGCCTTCATCTTCGTGTCGGCCTCGTCCTTCGCCCAGCGGACAAAATCGGCTACGGCGCGTGTCGGCCGGTAGCAGTCGAACACCTTGAGGCCCAGGCCGTAGTCTTTCAGCTCCGCCTGGACCTCGGCGAGCGCCTCGGCCGCCTGCCGGGTCAGGATGCAGACAGGTGCCTCGTAGCCGTCGATCGGCCGGCCGACGAAATTGAACGAGCCGGCGTAACGCATGTCGACAACGAGACCGGGGACGACACTCGCCGCATCGATGAAATCCGCAGGCATCGTTTCCCCGGCGCAGGCCACGCCCGCCGCCATCGAGGCGGCCAGGAGAATCGACGTCGTCAAGGCTCGCAATCGAACCACCACCCGATCGGGGGCGGAGCCCCACATCGAGCGGCGGGTAGACCCGGCTTGAAACGATACGGGTGAAAAGGTCTTCAGATTCGTTGCCCTCACCTCGAGCGTAACACGGTGTTGAAGGCCAGGTTCAAGGCTGCGCACGGATGCCGTTGATGACGAACTGACGTCGCGAATGAAGTCGGACACCGCGGTTGTGGAGTCGTGATGAGCGGCTCCTCCCGGCAGGGCCGGCGGTGAACCCGGTCGGCTGACCACGCGCCAGGCGGTACAATACCCAGCCATGAGCCACGAAACCCGCATTCTGTCCCGACGAGCGCAGGGCCTGTTGGCCGGCGGGGCGATTCCCGAGTACCTCGAGCGACATTACGAGGGTCTGCGCGATCCCTACGACCCGGTTGCCAACCCCAATGCGTACATCGGCCTCTGCGAAGCCGAAAATCGATTGGTGGCGGAGATCGTGGCCGATCGCCTCGATCGGGTGCCGAGGGTGCCGGCCAACGTGCTCGGCTATGACGCCATGACAGGCTCGGTGCGGTTCCGCGAGCAGCTCGCGAGCTTCATGGGCCGGGCCTTTCTCGGTCGTGAGTTCGGCCCGCAGCAGATCTCCGTGCTCGCCGGCGCAGGCAGCGTGCTCGAGATCCTTTTTTATGCCCTGGGCGATCCGGGCGATGGCGTCCTCGTCCCTACGCCGAGCTATGCCGGTTTCTGGCTCGACCTCGAGCTGCGCAATGGGCTCACCATCGTTCCGGTTCACCGTTCGAGCGACGACGACTTCCAGTTGACCCCCGAGTTGCTCGATCGCGCCGTCGCCGGCGCCGGACGGCCGGTCAAAGCCCTGCTCTACACCTCGCCCGACAACCCTCTCGGCACGGTCGCGTCACCCGAGGAGATCAGTCGGGTGCTGGCGTGGGCGGACGACCGCGACCTGCACGTGGTCTTCGACGAGATCTACGCCCTATCGGTCTTTGGTGAGCGCATCTTCACCAGTTGCGCCGAGCTGCTGCCATCGCTCGGCGAGCGGATCCACATCGTCTGGGCCTTCTCCAAGGACTTCGGCGCCTCGGGCCTGCGCTGCGGCGTCCTCGTCAGCGAAAACCCGGCCGTCAACACCGCCGTCGACGCGCTCGCCTACTGGGCGTGCTGCTCCGGCCACACCCAGTACCTGCTCGGCGAGATGATCTCTGACGAGACCTGGGTTGACTCGTACATCGGCTCGATGAGGGAGCTGCTGCGCGGCGCCCACGCCCGCCTCGCGGGCGCGCTCGACGCCGGCGGAATTCACCACGTACCGGCCGAGGCCGGCGTCTTCGTCCTGCTCGATCTCCGACCACATCTGGCGGCGCCGACGTGGGAGGCCGAGCACGCGCTGTGGCTCACCATCCTCGAGCAGGCCAGGGTCAATCTCACCCCCGGTGCTGCGTGCCACGTCGGCGAGCCCGGGTTCTTTCGGCTCTGCTACGCCGGGCTGCCTACCGGGACCGTCGAGGCCGGCGTACGTCGGATCGTCAGGCTGCTTGACTGAGTCGATCAGCGGTCGCGCCGCCGATCACCACCCCATATCATGAATGAAGACGAGAACCTACGGCGTCAGCGGCACCCGTGCAGCGTCACCTCACTCCGCCCTCACACTCACCTACCCAGGGAGCAGTTGGTCCATTCCGGGTATTCGGAGTCATCGGGCACCTGCTCGGACTCCGGAATCACGGCGTCCGCTTGCTCTTCGAAGCACGTCCCGTAATCGCAGCGGATGGCACCGGCCCATGTCCAGACCGCCCTCTTGAGCGGGATCCACTCGTTGCCGTCGCCATCCGGCCTGAACATCAGGTACATCTCGAAGTCGAGCTGCCGTACCTCGTATGAGGTCGCGCCCTTAGCGCTGAAGCCCGGGGCATCGAGGGTGGCGTAGTAAGAAATGTTCTTCGGATAGGGATAACAGCCGTCGAGCACGTTGCTGATCCTGTCGTAGGAGGTCGCTTCTTCGAACTCCAGCATCACCGAACGCGAAAGGAGCTGCACGAACTGAACCTCGCCCGAAATGTCGTCCTGCGGTTCGGCGATGAAGGAGATGCCCTGGTACTGGATGCCCTCGGGCGTGCATCCGAGAGCGTTCCACTGCTGGATGAGCTTCGGTTTTTCCGTAGTCTGAACCAGAGCGTTGTTCGGGTCGAGGCTCGCAAGTTTGTCCTCCAGCTGCTTACACGCCTCTTTGTGATCGTCGAGCTCCCGTTGCTCCTCGGCGCTCAGCGCCCGCACGCAGCACTCGTCAGCCGGATGGCCGGTGCCCTGGTTCAAGGTCCCGAAAACGTTGCGCGGCGAGGCTTCCGTGTAAAAAGCGAACTGTGGCTTTTTGACCTCGAACTCGACCGTTTGCTTCAGTTGTTTTGTGCCGGCCGTGGCTGTGTATTCCACCGTGCCCTTCCCCTCGTCCACCCAGAAGAACAGCACCTCCGGTTTCCTGAGGTCCTTTTGCGGGTCGAGATGCTCCACCTCGCCCCTCTGGTGGCTGGCGTGGTATTTCTTGATATACATCTCCCCGCCCGAACCGCCCTCGCCACTAATCGTCCACTCACCCTTTTTCGGGTCCTTCTCCTCGGGGAGCACGACGCCGCGAAGTTCCATTCTTTCGCCCGCAATCACCTCCACCGGTTCACCACTGGGGAGCGGGATCCAGAACTCACCCTCCCTGCGCTGGATCTCCACATAGGGATCCACCTCGCCGAAGTTCCAGTTCACCGCGTAGGTGACGTCCCCGCCCTCGCCCGGTTCGGGGACCAGCGGTCGGCGTTCCATCTTTTCAGGCAGGTCGGAGATGCGGATGGTAAACGAGGGGCCGCCGGAGTTCTTCTCCGCCGACCAACGCCGCCGCCCGGTCATCTTCCCGTCGTCGGTGATCTGGAAGCGGATGGTCAGGCCCGTCGGGTTGAACTCCTTCGTATCCTCAACGAAGTTGCAGTCATTCCAGCCCCGTTTTCTGCCCTGAACCTGTTGTTTCTTGGCGACGGCGAAGAAATCGTAATAGTCGATCATCATCTCCTTCGCTTCCGGCGGGACGAACTGGAGCATCTCCTTGGGGATCATGCTGCCTATCTTGCGGATGTTGAGGCCCGACGTCATGGCGCTGTTGATCTCTTCCAGCTTGAACGCCCCGTTGCCCTGGTACTCGGCCATCAACGCCGTGCAGCCCTGTGGCGGATGCTCCTGGGTCAGGGTCTCCTTGTAGGTGTAGTGGCCTCCCACCCCTCCCGCGCCATAGGTGATCATGGTCCCCGGCGGTGCGGCCGGGTCCATCACGCTCACCTCCTCGGCCAGGTTCGCCGTACCGTTCAATCGCATAGTCATCGACCCCTCGTTGCGAGTGCCCGAGCCCTCGATGTCCCAGTTCACGTTCACGGTGACCTGGATCGGCATGGTCTTCTTCGGCTGCTGGTCCTCCGCTGCCCGAGCCGCGACGGGGAACAGCGCGAAGGTGACGAGAAAACAGGCCACCGCACGGAGCGTCTCGCCGCCGATACTTGAGATTCTGGACATTGTGGTCCTCCTCAAAATGAGATCAGAGCATGACGATTGGGCCAATCATACCAAGGTCTCAAGCGACCACAGCATCACAGATTGAGATGCAGATGTGTTGACGGTTGACACAGACCACAAACTCACAACACGTCAATGCGAAATCAGGCACCCATGCCGCCCACGCCGCTAAGAGATCGCGATCCCTCGTCGCTCGACGATCCCGAGGATCCGCTCGAGGTCCTTCGTCTCTACGTGGATCTCGCCGGAATACTCGTCGGCGATATGTGTCTTCCAGAATCGTCGGAGGGGGCTCGTCTCGTTCACGATCCTGTAGTACTTGAAACCGTGCTTCGTCGGGACGATGTGGCCCAGCTCATCCCAACGGAAGACGTCCTTGAATTCATCGGGCCCCTTCTTCTTCACCGCTCGTTTCTCGATTCCCGACTCGGTCAGCTGATACTCGACGTTTTCGATCACGCTCGGAACGGTTGCGGCGACCGCGCCCACCGCAGCAATCGCGAGCGCTTTCACGGCTTCCGGCGAGTGAAAGATGAAATGCGACATGGCCATGAAGGCCGCGAAAACTGCGACAACGTAGAAAAGAACGACCGGTTGAACCTTGCGTGCCAGCCAGCGATCCAGGACGATCGACCTATTTCGGCCCGATGCCGTCGCGCCACGTGCCATCGACCCCTCCCCCGCGAGAGTCGGTTGGCGAGAGTCTAGCATGTCGGTTCTCATGGCCAGGGTGTCTCCTTTACGATGCAATCCAGCGCGACATGACGCCTGTGGCCTCGAATATACTGACTCCCGAAATCGTAGTACCCGTCAGGAGGACTGAGGTCATGTCGGACATCCGTGATGCGCGTTGCCCTGATTGCGGCACCACCCTGGAGCCCGGTTTCATCGGCTACTTCTCGGGCATCATGTGGTCTGAGAACGAGCTCGTGGGATCGACGGCGAGCACGCCTACCTTTTTACCCTCGTCTTCAGCTTCGCCCATTTCATCATCGGCAACGTGGGTTCCACACCGTGGATCCGCAGCCGCGAGGCATACAAATGTCGGAACTGCGGGACGCTCGTCGTGCCCGCAACGCGCTACTGATTACAACCTCACAATGCAACGTTGCGGAACCTGGCACCCAAGCATGCGATGTGGACCACGGTGGTCTCGCTGACCTCGGTACCTGGCGCCCTCACTGGGCCTGAGCCAAGCTCCGAAGGTGCTCGAGTTGCGCAGCGACGGTCTCCT
>CAYRFI010000062.1:0-26151 GCA_964423595.1 uncultured Thermoanaerobaculia bacterium | reverse complement strand
TTCGGAAAAACGGAGTTAGGTTATATTGACAAAACCGGAGAGATAGTAATCGAACCTCAATTTGTCGGTTCGGGGTCTGCTGGGGATTTCCATGAAGGGTTGGCACCTGTAGCGTTACGAGAAGCAGCTGAAGACTGCTGGGGCTATATTGATAAAAAGGGAGAGATTGTAATCGAGCCTCAGTTTGAGTACGCAAGAGAGTTTGCTGATGGTTTGGCACGTGTGAAGAGAAACGGAAGGTGGGGCTGTGTAGACAAAACCGGAGAGATAGTAATCGAACCTCAATTTGAGGAGATTGAGGAATTCGTTGATGGTTTGGCATTGGTGGCGACCGGTATGGGGTTCGGCTATATAGACAAGACTGGAGAGATGGTTTATCGATTTTCTGCTGAAAGCTGATGACTCGGACGGTGATGTGGGTCCTCATAATGATTTCGGAGCCTCCTAATGGCGGAGGCGCAGGCAGAAGGGATGGTGCGTTAAGTTTTGAGTCAGGGCCCGTCGGTACCTTGTCGCCGGGCCGGGCATAGCCCGAACTCCGCCCAGAGCGGCGCAAGAGGATGCGGTAAATCCCCTATTGGGGTCAAATTACTAAAATCGAATCGGTGCCAGGCTTTAGAAGAATCGGTGCCAGAATCGCAGAATCGGTGCCAGGCTTTAGGACCTTAGGAAGTTGTTATAGATTCCCCAGAAGGGGACTCAGACATGGTCCGAAGGCCGAGGGTCGAGATCGAGGGCGGTCTGTTTCACGTGTACAACCGCGTGGCGAGTGGCGAACCGATCTTTTCGAATCCTGAGGAAGCGGTCGAATTCATCGAGATCATCCGCGAGACCAAACAGCGCGACGGATGGTCCGTCCTGGCGTGGTGCGTGATGTCCAATCACTACCACCTGCTTTTGCGCACGGGCAAGGTACCACTCTGGAGGGGAATGCATCGAGTGCAGAACCTGTTCAGCCGGCGGTTTAACAAGAGCCATGGTCGATCTGGGAGCCTGTGGCAGAGTCGGTATAAGGCGAAATACGTGGAGGATGAGTCTTATCTGGGTAGACTCGTAATCTACGTGCATCTGAATCCGGTGACAGCCGGTGTGGTGGACAATCCTGATGAGTACGTTTTTGGCGGGCACAGGGAAATAAAGAGGCGTTCGCGAAAAGCGTTGGTGGATATTGACGACACCTTGTTGTGCTTTGGCAACGCTAAGAAGGAAGCGCGACGGTCGTATCTGAGTGCGATCCGGGCAGGGACGGCAGAGGACGCGGAGGAGAGTCGAATATTCTGGCACCCCTTCGGGGCACCAGGAGGCGAAGATCTCGAGGTCGACAGAACGAGACCGATGATCGACTTCCTAGGTCGAAGCACTGATATCGAAAGACCTCATTTGAATGCGGAAGTGTTTGTGGGGCTGGTGTGCGAGATCCTCGATATTGACAAGGCTCACGTGTGTTCGCGGGCTCGAGACCGCGCGACGGCGAGAGACCGCAGGCTCATCGTGACCCTGGGTGTGGAGCGATGGGGGCAGAATCGAACGAAAATGGCAAAGGTGCTGCGGAAGAACCCCGATGTATTGAGCTGGTGGGCGGGGGAGGGAGCTTCACTCAGGGAAGAGGATGAGGATTTTGCGGCTATGTTGGATCGAGCCGACGAGGCGCTGTCGCTGAAAGCGCTCAGTCTTTCGTCAGAAGAAAGGATGGGTCAAACTTCCTAAGGTCCTAAAGCCTGGCACCCATACGGGTTGGCGTGTGGGCCTGGCACCCATAATCCGCAGAACTTATCGGAGATCAGCGAGCACTCGCTCCATCACCGGATCTCGGCCGGTCTTGTAGTCCGCGAAGGTTGATGGGACCGGCCAATCGGGTACGAGGGTGCCGACCGCGATGTTCCAGCTCTTCGGCCACTGAGCCATGTGGCACTTTTCTGGATCGGAGCACCCGTTCGCGAGGTCATGCATTTGCAGCGAGTACCCAATGAAGTACTGGCTGTCACGAAGCCTGAACGGCGGGCCGGACTCTGCCCAGAACTGCGGCCGATCACCGACATGTTCCCCGACGACGACCGTTCGCTGCGCGTCCGAGGCCTTGGGGAAGAACGAGGTGTAGATGCCAGCTGAAAACGTGCCCGGGCCGGTGAGCACATACACCTTGCCTTCAGGTTTTGCCAGTTGCGGCAGCTTGAGGGCGGCCTCGGCGGCGAGGGTGAGATCCCCTCCCGGGTTCTGCCGGCTATCCAGGATGATTGAATGCGGCCGATCACGCTCAAGATTCTCGAGCGTCTGCGTCAGAAAAGCGTTGATCGCTTCGCCATTCGAGTCCATGTTGAATCTCATTTGAATGTATGCAACTTGGTGTTTCTCGAGCAGTACGTAGCGGAAGACCTCGTCCGGCTGCCGCAGGTAGAGCGGAAGGGCGGTGTCTGTCTCGAGAAGTGTAGCCCAACCGTTCTCGTTCTCGATGGGCGCTGGATTCAGATACCTCCACGGCCAATCCCGGATCGAGCTGGAGGTTCGATCGAGCGGAACGGTGACCTCTTGCTTCTCGCCCGAGAGCGTCGTCACGGTCAAGATAAGCTCTTCAGGGCTCTCGGACAGTCCGATCGCGTGCATCAACGGAGCGGACAACATGAGAGGCGCAGCTGAGTAATGGCGGAAGAAATCCTGCGACCCCCCGTGGAACTCCTTCAACGTCGTTGTCAAGTCACCGATCGCCGTGCCGTTCACGGCTTCGATGCGGGCGCCGAGCAGGTTCCGAAACCGCTCTGTGGCTCGCACGATGAACGGACCATCAGAAAACCAGTACAACCGCAGCGGCAGCAGACCGAAGTGCTCGTAGATCGGCTCCTCGGAGACGTTGCTGTGCCCGTTGTCGCCGAGCGCTGCGATTCGCCTGACCTCCATGTAGAACTGGGCATCGCTCAACGAGGCCTTCTCGCTTCGGTGGGCACTAATCGATTCCTGAGCTTCCTCCCACAGGGCGGGTGTCATGCTCCGCTCCATAGACACCCACCAGGACAGCTGCTCGAAATCCCCGTCGCGCTCGCAATGATCGGAAGCGAGACCGGGCAAGGCACCGCTCTCTCCCTCAGCCCTTGCCTGGCTTGCGGCCGAGGTCTGGGCAAGAGCAGAACCCGAGACGACCAGGATCAGGGCGATCAGAGATACACAGAATCCAGTGGTACGATGCCATTGAATCGCCACGGCGCCTCCAAGAGTTCGAAATCGCCGGATATCCCGGTCGCAGTGATCTACGGAGAGGAACCATTATTGTTCGAACGTAGTTTCTCCTGAAAGGTGCCTCGCACCTGGGTTTTGATGTTGGAGCCGTTGAGCCGGACTCAGCTGGAGCGTTGGCGAACCTCTCTTTTCTCGGAATCGCCTGCCCGCCGCCCTGGTGAATGCTAATGTTCTCAGGATGTTGAAGAAGGTCCTCGTCTGCGTCGCAGGGTTGCTGCTCCTCGCCGCCGCCGCGTGGTTCTTGAACCGGGCGGAGGAACCCTTCCGCCGGCTGGAAGCTTCCGAGATCGACGACCCCGCCCAGCTCGACGAGCTGCACCTCGAGTTGGCGGACCTGGAGCCCACCTCGTGGGTCAGGCAATATCGGCCGGGCAAGGTATCATCGGGTTTCAACCTCGTGCTCTACCGCCGGCGGGTGCCGATGATCATCGACATGAACGGCAACATCGTCCACGTGTGGCCCAAGGTCCGGGCGATCGGGCGCGCACGGTTGGATCGGGACGGCCGACTGGCGGTGATCGGAACCGACAACCTGATCAAGGAGTACGACTGGGACGGCAACCTGACGTGGTTCTACCAGCTCCCGCACGAAGGACAGATTCCGCACCACGATCTCCACAAGCTCGGCAGCGGGAATTACCTGATCCTGTATCGGTGCCTATCGGTGCCAGGCTTTAGGATCTTAGGAAGTCAGCGTGTTCACCAATCAAGCACGAACTTCCCAAGTTCCTAAAGCCTGGCACCCAGATGGCACCCAGAATTAGTTGCCATTCGCACGCGTGCCAAGCGAGAATGGTGGTCTGATTCCTCGCATGCTCGACGGCGTGACGGACATACGAACGACGGGGAAGGTTGTTTTTTTGACTGGGGGCCGAAATGTCTCACAAGGTGCCTTCACGTGATGTGCAACGGAGGGCGAAAAAGAGGCGCGCCCGCGCGGAAACGGAGACCGAGGGAATCCGGCAGACCAACGGGTCGACCCGTGCCACCGAGCAAACCAACTCCGAGATCGACGAGCGTCGCCGAATCGAAGAGGAGCTTCGGAAGCAGGCGGAAGAACGTTACGTGCGCGCATCGGTGGCCGGACGGGTCGGGGTGTGGGATTGGGATCTGAAGACCGACGAAATCTACGTTGACCCCTGGCTCAAGAAACTGATCGGCTACGAGGATCACGAGATTCAAAACACCATCAACGACTGGGGCTCCAAGGTGCACCCGGACGACGCCGTCCTGGTGATGGCCGAAGCCACCAAACACCTCGAGGGTGTTGCAGATCGTTACGAGGTCGAACACCGAATGGTTCACAAGGACGGATCGATCCGCTGGTTTTTGGCGCGAGGCACGGCCCTTTTCGATGACGAAGGCCGGCCCTACCGAATGACCGGAACCGACACCGAGATCACGGAACACAAGCAGGCTAGGCAGCAGCTCCTCGATCTGGGTGGCCGCCTGGTCAACCTGCAGGAGGAAGAGAGGAGCCGGATCGCCCGTGAGCTTCACGACGACGTGTGCCACAGAGTGGCTCTGCTCGCAACGGAGCTCCAATTTGCTGCAGAAAGCATACCCGATTCGGGACCCGAGCTGACTGAAAAGGTCGGTGAGGTTTTCGCACGGCTCAAGGAGCTCTCCGCCGATATCCACGACCTTTCCTACCGACTGCATCCGAGGAGTCTCGAGCGGCTCGGTCTTTCCGAGGCGATCGGGGACCTGTGTCATGTGCTCGGCGAGCGGCGGCGAATCCAGCTGGTCTTTCAAGAGAGGAACGTGCCGGACTCGATACCGGACGACGCGGCGCTGTGCCTCTACCGCGTGGCGCAGGAGTCACTGCGAAATGTCGTGAAGCACAGCCGTGCCAAGAGCGCGGAGGTCGAGCTGTGCGGCGAAGAGGGAGAGATCCGTCTGATGGTCACGGACTCCGGGGTCGGGTGCGACCCCGACCAGATCCGGGAACGGAACGGTCTCGGGGTGATCAGCATGCGGGAACGGCTGCGGGCTCTCGGCGGCCGGCTGTCGATCCAATCCGCCCCCGGAGAGGGGACGAGGATCGAGGCAGTCGTGCCCATTAACGAGCCACAATAGGTGCCAGATGGAATGAGTAGGTCGGTCTCCTTATCTTGGGCCTCGAGCCCGTTCTAGATTTCGCGAGCATTGTGCTACGCCGCCAGGAGACCGGCCTACTCATTCCATCTGGCACTCATGCACGTTTTCCTATGTCACTCGGGCAAATCGTTAAGTCGCTGGGCCCGGCACCCAGAATGCCTAACCGGGAATCGGGTCCGCTGGTGATTAGTGCTGACTTGTTTGATCCACGCAAGGGATATATGTTGTTGAAGGGTGCCACCGCTTGGCAACCCAAGAAACCATCATGCGTGTGCCAAACAGAACCTCCGCAAAACAATCCGTAGCCTTCATGCTCGTTGCTGCTTGGCTGCTGTTGTCCAATTCCGTCGCAGCATCTGACGCGGCCTGGGAACAGCTCGGCCCTGAGAGTGGTGGGATTCTGGCGATCGCCATCAGTCCGCATTCGGACGATGTCGTCTACGCCGGGACCTCATCCGGAGTTTTCAAGAGTAGCGACGGCGGGCATTCGTGGAATTTTAGTGGGCTCGCCGGAGAAGGAGTTCTGGCGCTGGCCGTGGACCCGACGACGGCGACGCGCATCTATGCGGGGACCGACACGTTGCGGCCGGGTACCGGTGGGGTGTTTGTTTCCACAGATGGCGGGGACTCCTGGTCCGAAGCACGCAGCGGTCTCGAGGATCCGTCCTACCCCGAAACGAGCCCAAATTTTCGATACCTTCCGGTGACCTCACTGCTCATCGACCAGCAAGATTCGAACACGGTGTGGGCCGGTACGGGTGAGAACGACGGGCTTTTCAAGAGCTCCGACGGCGGCGCCACCTGGTCGTGGGCTCGATTCGATGACGACATCGAAACGCTGGCGGCAGATCCAAACGGCGCGGGGGTCTTCTTTGCATCTCTTCACGGATTGGGGCCTTATCGTTCCCGGAATGCGGGAATCTCTTGGTGGCCGGTCGGGACGGATATGGTGCGGCACAATAATAGCGGTAGACCGTACTACCCAACCGTATACCACTTTGCGATCTCGCCCGCCGATCCCCAGATCGTCTATGCCTCGACTTCGGACGAACTTTTCAAAAGCAGCAATGGCGGTGATGATTGGCAGAGTCTGGGTGGGTTTCCGAGCACGCTAATGAGTACGGCCAGCTTGCGCGGCGTGGTGGCCGATCCCTACGACTCGGACGCCGCCTACGTCGCGACCTGGTTCGATGGTGTGTTTCGGACGCGCGATGGTGGCGCCTCCTGGGAGCAGATCGGAGAAGGATTGGAATGCGAATCCAGTGTGTCGGACACCACCTTTAGGATGGCTGCTGCATTTGCGATTTCCCCGGTCAGCTCCCGCCTCTTCCTCGGGACCCAGAGTGAAGGTATGTTTGTGCGAACGGTCGCAGGGGATACGTGGGAGAAATCCAATACCGGTTTGTTCGCGACAGAGGTGTTTTCAGTGGCAGCGAATCCCCGCAACTCGGCGCAGTTGATCGCCACAGTCCGAGAGCTGGGTCTCCAAAAAAGCTTCGATGGCGGCGAGAGTTGGGAGACCGCAAATAATGGGAATTGGGAAACGTGCCGACGGCCGAACCTCATTCCTTGGAGCGGGCCGATCCCCGACTGTTTCGTCAATCACTCGGTCGAGTGGTTGGATGAAGAGAATGCGGTCATCGTCGCTGGCGAGTGCGGAATGTTGGTCAGCCGCGACGAGGGCAATACCTGGGACGATTTGGGATCACCCGGTGACTGGGTTGACGCGATTGCGGTTGCACCTGGGGACACGCAGCGGGTGTATGTGGTGCTGGGGTCGCCGCGGAAGAAAATCGAGCGAAGTCTGGACGGCGGTCTGACGTGGTCAAGGTGCGCCGAAAATCCGATCGACAACGGCTCGTTCTACTCCCTCGCCGTGAGCCCTGAAGATGCGTCGACGGTAATTGCCGGAACCGCCTATGGGCTTTACACCAGCCACGACGGTTGTGCGTCGTGGTTTGTACCCGCGCCCGATAGCAACGCCAGGTGTCCTGATAGCCAGTCGACCGTTGTATATGCCATCGAGTACGCTCCGCACCGTCGCGGGCTTGTCTACGCGGGCACCTCCTGCGGTGTGTTTGCGAGTCATGACGGTGGAAACCACTGGCACCATCTCGGATTGGAGGGCCTCAACATCTCCGTCCTCACTTTTGGTCGAGGCGAGATCCTCTCCGGCACGTGGGGCGACGGTGTCTGGGCGAGCAATGACTCGGGCGCAACCTGGACACGCATCAGTGATGACGACGACAACCCCTATATCAACGATATTCTGGTCGACCCCACGACGCGAAAGCTGTACGTATCCTCGGCCGGCAACGGAGTTGCGGTTCTCGACCGCAGCCCACCCGAGCCGCGCCGCCCGACCCGGCGTGCACCAACCACGAGGCCCGATGGAAAATCACTCGACGTCCGTGAGTAGGTGAGTTCACCGTGGCGCCTGCCTTCGGAGCGGGCGCTGCCGGCGGAGTCCGGGAAAGTACCGCTGCCAGGAGAATCGTTGTTGTCCTTCGGACCAACCTTGTTGGTTCGCACCCTTTCGGGAGGCCAGCGATCTTGACCACCCGGGTGGCCTCATCCACACAAGAGATATACCTTTGGCATTAGTTCTCGCTGTCAACCTTTTCCGGGAGGCCAACATGCGTGTGGTACCGGACAGAATCTCTGCAATACCATCCGTAGCGTTCATGCTCGTTGCTGCTGTGTCGCTCGTATCCAGTTCCGTCGCAGCATCGGACTTGGCCTGGGAGCGATCCGGACCAGAGGGTGGCGAGGTGTCGTCGTTGGCCATTCATCCAGACGATGCCTCCATTGTTTTCGCCGGCACGAACGACGGTGTCTATCGAAGTGATGACGGCGGTCTGACCTGGACCCGGTCGTCCACAGGGCTTGGTAGTCAGACTGTCCCCACGATCATCATCAACCCTGATCGTCCGGACGAGATGGTGGTGTTGGGGTGGTATCGCAGCGAGTTGTACAAGTCGGAAGATGGTGGCGCAACATGGCGTGCCCTGGAGGTCGGCGATGGCGATTCGATTGAGGTGCTTCGATCCTCTCCGGCACCGTTCACCCTGTATGCGACGACCCGGAGGGATATCTTCGTCAGCACCGACAGCGGCGAAACGTGGAGCAAGAAAACCGATAGTCTCGGTGAGGTCCGCGACCTGGAGGTCCATCCGTCCCGTCCGGAACTGATAATAGCCGCTGTCGCCGGAGATGGAGTCGTGGTCAGTGAGGACGGCGGCGCCTCGTGGTCTGAGTGCGGACCTATCGCCGGGGGCGCGTATCACGTGGCATTCGGTCCATTCAACCCGAACGTTGTCTATGCTCGGGACTGGGAGAAGCTTTATCGGAGTGTGAGTGGCTGTCATGGCTGGGGGGTCATCGATCAACCCGACCTGAACCGCTATGGTTTCCTCGTCGCGGACCCTAGTCGTCCTCGCACTGTTTACGCCGATACCCTGAACGGCCCCATTGTCTCGAGCGATAGAGGCAAGAGCTGGCGGGAGTTCGGCCCGGATCTCAACCCCCTCTCGAGCTACGATATGGCGATCAGTCCGCTTGACCCCAACCGCATTTACCTTGCGGCGGAGACGCTGGACGAGCGCCGTGGAGTTTTCAGAAGCGACGACGGTGGATTGAGCTGGGAAATCGGCACGCATGGGTTCTACGTCAACAGCATCAGCACCGTGGTTTTTGACCCATCTGACTCGACCATCGGCTACGCCGGGGCGAGCAAGGGCGGTCGAGGGAACGGCGTTTTCAAAACCTCGGATTCCGGGTGGAGCTGGACGTTTCTCGATGGAACTGAAGGAGCTGGGCCGTGCGTCGCGATCGACCCTTTGGCGCCTGGCACCGTCTACACGGCGTCCGCGAATGGGGGGGTCCTCAAGAGCATCGATGCCGGGGAGACATGGACCGAGGTGTGGGGTGGGTTGTCTGGTCGACGCATCGGCGGAATTGAGGTGGACCCCCACCGATCCGGAACGCTTTTCATATTGATCGCTGGCCAATCCTATGAATACGAAGCGTACCGAAGCGATGATGGCGGCGAAACGTGGGTGCAGCTGACCCGGCCAGGAGGCGTTACCGTTGTTGGAATCTACCTCGATCCACACTCTGTCGGAGTCGTGTATGCCGCGACCTATTATCGATTATTCAGGTCTTCAGATTTCGGAGAGTCATGGGTTTCGATCTCCGAGGGTTTGGATACGCCCCCAAATTGTTGGGAATGGGGCTGTGCCGATTATCATGTCGTCACTGACCTCAATTTCGACCTAACCGATTCCCAAACGATGTACGCCAGCACCCGGGTAGGACCATTCCGCACCACCAACGGAGGGCTCACCTGGGAGGCGGTCAGGAACGGTATGACCATTTGTTGTTTTCCGGTTTGGAGCGATGAATGCGACGAGCTGACGGAACCGGCCCCGTTCACCTGCGAAGGATGGCCCGAAGGTTTGGCGGTTGACCCGAATCGCCCGTCGACTGTATACACGGCCACCTCCCTAGGGACCTATCGCAGCTACAACCAGGGTGACAATTGGGAACTCATCATTGGCCCCGACCAAATAAACCCTGAGGCCATCATCGCTGTAGGTGATGGGTTGGTACTCGGCGCGTCCGACCGTGCCGGGGTGCTTCGGCTGACGACTTCGCCCGTGCCTCCTCCGAGGCGGCCAGGTCGTCGGGCTTTGCCGCAGGGTTCAAGCACACTGACGGTTGGACCCGATGGAGAATTCACATCGATACGGAACGCGGTAGAACGCGCAATCGTAGCTGGCGGAAATAACGAAATCAGAATGCAGGCAGGTTTGTATACGGAGAGTGTTTTCGTCAAATCGGCTAAGGGCGTCGGATCTCTCACCATAAGCGGTGGTTGGGATAGCACGTTCAACACGCGCGTCCCGCAGGCTGAAATCACGACCATTGATGCCGCTCAGAACGGCAGACCGTTAACGATTGAAATTTCGGGGGGCGAGATTTTCGTTGATTCGTTGACATTCACGGGAGGATTGGTGGGCTCAACGCTTCCGTTTGGAGGAGGCATCCATGCGTGGCTCACCGGTGATAGCAAAATTCGTCTCGACAACTGTCGCATTGTTGGGAATACCGTTGACTCGCCTGATCAGGTGTGGGGAGGAGGCTTGTCAGCCTGGCTGGAAAGAAATTCTGAACTCCACCTTTCTGGCGTGGAAGTGCTTGACAATACCGCACATAGCGCCTCAAGTGGTGGTGGCAGCGGTGGATTGTATATCGTTGCCTCCGACTCTTCCATCGTGGAGATATCGTCCTCGGTGATTGAGCGAAACCGGGTAACCAGCTCCAATCTCGGTGCTTTAATTCAATACGGCGGAATCGCCGTATTTGGTGATGATGCATCTATCGTGACCTTGGAGGACGTGCAGGTCAAGGGCAACTTACTGGAAGGTTCCGCCAATGTTTGGGTCTCTGGTGCGCAATTGGGTGGCGGTCAATCGCTTGTCGTCCGGAGGTGTCGGTTCGTCGACAATCAGGCGCCCTTGAGCAACAGCGTATTCCATATTTTTCTGGCGGATGGAAAAATCACCGATTCATTGGTCGCCGGTGGAAATTCGAACGGCGCGTTGCTTGGCACAACCGGAACCTCAGTGACAGCAACCAACCTGACTGTTGCCGATGCACCAGGAACCGGCGTCACTTTGAACCTCGGTTTCGAATCCGGTATCACCGTCTACAACTCAATCTTCTTTGGTAATGGGAATGACCTGGAGATCCTGTCGCCAGGGGAGGGCACCGTAGACATGGGCTTCAATCTCATCGGAATAAACCCAGGGTTCGTCGACTCGACGGGTCGAGACTATCGCCTCAGGATTGGCTCCGTTGCTGAAAACTCCGGCACGAATTCTCCTCCAGGCGGTCTTGGTGCACTCGACTGCAACGGTGGGCCAAGGATCATTGATGACGTTGTCGACGCTGGAGCGTTCGAGGGAGTCTCAGACATCTTCATCGATGGATTCAAATCCTCCTTGCCCTATTAATGGGCCTCGTATTTTCCTGGGTATTGTCGCCCATGAGTGCCAGGTCGGCAGTTCCGAAGCTATTGTAGATTGCGCGTTGGAGGCCGGGTATGGCTCGAATGCCTAGAGTGTTTGTCGAGGGTGGGATCTACCACGTGTACAACCGTAAAGGTGCCAGGCGCCTTTATGTGACACCTTGAGGAGACGTAAATGGGTGCTCAGGAGAACCTCGAGATCGTCCAGCGGATGTACGCAGCCTTTGCTGGGAGCGACATCCCAGCCATCGTCGCGATACTCAGCCCCGAGGTCGAATGGGGAGAACCGTCGAACCCGTTCAATCCGGCGGGAGGCACTCGCTGCGGTCACGAGGGATTCCTCGAGTGGATCGAGATCGGGCGCCAGTCGGAGGACATCCTCGTGCTGGAGCCGCGCAAGATGCTTGTGGATGAAGATTCGGTGGCCGTCGTCGGCTTCATGCGCTGTCGTGCCATCCCCACTGGCAAGGTGTACGAGTCCGACTTCGTCCACCTCGTCACTCTCGAGTCGGGCAAGGTGACGAGATTCCAGGAGTTCTTCGACACGTACGCCGCGGGCGAAGCATTCCGGTAGTAGCTGTCCAACAAGCGCATCAACATGACAAGCCGGCTGTGTGAGGTATTCTGGGCTCGGGAGGTGCGCCAAGCCGGTTTGCAGGTTCTGCGCAACGCGTTGGGCAGACCTGGAGGCGGGGGAGCACGGGATGAAGATCACGATCTTCCAGATCAAGCTTGTTCATACGGTGATCTTCTGGATCCTGAGCCTCTGCGTTGTCTATACGCTCTTCAGCGGCATCGCCAATCGCATCACCACGTGGACGTGGGTCGCAGTTGTGCTGCTCCTTGTCGAGAGCGTCGTGTTGGTCGTGTCAGGCTGGACGTGTCCCCTGACGCTCCTCGCGGAGCGGCAGGGCGCCGTGCGAGGGTCGGTCACGGACATCTTCCTCCCGAAGTGGTTCGCGGATCGGATCTTTCCGGTCTGCGGGACAGCATACGGAATCGGTGTCGCCCTCATCCTGTGGCGCCTCTTCGGGTAGCGAAGACCCGGCAAGAGCCGAGAGTTGCCTGGCACCTGGGTTTTGAGAGTCGGAACATTGGGCCCGGCACCCAGACTGGCTGCACGAAATGACGTGCCGACTCGTCGCTCGCGCTGGTGGTGTGGTGCTACTGGTTTCACACCGAATAGCCGGGCAATCTCCAACGGTGTACGGAACTACGGACCCGGCACCGATAGGGGTGGGCGCGGTCCCAGCACCTGTTCCAACTCCTCGGGGCCGATTGTCTCTTTCTCGAAAAGAAGCTGTGACAATCGGTCGAGCTGGTCCCGCGCCCCCGTCAGCAGGTTGCGTACCGTCTCGTGGCTATCCTCCAGCAGCTGCCGGACGTCATCGTCCACGCGGGCGGCGGTGGCTTCGCTATAGTCACGGCCCTGGGCGAGCTGGTATCCGAGGAATGGTTGCTCCTCCTCGGCCTCGAATGCCACCAGTCCCAGCGAGCCCATTCCCCAGCGGGTGACCATGCGACGCGCCAGCATGGTCGCCTGGACCAGGTCGTTCTCCGCTCCCGTAGAGATGTCATCGAGTGCGATTTCCTCCGCCGTGCGCCCGGCCAGCAGGACCGCGAGCCGGGCCATGAGATAGGTCCGACCATAGTTGTAGCGGTCGCCGTCGGGCAACTGCTCGGTTACACCCAGCGACCGCCCGCGAGGGATGATGCTCACCTTGTGTACGGGATCGGCCGACGGGGTCAACCACGCGACGAGGGTGTGACCCGACTCGTGGTAGGCGACCGCCCGGCGCTCGCGTTCGTCGAGCACGAGTGGCCGCACCTGGCCGAGGAGGAGCTTGTCCACCGCCTCCTCGAAGTCCGACATTGACACCTTGACACGGCTTTTTCTCGCCGCGACCAACGCAGCCTCGTTGCACAGATTGGCCAGGTCAGCACCACTCATGCCGGTCGTGGTTCGCGCGATGATCCCCAGGTCGACATCTGCCTGCATCTGTAGCCCCCGGGTGTGGATTCTGAGGATTCCCTCACGTCCTTTCTGATCGGGCAGCGCCACGATCACCTGGCGGTCGAAGCGGCCCGGTCGCAGCAAGGCCGGGTCGAGCACGTCGGGCCGGTTTGTGGCCGCGAGAACGATCACCTGCTGGCGCTCGTCGAACCCGTCCATCTCGACCAGGAGCTGGTTGAGGGTCTGCTCGCGTTCATCGTTGACGGTGCCGACGCCCGCTCCGCGGCGTCTACCCACCGCATCGAGCTCATCGATAAACACGATCGCCGGCGCCGAGTCCTTGGCCTGAACGAAAAGGTCGCGGACCCGACTCGCGCCCACGCCGACGAACATCTCTACGAACTCCGAAGCGCTGATCGAGAAGAACGGGACGTTCGCCTCGCCGGCCACCGCCCGCGCCAGTAACGTCTTCCCGGTGCCGGGAGGGCCCACCAGCAGCACGCCGCGCGGAATACGAGCTCCAATCGAGTAGTACTTGCCGGGAGTGCGGAGGAAGTCAACCTCCTCCTGCAGGTCCGACTTCGCCTCGTCCTCGCCCGCCACATCCTCGAACGTGACCCGGGTCTGCTCGCCAGTGTAGCGGCGCGCCTTGGTGCGGCCGAAGCCCAATATGCCACCAACCTGAGCTTTCCCCGCCCGCTGTCCCATGTAGACGAAGAAACCCACCAGGAGCAGCAACGGGAAACCCTCGATCATCAGATTCAGGAGCCAGTGGCTCTGCGGTGGCTGGGCGCTCACCTGGACCTGGTGCGCCTCGAGCAGGGGCATCAGGGAGGTGTCGCCGATGGCTTCTGGGAAGACCGTTTCGAACTTGGCGTAGTGCTGCACGGGACTCGTCTTCTCCGCACCCTTGGGCTTTCCGGCGGCGCCGGTCTTGGTGGCTGCTGACGGGGCGGCTTCTGCCGTTGGGGCCTTTGCGGTAGCCGCCACCGCCTTTTCGGTCGCCGCGGGGGCCGGGGAGGGGGCGGCCGTCGCGCCTCCGACCGTGCCGCCGGTCTGGCTACCGGGAGTCACGGCAGCGCTCCGCTCATTCGCAGCACCAGGTGCCTTCTCCCCACGTGGGGGCCAGACGATCGGCTTCTCGAACTTGCCGATGATGTTCTCTGCCTGCAGCGAGATCTCCGCAACGTTGCCGGCGCGCACCTGCGCGAGGAAGGTCGTGTACGGGATCTCGGCTGTTTGCTCGGCGGTCGTCTTGCCCCAGAACACGGACAGATTCCACAGCAAGAGCGCGGTCAGGATGACCCACCAGAACAGAAGACGCTGGCGCGGGGGAGGCGTCGGCTGTTGAGGTCCTCCGGGAGAACCAGACGGGGATGGCTGCTGATCTTGGCTGGGCATCATGCGTTCTCGCTTCCTGCCGGAGGCGGCGGGATGTTGCACGGCTGCCGTCCCAACCTACGCAGCGACAAGCAGCCTTCAGGTATGAGAGTCTCGAGTTGCCGCGTATTCTCTCATCACCGGGGCGAGGGCGGCGAGGGCTTGAGTTTTCGGCCGGGACATCTTCTCGTCGGCACTCCCTCGAGAAATCAGGAAGTCCCTTTAGTTCGGCCTTAGGCTATCACGGCGGCCCGACGCCGTTTCGAGTCTCAGTGTGAGTTCGTAGATCTTGAGCAGCCCTTGGAATCGGTGCCATGAGTGCGCCAGGCGAAGCCTGGGGAAGTAAAGGAACAGAGGTCACAGGTACGGGGGTGGTGACTTTTCGGTCAACAGCTCTCTGCGCTGCCGCCCCTTCGGGCCTACCAGGCGGCCGGTGGAGGGAAATCCCGGATCAGCCTCTCGCCGAGGGCGTGGAGCTTTTCGTGCGTGCCGTCGCCGATGATCGTCCGCTCGAAATCGTCGAAGCCTTTTGCGAGGTCGTCGAGGACCTCGGGCGGGAGGGCGCGTTCGGCGGCCGGGAAAAGGATCTCGTCCTCTTTCTGGATGTGCATCCTCAGTAGAGGAATGAAGTCGCCTGCGCTCTCCCTGATCTGGCGCAGGTCCTCTTCGCTGAGCGGTCCCTCCCCGCCGGCAATCGCTCCGAGCTCTTTGATCCGCTGGCGACCCATGTTGTGCTCGGCAACCATGACGAAAAGGGGACCGGCATCGCGCGGAAACCCGTGGTCTCCGAGCGTCACAAAGAGTTGGTCCTCTTCCTTGCCATGGTGGCACCGGTCCGCAAACTCGCGGAAGAACTCCACGTAGTCCGCGACGCGTGCTCGCGCATCCTGCTGGTCCGACTCGAGCTGTTCCACGAATACCTGGAGCGAGCCGAGAAGTTTCTCGATGAAGCGATGTTCCTTCATCAATGTTTCGACGACGGTTGACATGACGTGCTCCTTTCGATCGCCCGAGGCCCGCTCCTGCGCGAGATCACGGCTCTGCGTGTGAGTGCCGGGTATCCTTTTTGTAAAACAACGGTACATCAGAATGACTTCCGGTCGGTGTCAGGAGAAACCTCCTGGACTTTGCGAGCTCGTAAATCTCGCCAGCTGGAGGCGATGTGTGCCTGGGTTGGTGAATCCATCGCGGTCTGTCGAGCACGTTGCTGAAACGGCATCCTTTCCAACCGTATTCAACTCGAAAGGCGGATGCTAAGGTTCTCGGGATGTCGAAGAAGATCGGAATCGGTGTGATCGTGTTCGTGCTCGTTGCCATCGCTGTGTGGCTCCTGATGAGAGAAGACGAGGAGCCGTTCCGGCCGGTGGAGCCCTCCGAGATCGACGACCCCGCCCAGCTCGACGAGCTGCATCTCGAGTTGGCGGACCTCGATCCAACTTCGTGGGTCACACGCTATCGACCCAGCAGGGCGTCTTCGGGCTTCAACCTGGTGCTCTACCGCCGGAGGGTGCCGATGATCATCGACATGAACGGCAACATCGTTCACACCTGGCCCAAGGTTCGTGCGATCGGCCGGGCGCGTGTGCTCCGGGATGGGCGATTGGCGGTGATCGGAACCGACAACCTGATCAAGGAATACGACTGGGACGGAAACCTGAGCTGGTTCTTCCAGCTGCCGCGGAAAGGAGACTTTCCGCACCACGACCTCCGCAAGCTCGCCAGCGGGAACTACCTGATCCTGGGCAACGACATCACGACCCACGCCGACTACGTGTGGGAGGTCAACGAGCAGAAAGAAATCGTCTGGCAGTGGTGGTCGATGGATCATCGGGAGGACTTCCCGACCTGGGACCTCGAAAGCCGGGACCCCATCCATTCGAACTCGATCCAGGCGCTGCCACCCAACCGTTGGTCCGAGGCCGGCGACGAGCGATTCCGGCCGGGAAACATCCTGGTCAGCGGCCGAAATCTCGACACGATCTTCATCGTCGACCGGGTGAGCGGTGAGGTGGTATGGACGTATAGCCAGGGCCTCGACCGTCAACACGAAGCGGAGATGGTGGGCGAAGGTCTGCGCGACGCAGGTCTGATCCTGGTCTTCAACAATGGGCTCGAAGACCGCTATGCGTATCGGACGAGCGCCGTCCAGGCCATCGATCCGGTGGCGGCCGAAGTGGTCTGGGAGTATCGATCCGAGAACTTCTTCTCGTCGGTAGGAGGTACCGCTCAGGCCCTTCCCAGAAACACGACCTTGATCACCTCGAGCCAGGGCGGGAGAGTTTTCGAGATCATGCCCGACGGGAGCTCGGTTTGGGAATGGGCGCCGCCCTTCAAACCGATGCGAGTCGCTCGCCTGGCTTACGATCACTGTCCGCAGCTCGCCGCCCTGAGCCGGCCAGCCGAGTCGAGGGTCCGGCCGAGAACTCGCAAGCCATTCATCGATCAAGATCTCTATCGATTCGAGTTTCTTCCGCAGACCGAAGAGCGGTTGATTCAAGGTCGGGAGAAGCATCTTCTGCGCTCCCTGGATGCGTGTCGGGAGCTCCTGATGCCCGTCGGGCCGTCGCTTCACGTCGAGTTCGGGTTTGACGCAAACCGCCTCGAGGGCCGTGATCTGCGCGCGCGTTTCCAGCTCACGGTGACCCCTGACGGACAGCCGCCAGAGACACTGATGGACGCGACCGTGCATTCCGGTGACCGGAAACTCTGGCACCGGCGCTCGATTGACCTGAAGCGGTACGAGCTGCAGCGCCTGACGATGTGCCTGTCGGCGGCGGTCGAAGGAGCTGGGGTGGATGGCGAGCCGGCCGTGGCGTGGGCGAATCCGTTGATCCAATCACGCCGTGAGCGAATGGCGCAGGTACATCGGCGACGACACATCACGGAACAGGAGCGTCGGGTACGGGAGCAGAACCTCGAGGCCCTCGGGTATGTCGAGTGAGGGATTCGGAGCCTTGGTGAGAAAAAACCGCCCCCAAATGGGGGCGGTGGTGGTGGTGGCCTCAATCGCCTGACTACGGTGCCTCGTGGACGATGTTCCAGAGGAAGTCCTGATGGGAGCCACAGATCTCGCCGAACTCGTTGCCCGCGGCCTCGGCCTTTTCGTTGACTTCGTCAAAGATCGCGTCGCGGGCGGCGAACAGGGATTTCGCGTCGGTGCCCGTCATCGTGGCGACGCGGCGCCATTTGCCGCCGAAGTAGTGCTTGAGCCAGCCCCAGGAGGTGATGTCGCCCTTCTCGACGTGGCTGTTGTAGATCGGCGCGAAGAACTCCTCGACGATCTCATCCGCGCGTTCCTCCTGGCTCATGTCGCAGTAGTAGTAGACGGAGGTTCCCACCTTGCCGCGCTCCTGCGGAATCAGACCGGCGCCGCGCGAACCGATCCCGACCTGCCAGATGTAGTCGTCATGGGAGTTGCAGATCTCGCCGAAAACCTGGCTAGCTCCAGGGTTGTTTTTTTGAATTCCGGGAGATATGGCTTCCGGCGCGTCAAAGAGCGCGTCGAGGCTCGGCACCGAGTAATAGAGGAGGCGGCGCCACTTGCCGCCGGTGTGGTGGGCCATCCAACCCCATTGGGAAATGGTCCCCGCCTCGACGGCGGCGTCGTAGGCCGGGGCCCAGACATGTTTGACGATTTCGTCCACTATCTCCTGCTTGCTGGTGTCGCACTCGAAGTAGGTGGCGTAGACGAAGGTGGTTTGCTTTTCCTCCTGGGCGCCCGCGAGTGCGGGCAGGCAGAGGAGAAAAGCCGCAATCAGCAACAAAGACGGACTCAAACGACGCATGCACAACCTCCAGGTTCTGGGTTCGGCGGGGGATCGGAGATCTTGGGTATCCGACCCTCGCGGTTCTCGATGGCGAGGAGGCGAATTCTCAGATTCCCCCGGTCGCCGCGACCTCGTTCCTTTTTTTTCGCTCCACTGAGTGATCTGAGGCTATCCGACGTGGACGGTCTTTGTCAAGAGACTCAATCTCGAATAAGGGAAAAGGACCGAGGAAATCGAATTGGCGGAGTTGTACGCGACGAGGTGGTGAGCGCGTAGAATGGCATCATGAACGACATGATTGTTGGCGTGCTGGGTGGTATGGGGCCGGAGTCGACGGCCGAATTATTGGTCCGGATCACCCGCTGTACTCCAGCGGCGGTGGAACAGGACCACCTGCGGGTCATCTGCGACTCGAACCCGAAGATCCCCAACCGGACGGATGCGTTGTTGTCGGGCGAGACCGGTCCCGTCATCGAGGCGCTCGCGCAGACCGCGCTGAATCTGGAACGAGCGGGGGCCGAGATCATCGGCATACCGTGCAACACCGCCCACGCCTTTCTCGCAGACGTGCGGGCCGCGGTTGGGGTTCCGGTTCTCGACATGATTGGCGAGGCCTCGATCCGGGCTCTTGAAATTTTCGGTGAAGGGACCACGGTCGGTCTGCTGGCCACCGATGGGACGTTGCGGACGCGGCTCTACCACGAGGCTCTGGAAGGCGTCGGGCTGATCGCGATGGCGCCATCGGCCTCGGGGATCCAGTACGCGGTGATGGATGCGCTCGATGCGGTGAAGCTGCACGGTCCCTCAGAAGACGCGTACGGCGCCCTCGGTGCGGCGGTGCGCAACCTGGCCGCCGAGGGTGCGACGGCCATCATTGCCGGCTGCACCGAGGTCTCGCTGGTATTGGAACGCCACCCGCCGGATCTGCCGTGGCTCGATCCTCTGCAGATCCTCGCCGAGGCGCTGGTGCGCGAGGCGATCGGCGCCTCGGGTTCGAAAAAGTGACGCGCAAGACTGCGGTAGCTGCGGCCCTCCTCTTGTGTCTGGCGGGCGTCGGTCGGGCTACCGATCGCCCGCGGCTCCGCGACCTCGGTGTGGAAACCGGGATCCTCGAGCCGGGACCACTGAACGCGATCACCGACGTCGAAGGCGTTCGGGTGGGCCATCGCAGCTTGATCAAGGGTGAGGGGATCCGCACTGGAGTCACCGCGATCGTGCCCCACGGGGGCAACGTCTTCCAGTCCAAGCTTCCGGCGGCGGTTTTCCCCGCCAACGCCTTCGGCAAGGCGGCGGGCTTCCTGCAGGTCAAAGAGCTGGGCAACCTCGAAACGCCGATCGTGCTGACCAACACCTTGTGCGTAGGGACGGCGGTGCAGGCCGTGGTGGATTGGACCTTGCGCCAGCCGGGAAACGAGGAAGTCCAATCGGTCAACGCGGTGGTTGGCGAGACCAATGACGGATACCTGAATGACATCCGGACCTGTGCCGTTCGACCGCTCGACGTCTTCCTCGCCATTGAGGAGGCTGAAAGCGGGCCGGTACCCGAGGGCTCGGTCGGCGCCGGCGTCGGAACCACCGCGTTCGGGTTCAAAGGCGGTATCGGCACTGCGTCGCGGATTCTGCCCGAGAGCCTCGGTGGCTTCACGGTCGGCGCCCTCGTCCAATCGAACTTCGGCGGGGTGCTGATGGTCGACGGCATGCGGGTCGGGGAGGCGCTCGGTCGGTACTCCTACCGGGACGCAGTGGAAGGAGGCGACGGCTCGTGCATGATCGTCCTCGCGACCGATGCGCCGCTGTCGCCGAGAAATCTCGAACGGTTAGCGGCGCGGGCGGTGATGGGTCTTGCGCGCACCGGGTCGTTCATGGCCAACGGCTCGGGAGATTTCGTGATCGCCTTTTCGACCAGGAATCCGGTCCCATACGAGGTGATGGATGGGGTCCGGCGGGATGCATTGCTGCACAACGACCTCACCAGCCCCCTTTTCCTGGCGACGGTGGAGGCGGTCGAAGAGGCGGTGCTGAACTCGATTTTGAAAGCAACCGCCGTGACCGGGCGTGACGGCAACACCAGAGAGGCCATCCCGATCGAGCGGCTGGTCGAGATGATCGAAGCCAGGGAGGGAGCGATGGGTCAGGAAGAACACGACAAAAGGGTCGATTACGTGGAGCTTTCGGTCACCGACATGGAGGCCGCAAAAGCCTTTTACACGGCGGTTTTCGGTTGGAAGACGCAGGACTGGGGTCCCGATTACGCGAGCTTCGAGGACGGCCGCCTGGCCGGTGGATTCCGACTTGAGGAAGAGGCGAGCCGCGGTGGACCGCTGGTGATTATCTATGCCACGGACCTGGAAGCGGTGGCGGCGAGCGTGAGGGCCAACGGCGGCACGATCGTCAAGGAGATCTTCAGCTTCCCGGGAGGAAGGCGTTTCCACTTCACCGATCCCGCCGGCAACGAGCTGGCGGTATGGTCGGATCAGGGCATCGAGAAATAGCAGAACCACAGAGACACAAAGGGCACAGAGTTCAGCACAGAGAAAGTATTGACATCTAGCCCGCATATCTCACCGGGTTTCGTCGCGAGGGCGGCGAGGTGCCGTGCCCAGTGGGGTTTTCGACCCGAGGGGCGCGGAGCGCGTACTTGCAGTACGTCGAGCACCCCGAGGCGAGAAAACACCGTTGGGTGCGGTGCATCGGCGCCCGCAGCAGAATGTCGGTGAGATATGCGGGCTAGGTGTGGGAATCTCGTCGCCACACTGAGCTTCATATGGCCCAAGCCACTCAGCGCCAGATTTGGAGATTCCTCTGTGTTCCTCTCTGTGATCTCCGTGTCTCTGTGGTTTCGTTGTGCATTAGAAATTATTTCCTCTGGCCAATGCCGACTGTTCCTCGTTCGTGAGGTGCGGTGAAATCGATCTCGGGTCCTGCCGGCACCACTCCACTCGGGTTGATGGTGCGGTGGCTCCGGTAGTAGTGCTCCTTGATGTGGTCCACGTGGACTGTTTCGGCCACCCCGGGCACCTGGTAGAGCTCGCGCGTGTAGGCCCACAGATTCGGGAAGTCCGCGAGGCGCTTGATGTTGCACTTGAAGTGGCCGACGTAGACCGGGTCGAAACGCACGAGGGTTGTGAAGAGCCGCCAATCGGCTTCGGTGAGGGTCTCGCCAATCAGGTAGCGGCTGCCTGAGAGGCGGTGCTCGATTTCGGCGAGGGCGGCGAAGAGTGCTGTCACCGCCTCTTCGTAAGCCTCCTGGGTGGTGGCGAATCCACATTTGTAGACCCCGTCGTTGATGTTGTCGTAGACGAACCTGTTGACGGCATCGATGTCCGACTCGAGCTCGGGTGGGCAGAAGCGGGGCCCTGAGGCGCCGGCGCCGTCAAACTCGTGGTCGAAGAATCGGATGATCTCGGACGACTCGTTGTTGACGATGGTCCCCTTCTCTTTGTCCCAAAGAACGGGCACCGTCACCCGGCCGCTGTAGTCGGGTTTGGCGGCGGTGTAGATCTCGTACATGAAACGGGCGCCGAAGATCGGGTCAGGGACCACACCATCGCGCGGCTCGAATGTCCAGCCGTGCTCGAGCATCAGCGGATTGACCACCGACACAGAGATGTGATCTTCGAGCCCTTTGAGGTTCCTGTAAATCAGTGTCCGGTGGGCCCACGGACAGGCGTAGCTGACGTAGAGGTGGTAGCGCCCGGATTCCGCCTTGAAACCGGACGAACCGTCGGCGGTCACCCGATCCCGGAACTGCGAGCTCTTGCGGACGAAACGCCCGCCGGTGTTCTTGGTGTCGTACCACCGGTCGTGCCACACGCCGTCGATCAAGAGTCCCATTCAGCCTCCCGCAGGGCCAACGCGCGGGAGTGGCCCCGAAATTTCACGGCGATCCGGGCTGCCGTCCCGACTGAGGGATCGGTGGTGTTTCCGGACCGCCGAAAATTGAAAAATCTCGACCTCAGACCTTGCGAAATTTTTCACAAGATATAGATTTGAGAGTGAAACGGTCCGTCACGGCGGTTCGGGCGCCGGGATGGGTGGAGGGTAAACGTACTGTGGTCACCCTGATCTTCATTGCCGTGCTTTTGACTGCGGTGGTGATCGATTTTTTACTCATCCGACCCTGGGAGAGGAGACACCTGCCCGATGCATCCGACGACACCGATGCGAGCCTCGAGTTCGTCGTGCCGCGCACCCTCTTCTTCGACCTTGGTCACACCTGGGTGCGGTTGGATGAGGACGAGCTTGTCACGGTGGGACTCGACGATCTCGCACGGACGCTGATCGGTGAGATTTCGTCGGTCGAGCTGCCGACCGTCGGTACTCGGCTCACCGCCGGCCGGCCGGCGTTCGGCGTCCGTCAGGGGACGCGGCGACTCGATTTTGCGTCCCCCGTCAGCGGCACAGTCGCCGAGATCAACCCTACGTTGGGCAGCGACCCGATCCGTTTGCGTTGGCGTCCCTATAAGGAAGGCTGGGCCTTGAGACTCGCTCCTGGCGACCGTTTGGCGACCGAGCTCGGTGGGTTGGTCATCGGTCGCGATGCCGAGCGTTGGATGTTGACGGAGCTCGACCGTCTCGGGAACCTGTTCGAGCGAGGCGTATTGAGTTCGCCCGTCGAAGGTGCGCTGCAGCGCGCCGGGGACGACGCGTGGCCGGTGTTCGAGCGCGATGTCCTCAAAATCGAGGGTAGGCCCGTGGAGCGGCTCGCTTGAAACCGCAGGCCAAGGCGCTGCTGATCGACATCACCCGCTGCATCGGCTGCGGAGCCTGCGCCGAAGCGTGCAAGGCCATCAACAAGCTGCCGGCGGAGGTCGAGCCGAAACTCACCGCCGACACCTGGACGGTGGTCACCGAGCGTGGCGAGGGCCGCTGGGTGCGCGACCTGTGCCGGCATTGCGTCGAGCCGTCGTGCGTATCGGTGTGCCCTGTCGGTGCACTGGTCAAGCGAGACGATGGAGCGGTGGTCTATGACAAGGAAATTTGCCTCGGCTGCCGATACTGCATGATCGGCTGCCCCTTCCGGATCCCGAAGTTCGAGTGGCACTCGGCGACCCCGCGAATCCGCAAGTGCATCCTCTGCGCGCCGCGCCTCGAACAGGGCCTTCCGACCGCCTGTGCGGAGGCCTGTCCCACCGAGGCGACAGTCTTTGGTGACCGCGGGACCATGGTGGCGGTGGCGAGCGCTCGTCTTGCGGCGAACCCGGATCGCTACCATCCTCACATCTACGGGCTGTCCGAGGTTGGCGGCACCTCGGTGCTCTACCTGTCGCCGGTGGCGTTCGAAGAGCTCGAATTCGACACCACCGTGGCGAACTTCCCCCTCCCCGACCTCACCTGGCGCTTGCTGTTGCACGTGCCCAACGTCGTGCTGCTCGGGACAGGATTCCTGGGCGCGTCGTACTGGTTGTTCCGGCGCCGCGAGCAGGTCGCGGCCGTCGAGGGAGGGGAGGAGGCGGCGCCGAAGGTCGAACCGCGCCCGGGAGGCAAGGATGGCTGAGCGGCTGCGATCGCTGCTGACGCCGTGGCGGGTGCTGCTGACATTGCTGCTCGCGACCGGCGCGGTCATCGTCACCTTCCGTTTTGCCTTCGGTCTCGGCTCGGTCACCAACTTGAGCGACGAGACACCGTGGGGGATCTGGGTCGGCTTCGACATCCTGGCCGGGATCGGCCTCGCGGCAGGTGGTTTCATCATGGCCGCCGCGGTCTACGTTTTCGGTCTCGAGCGCTACCGGCCCCTGCTGCGGATGTCGATTCTCACCGCGCTCCTCTGTTACCTGCTGTTCATTACCGGGCTCATCCTCGAGATCGGACGGCCATGGAACATCTGGCGCTGTATCGTCGACCACAACTTCCACTCTCCGCTTTATGAGATCGCCTGGTGCGTGATGCTGTACACGACCGTGCTGCTGCTCGAGTTCTCTCAGGTCGTTTTCGAGCGCTTTGGCTGGCACCGGCTGGATTCTCTCCTGCACAAGGTACTGGCGCCGTTGGTGATCGTCGGCGTCCTTTTGTCGACCCTTCACCAGTCGACCCTGGGGACCCTTTTCACCATCGTTCCCCACAAGCTGCACCCGCTCTGGTACTCGCCGATCTTGCCGATCCACTTCTTCATCAGCTGCCTGGCTGCCGGTTTGGCGATGATCTGCTTCGAGGGCTTTCTGAGCTGGCGCTTCCTGGGCCATCCGCCGCGCATGGATTTGCTGCCGAACCTTGCCCGCGTGATGGCCCTGATCCTGGTCGTTTATTTCGTGTTCCGCATTGAGGATCTGGCGTTACGCGGTGCGCTGCCGTCCGCTTTTGCCCCAGGCATGCCGGCGTTCCTCTTCTGGCTCGAAAACCTCCTGTTCGTGATTGTGCCGGTGGCGATTGTCTTCCGCACCGCGCGCCGGATGACGACCCGCGCGCTGTTCGTGGCGTCGTTTTGCGCCGTGCTCGGCTTCATCATGCACCGTTTCAACGTCGCCGTGACCGGCATGCAGCTCATCCATCCATCCGGATATTTCCCGACGTGGCAGGAGCTGGTCATCAGCATGACATTGATTGCACTCGGTTTCATCGCTGCCGGGCTCGCCGTGACCTTCCTGCCGGTCACGCACACAGGCGCGGGCGACGCCTCGGCAGGTATCGCCGGGGCCTACCGCCTGCCCTGGCGTCCGGTCGCGGCCCACGTTCCGGCCGAGCCGCAGCCTGGAGACCGGACGTGAGACGCTTCATCGCGGGCGCCGCCGTGTGCGTTCTGTGGACGGCCCTTGCACTCGCCTTGGCCGACGAGCCAAATGTGCCCGAGGAAGTCTCGCTCGGTTCGCTGGCCAATCTCTACCGGCCGGTGCAGCTCGACCACGCCGCTCACGTCGAGATCGTGGACGACTGCGCCGCATGCCACCACCAGCCCTTCGGCGAGCCCGAGCCGTGCGGCGGATGCCACCAAGAGCCGGTCTCGGAATCAGCGTTCGTGCACGAGCTGCACTGGGAGGTGGAGGACTGCACGGGTTGCCACCACAGACCAGCCACGGCCGACCTGCGCTGCGTCTCGTGTCACGGGGTCGAGCCGGACCCGCAAAGACTCGAAGTGATCGGACTCAAAGGCGCTTACCATGGGCTCTGCCTGCGCTGCCATGGAGAAACAGGCTCCGACGCGTCCTGTGGTCTTTGCCACCCGGACCGCTGATCAGCGGGATTCCCGGTGAGACGACTGGATCGGTCCGCGGTGAATCCCACCGCCCTGTGCGACCCGCCGCAGAAGGGCTTGTTCTTGGAGCCGCGCGCAGCGGCACAGGGTGGCTCGCGTTTGACGAGCAACGGTTCAGGTGGGAAGGATCAATCCAATTGGGGGAAGAGGCCGTTGCGGGCGCGAACCAGGAAACCCCTCGCGCAGTCGTTGGAGTGTTCCGCGAGGGCAGACTGCTATGATGATGGCACTGGTTCACTCATTCAGGAGGTGCTACATGCGGGGTCTCATTATCGGTGCTGTGTGTGTCGGATTGCTCGTGCCGGCGTTGGTGGTTGCCGGTAGCGAGGACGATTATGCGGTCAGAGAAAAGGCCGTCGTTCGCCCCGAGACCTTGCCGGACAAGGCCTCGATCTACGTCGTGAGACCGGCGAAGATGGGCATGGCGATCCGGATGTGGGCGTTCGCTGACGACACCGTGCTCGGGCTCACCAAGGGCGACACCTACGCTCATGCTTATGTC
>CAYRFI010000061.1:0-26160 GCA_964423595.1 uncultured Thermoanaerobaculia bacterium | reverse complement strand
AGCTGATAGCTGATAGCTGATAGCTGATAGCTGATAGCTGATAGCTGATAGCTGATAGCTCCTGACATTGCTCGGTGGCGTCAATCGGTTCGATAGATCATCGACCACTGCCGGCCGGCACGGACGCCGTCTCGACGGTAGGAGGCGAGCTCGGGCGTTGAGGCGGTACAGGGCCCGACGGTGTCGATGGCCTCGGGCTCGAGGCCGAGATTTTCAAGCCGGGCAGCGAGGAAGCCGCGGAGGTCGACCCGGTTCTCGTTTCGCCACCGCTTTTCGTCGAGACCGTATGCGCGGAGACCGTCGATAACCTCCCGGCTCACCTCGTACCGCGGTCCCGAGATGGCGGGTCCGAGCATGGCTCGTAGGGTTCGTGGTGGTACGCCGTACTCGACGGCGAAACGACGAACAACCGCCCCCGCGACATCGGCAACGGAACCCCGCCAACCGGCATGCACGGCGGCAACGACGCCGTCTCCGGTGATGAGAATCGGCACACAGTCGGCGGTCCATACCACGAGCCCGAGCCCGGTGTCGGCGGTCATCAAGGCATCGCAACGGCCCACGCAGGCAACCTCCTCTAGGGGACGACCTGGTTCTGCAGCGAGTGATGCGATGACCCGACCGTGAACCTGTTCACCCCAACGAACGGCACCGACCCGAGCCCCTGGGTACGCCAACAACCGACGCATCCGGTCCTCCGGCGACTCGGCTGGTTTGGCCGGGCCAAGGGCGAAAAGCATGCTCACGCCGGCTGCGGTGAAATTCAGGGCCCGGTCGTTGGCGATTCTCGTCAGATTTTCCGACTGGTCCATGGCCCAATGATACAATCCAGGCCCTTGGGGGGTGTGTTGAGGGATCATGCGCAGCGGTTTGTGCGAGCCCAAAATCCGGTAATTCGGGTTTTACTCGGCACGTGATCCGCCTCCGTTCAGTCTCCAAGGAGTACGAGCGGCGGACCATTCTCGATGCCCTCGATCTCCAGGTCGACACCGGCGAGTTCGTCTTTCTGACGGGACCATCGGGTGCCGGCAAAACAACCCTTCTGCGCTTGCTCTACGCGGCCGAACGCCCGACCCAGGGTGAGGTGTGGGTCGCGGGTCGACGGATCGATGAGATGGGGCGAGCACGGCTGCCGCTGCTGCGCCGCAAAATCGGTGTCATTTTTCAGGATTTCAAGCTTCTGCGGCGCAAGACGGTGCTTGAGAACATCACCTTCGTCCTGCGCATCCATGGTGTCGCGCCCCGCGAAGCCAACCGGCGCGCGATGAAAGTTCTTCGGCGCCTTGGTCTGCAGCATCGACAGGCGGCGTTTCCGGATGCGCTTTCCGGTGGTGAACAACAGCGGGTTGCGATCGCCCGGGCCCTCGCCTACCAACCGCGCCTGATTCTCGCCGATGAACCAACCGGCAACCTCGACGCAGATCTCGCCTCCGAGCTTCTCAGCCTGCTGTGCGACATCAACTACCAGGGGGCAACGGTGCTGGTGGCCACCCACGATCACGCGATTCTCGAATCGATCCCCGCTCGCACCTTGGTCCTCCATCAGGGCCAGATTCACTACGACGGGATGTGGCCGCCGTGATCCGGCACGCGATTGCCGAAGGCCTGGTTGTTCTGCGCGAGCGCGCAGCGGTCAGCGTGATCCTGGCCCTCGCTCTCGGCGTGCCAATCGCTCTTGCCGGGGTCGGATTGACCATCCATCAGTGGTTGGGCCCGGTTGCAGACCTCTCGGGCCAGAAGAGCTCCGTGGCGGTGTTGTTGCATCCACAGCTGGAGGCGGGCGAACGGCGACGATGGATCGCGGAACTCTCGACCACCCATCCGGACTGGGTTGTTTCTGAGGTATCGAGCAGCGACCTCGCCGCGCGTCTGCAACGTTGGTTTCCCTACCTTGAAGACCTGATGGATTCCGGCGACGCCACATTGCCGCCGCTCGTGGAGATTCTGACCGATAATCCAGAATCGGTGACAGAGCTCGAGGATCGGGCCGAGGTGCTGGCCATCGGTCCTCGCTCTTCGATCCAGCAGACCCTCGGACAGGTTGCACGTCGTTTGGCCCTGATCGTGGGTGTCGTCAGTTTCGTGTTGTTGGCGGGCGCAGTTTTGCTGGCAGCGGTGTGGGTCCATCTGGAGCTCTATCGACATGCCGACGAGGTGATTATCATGCGTCTCGTCGGCGCCACCGAGGGCACGATTCGAGGCCCCTTTCTGGTCGCTGTCGCGATCCCCGGGATCTTGGCCGGAGCCCTCGCGGTGGTGGGTTCACTGACGACGGTATCTGGCCTTTCGAAGCTCACCGCGGCCCTCGGACTGTCGGCGATGTCGATCCCACCGTACGTTCTGGTTCTGCAGCTTGCGGCTGGTGTTTTCCTGCCGCTCGTCGCAGCACTGATCACGTTCGCGCGGCACGTCGGTGACGCCACCGAAAACTGACCCGCATTATTCATGAGGTCTCGTCGCGAGGGCGGCGAGGTGCCGCACCCAGTGGGGTTTTCGACGTGAGGGGCGCGGACGCGTACTTGATGGTACGTGGAGCACACCGAGGCGAGCAAACACCGCTGGGTGCGGTGCATCATCGGCCGCAGCAGAGACCTCATGAATCATGCGGGCTAACGAAAAAAGCGCAGCCGATAGGCTGCGCTGTGAACTGATTTGTTGCCGGTGGATCAGCGTCAACGGCAGCGTTCGGCGTAGTCCTTCTCGAGGGCTGGCAGCTGCTCCAACAACTGCTGCGCACTGTCGTTGTCACCGATCTTCTGAAGCTCATCAACCTGGAGTCGCAGGGCAGCGATCGTGCGCTTGAATTCTGCACATTCTTGGTCTGCGGCCTTGTTTTGGGCAGCAGCGTCCTTCTTGGTAGCCATCTCGCTTACCATCTTTTCGTTGCCAGCCTCCCGATACCACCGAATGGCGTTTTCGTAATCTTTTTTCTTGTCGTAGATGAAACCGCCCTGGTTGTAGACTTGGCTGCGCAGCTTGCCCGAAGCGCCGATCTTCAACGCCTGCTGGAGATCCGCAAGGGCTGGATTGAGCTGATTCATCTGTGTTTTGCATTGGGCCAGGTAGTAGTAGACGAGGGCGTTGGACTGCTGAGCCCGTGCCTTGTCGAGCCAGCTCTGAGCCTTCTGATACTCCTTGGCGCCGAGCCATGCCTCACCCGCCAGAAGCTGGTGCTCGAAGGTCGGGGAGCCGTTGGCCAACCGGTCCGCGATCTGTCCGGCCTGGCTGTAATAGTTGCTTTTGCTCGACTCCGAGCTCGAGCGCCGGGCGACCGAAATCGCCGACTTAATAGCGTTGCTGGCGCTGGTGGAATCCTTGGGGTTGAGCTCGAAAGCCTTCTCATACGCCTCGAACGCTTTCGCCTCTTCGTTGTTCGCTGTGTAAGCGGCGCCGAGGGCCTGCTGCAGGCGGTAATTCTTCGAGTCCGCCCGCACCTGCGTGGTCAGAACGCCGATGGCTTCTCCCGGCCTATTGGTTTTGGTTGCGGCCTGGGCAAAGAGGAGTGCATAGCTCGTCCGGTGTGTTGCCTCCATCGAACTCATGCTGAGAGGCTTCAAAAGCTCGTAGGCGTTCTGGTATTGATCTGCCTGCAGGAGGGCCTGGCCGAGAGCGATCTTGTACGATGCCTGGCTGCCGTCGAGCTCCACCGACTTGCGGAGACTGGCAATGGCCGGACTCAGCTGGCCGAGAGCACGCTGCGAAACACCCAGCATGTAGTAGGCGCCGGCATAATCGGGGTTGGTCTTGGTGACCTCCTCGAACTCTTTGACCGCGGTCGCCCAGTCCTTCGTCTTGTAGGCCTCGAGGCCCTTGTTCCACTCCGCGTGCGCCGGCAGCGCCGCCGCTAGCAACAATGCTGCTGCTCCTGCGATCGTTGCACGGCTGACCCTCGATTTCATTTTCTGTGCCTCCAGTTGTTGTAACGCAATCCGACCTATGTTTGTTGCACCTCACCGAGCAACGGTCTGACCTGTTCATCGAACATCGCCGCCGTATCGGAACCCTTGAGCAGCGAGATTGCCTTGGTATGTTGTTCTACCATCTCTCGGAGAGCATTGAAGCCTTCACCGCGTTCAATCAGGGTCCGCGCTGAAGTGTACTGCTTCTCGATCGTCCGTTCACCCCCGGAACCGACAACTCCGAGTGCCACCGATCGGATTTTCTCGGCCAGGCCGAGCAACGTCACCGGATTCGGTCCGGCCTGCCACCGTTGGACGCCGTTGCCGGCCCCTCCCGGACTCCCGAGTGCCACCAGCCCCGTGGTGATCATTCCGAAAAGAAGCTTCGAAACATCGAACGGCGCCCACTTGAGCTCGTTGGCGATCTCCTCGATGGTGAGCTCACCGTCGATACGAGTGACCAGTATCCACTCTTGTGGACTGAGGGTCACCTGGTCGGCTCCCTGCTCTCGCGACGTGAAGTAGGGCACGAGATCCAATGAGGGGATCTTTCGCGACAGCACGCGCCATTCATCGAGACGGCGGGCCGCTTCCATCATGAGGCTGGCGTTGGACATATGGATGGTGACCTGGTCCGATTCTTCTCCGGGTTTGAACGAGAAGGTGCCTCGTGACCAAATGGCCATTTCGTACACCGCACTGTCGCCTCGGAGTCGCCCGACCAGGGCGTCGACTATCTGGCCGTCACGGAGGAAAATCTTCCCCTCTGCTTCATCGCCCTGGATCTCGAACGCACCCGTCTTGCCTGAGACACTCACGAGTTGAATGACGTCCGGCAGCGGAAGCTCGCTCAAAGATCCTTGCAGCGACATGGTGGAGGGTTACTGCAGGTTGAACCGCACCGTCAAAATATAGAGAACCTCCACCGGCTTTCCGTTGAGGGTCGACGGCTCAAACTTCCATTTGTTGACGGCATCCACCGCGGTCTCGGTCAGCCCGAGGGGGAGTCCCCGCAGGACCTTGACGCTCTGGACATTCCCAGTCTTGCCGATCACACACTCGAGCACCACGACGCCCTGGATGCGCGCTCTGCGAGCGGCCTCGGGATAGACCGGATTTGGACCACTGATCTTCTTCGGTTCGGTGATATTTCCACCTACAACGAATCGGATCGGGCCCTCGGGCTCAGGCGGTGGCGGAGCATCCGGGACTCCGAGCACCAAGTTATCATCCGGAATGAAATCGACGTCCTCGTCGGGTTCCTGGTCCCGAACCGGCTCCGGCTCATCCGGCGTAGGGTCGGGAATCGGGACCTTGTGGGTCTTGGGTTTCGGGATCTGCTGCATCTCTCGCCGCGGCGGCTGCTTGAACTTAACCTGCTTGACGACGTAGATCTTATTCTTCTTCTCCTTTGCATCGGAAAGGCCACTGGCAAACGACGGCCAATGCATGGCGAAGATGATGACGTGGAAAATGATCGCGATACCCAACGCCCACCGCGCTACTCTCGTGTCCTGTCCCGCCTCAGCCGCCAGCATCTCGGCGGTCGTCATCGGTAGCTGGTCGTCGTTTTTCGGCGCGGTTTTTGGAGAATCGCTCATGGCTTCCCCCTTTACTGGATCCCGAGCATCGACCACAGGTTCTCGATCTCACGCCGGGTCGGGATCGAGATCGTCTGGATCTCCGTCAGCGGCTTTCCGTTGACGTCCATATACAGTGGCCGGCCGTCAACATCGGTCCACTCGTTCTTGGCCGTGCGCAACGTGTCGAAGACCCGGATCATGTCGCCGTAGGTTGCGTCGGGATCGGTGCGCAGAATCACTGGCTTTTCGGGATTCTGCTTGAGCTTGTCAAGAATATAGGGGAGCAGCCCTTCGAGCGGCGTGCCGTTGCCATCAATCTCGATCGCGCCGCCGCGCACGACGTGGACGTCGATCGAGTCCTCCTGTTTGATCTCGGGCGTGTCGGTATCTTCAGGGAGGGCAAAGTCGAGGCCGCGGTCAGCCGAAAATGCCGAGGTGATCATGAAGTAGATGATCAACAAAAAGGAAATGTCGGCCATCGACCCGGTGAAGATCTCGGACTGGACTTCTTTCTTTTTGATCCTCATCGTCGTTCCCGCCTACTCTTCCACGGTCTTTTGTTCCGACAAAAGATAGATGAACTTGACCTTGGACTGTTTGAGTGCATCGAGCACCGCGTCGATGTGCTCGTACGGCACCTGCTCATCTGCCTTGATGATGAACTCTTTGTTCGGGTCCCGCGCCACTTCGGTGGAGGCGAATGTGACCACCTCCTCGTTCGTGCTGACGGGCAGCGCCATCTCTTCGCCGGTCGAAACCCGCACCGTCAGGGGCGCAGTGAGATCGTCCGGTGGAGCGATCGAGATCACGGCGGCCTTTTCGGGAACCTTGATCCGCACCCAGGTATCCGGCAGATCCATCTTCGTGCGATCCACCTCCACCTTGTACGTGAGGATGAAGAAAACCAACAGCAGGAACACGATGTCCGCCATCGAGGCCGTGAAGATCTGTCCTGCCCCTTTGCGTTCTCTACCGCGGATGATCGCCATCTGCGGACTCCCTTCTAGGCCTGGCCCTCGCCTCCCTGACCGTAACGCTGGCTGTCCATCTCGGAGAAGGTCTCGACCAGCATGTTCGAGGCGGTCTCGATATCACGCACGAAGCGGGTGATCTTGGTGGTGTACCAGTTGTAGACCAACTGAGCGGGAATCGCGATGATGAGACCGGCGGCGGTAGTGATCAGCGCCTCCGAAATACCGACGGCGACCGCTGCGGGGTTGGTGAGACCCTGCTCGGCGAGCGTTGCGAAGGATTTGATCATGCCGGCGACGGTGCCGAGGAAGCCGAGCATCGGCGCCACGTTGGCGGTGGTCGCCAACACGCCGAGGCGCTTCTCGAGCCGGTCGAGCTCGTACAGCGCAGCGTTCTCGATCGTCTTCTCGATGTCCTCGCGGGGATGGCCGTAGCGCAGGAGGCCGGCCTTCATCACCGAGGCGACGGGGCCCTTGCTCTGCTCGCAAATCTTGATCGCTTCCTTGACATTCCTATTGACCAGTAATGCCTTGCGGATTTTGGTCAAGAAATCGCTGACGTTGACCTTCGCCTTCGAAAAGACGATGAACCGTTCGATAGCCACGGTCGCAGCCAGCACCGAGAAGAATAGAAGCGGGTACATGAAGATCCCACCCTGGCGAAAATACTCTGCTACCTGTCCAGTCACGGCTTTGCCTCCTCCTGGTTAGAGTCTTCAGGCGGGGATGAGTTCCAGACCCATCCTGGTTCCGTTCCGCATTGGTTCGGGGCGCACGGCCAAATGGCCGAAAACTCCGCGCCAATCCGGTATGTCGTGCCCCATTCGAGAATGAAAGGCAGGGTATCGTAGCACGTGCCCCTGGGGGCGTCAACGAGTTGTCTTCCATGCCCCGCGGTGGATGTGGGTGAGGGCCACCGCCATAGCGTCCGCAGCGTCACTGGGCGGCTTCTTTTCAAGTGCCAAAAGCCGCTCCACCATAAAGATGATCTGTTGTTTTTCAGCTGTTCCATGGCCGACAATCGCCGATTTGACCTCGGCAGGGCTGTACGATGAGACATCGAGATCGAGTCCGCCGAGCACCGCCAGGATGACGCCGCGACACTCGGCGAGGGCGAGACCTGTCTTTGGATTGAGGCCTGAAAACGAGGACTCGACCGCGGCGCAGTCGGGTGCCATCTCCCCAACAACTGTCGCGAGGCGGTGCTGAAGATCAGCCAGCCGCCCTTGCCGGTGATCGCCGCGTGGTCGGACGACACCCGCGCGCTCGAGCCGATATCGGTTTCCCTCGGCGACAATCAACGCCCAGCCGGTGGCCCTGGAGCCCGGGTCGATGCCGAGGACGCGGACGCCCATGTCGTCCCCGGATCAGCCTTCGGCCAGGATTTCGTCGTCGATGTCAAAGTTGGCCCACACGTTCTGCACATCGTCGTGGTCGTCGAAGGCTTCCATCAAACGAATCATCTGTTGTGCGACCTTGCCTTCCAAACGGGTGGTGTTCGACGGTTCCATATCCATCTGAGCCGCCTCGACTACCACACCCGCGGCCTCGAGGCGGTCCTTGACCGCGTGGAGTTCATCGGGAGAGGTGTAGATGCGGAAATAGTCAGTGTCGTCGGTGTCGAGATCTTCGGCTCCGGCCTCGAGTGCCTGCTCCATGATCTCGTCTTCGTCGATTTCGTCTGAACGCGCGACCAGAATCATCCCCTTACGTGTAAAGAGCCACGACACGCAGCCGTTTTCTCCAAGATTGCCTCCGTACCTCGAGAAGAGGTGGCGGATTTCTGGAGTCGTCCGATTACGGTTGTCGGTGAGCAACTCCAACATCACCGCGACCCCGCCGGGGCCGTAGCCTTCGAAGCTAATCTCCTCATACGACACGCCGTCAAGCGCTCCGGTGCCGCGATCGATGGCGCGCTTGATGTTGTCGGCGGGCATGTTGGCCGTCTTGGCCGCGGCTACCGCGGCACGGAGCCGGGGATTGCTGTCCGGGTCGCCGCCCCCCCCCTCGCGAGCCGCGACGGTGATCTCACGGATAATTTTGGTAAAGAGCTTGCCGCGCTTGGCGTCGGCCCGCCCCTTCTTGTGCTTGATCGTGCTCCATTTGTTGTGACCCGACATGAGGCCTCCTCATATACCCCAGGGCGGCCCGGCAGCAACCCCACGGAGGTGGGCGCATTATAGCCCGCATGTCTCTTCCCCGTGATCGGGGAGGGTGTTCGCACTCTCGACCGAGAGGTGCCGGCCTCGGTTGACTTTGCACACCCGTCACCGATAATGAGGTCTGGGCTCTTCGATCAACGGAGAGATAGAGGGCGATTCAATGAGCGCGAGCATTCTAGCCATCGAATACGAACCGCGTTACGTGGAACATGTGCGCAGGGCGTTTGCTGGCCCGGACTTCCGTCTCGAAATCGCCGGCAACATCGATGATGCGGTCAATCGTTGCGCACATTTCGAACCCGCCGTCGTCATCATCACTTCCGTTCTTCCCAACCTCAAGATCGAAGACGCCATCACACAACTACGGGCTCGTGCAGGATTGCGCGCGACGCCGTTTCTGATCCTGATGTCCGGTTACCGCGGAAAAACACCAAAAGAGGATGCGGTCCGCTACGGCGCCCAGGACATCCTCGAGCGTCCATTTGGAGCCGATGCTCTTCGCGAGCGCGTTGAGGAGCTGATCCGCACCGCACCCAATCCGGCGGCGACCCAGGCCATCCCGCACGAAATGCTCGAGACGCTTCGCCGCCGGGCCGGCCTGTCTGGCAACGACGCACCGGTAACCTCCGACGATCTGTTCGGGGACATTCTTTCGGACATGGAGGGGGGCGAACAACAGCCGGTACAGGCCCCGCCCGAGGTCACGGCGCCACCGCCGGCCGCAAAAACCACCGAAGATCTTTCGATCGATGCGGCGCTTGCCGACATCCTCGAGACGGAGAAAGCTCCGATACCGCGTACGACCTCGTCGACCGACGAGGAAGTAGACAAGCTGCTATCGGACACCCTGTCCGGGCTCGACATAGCTGCCCTCAAGAAAAAAGCGGTCAAAGGAAAACCTTCCGCGCATCCTGCCGCCCCTTCCACGCCACCGGCGGCGACTGGGAAATCCGCGCCTTCCGAGGCCCCTGCAAAACCCGCTGCATCGGAGCCACCGGTTCAACAAACCATCGCCAAGGGAAAGGCGGAACCGGAGACAGCGCCTCCGGTCGTGCCGTCGGCGAAGTCTCCCAAACAGGGACCGCCGGCCGACGTCGCGCAACCGGCGCCTGAAAGCCCCGCGCCTTCGGGCTCTGAATTCGGCCAATACATCATCGAGGAACATATCGCGACCGGTGGCATGGCTGACGTCTACAAGGCCCGCATGATGGGCATGGAGGGGTTCCAGAAGACCGTTGCCATCAAGCGCATTCTTGCCAACCTCACTGACAGCGACGAGTTTGTCCGCATGTTTATCGACGAAGCCAAGCTCGCCGCTCAACTCAACCACAACAACATCATCCACATCTATGATCTCGGCAAGGTCGACCGCTCTCACTACATTGCAATGGAGTACATCGAGGGACACGATCTTCGGTCGATCCTCGAGAAGTGCCGTCAGCGCGATGTGAAAATGCCGATCGAGCTCGCGCTCCACATCACCAATCTGCTGGCGTCGGCCCTCGACTACGCCCACAAGAAGCACGATTTTGACAACCGTGCCCTCGGTCTGGTTCACCGGGACGTATCGCCACAAAACGTCCTCATCTCGTTCGATGGCGATGTCAAGCTCTGTGATTTCGGCATCGCAAAAGCCGCCTCGAAGGCGTCGCAGACGCGCGCCGGCGCCTTGAAGGGAAAGCTCCAGTACATGTCACCGGAGCAGGCGTGGGGCAAAGATATCGACCACAGGTCGGACATCTTTTCTCTCGGTCTCGTGCTGTTCGAGATGCTGACCAATGAGAAGGTCTTCTCGGGGACATCCGAGCTTTCGGTGCTCGAGCAGGTGCGGGACCCGATCATCACCGCTCCGTCGATGAAAAACGCTGAGGTGGATTCCGAGGTCGATCGAATCATATTTCTCGCCCTCAACGCCGATCGAGACGAGCGATATCAGTCGGCTGAAGAGATGAAACGTGACCTCGAAAAGGTCATTCACAAGAAAGGGTGGTCCGCGAATCGGTCAACGCTGGTGTCATTCCTGGAGAGCCTCGATTCAGGCCGCAAAGTCGAGGCGGTCGCCGCCGACGCTTCCTCGGCACCGGCACAGCCGGGGCCGCCATCGAGGTCCGCTCCGCCGACTCCTCCTGTCAAACCGCCCCCCGGAACTTCGCCCGGGCCCCCACCAGTGGAGGAGCCTGATGTGTTGCTTGCGGCGGATGACGACCTCGAGCCCATCCTCTCAACGACACCGCCGATTTCAAAAAGTGCGCGACGCAGGATTGATGATTCTGGTTCCAGGACCAGGAGCCGCACCGCCGGCGGCAACAAAAAACGTTTATGGATGGGGCTCGGTGCGCTCGTGGTGTTGTTGGCCGCGGCAGGGGTTTGGTTCTTTTTCGGTCGCAAAGAGTCGGAATCGCCTCAGAGTGCGAGGGCAGTTCCGATCATCGTCGCAGCCACCGAAACGCCAACACCCGAACCGACCGTGGGGTTGATGTCCGACCAGGAGTTGATCGAGCGAGCCCGCGAGGTGGCGGCTGCCGAAATCACAAAGCAGGAGGAGGAACTCCGCAAACGCCTCGAGGAGGAGTTTCCGACACCCACGCCAATTCCGCCGACTCCGACGCCGCCCGACACCCCGACTCCCCTTCCGACAGATACACCGACGCCGACCTCGACTCCGACCTCGCCGCCGCCGACGGCGACTCCAGTTCCGCCGACTCCGACCCCTTCGGTCCGCGAGGGTGACATTGTTGTCCCGGGCCCGGGCGTCGAACAACCCGTGATAATTTACCGGGAACCGCCGAAGTACCCTCCGGTCGCGGAGAGGATGGGTGCTTCCGGCGTGGTCGCAGCCGAAGCGCTGATCGGAATCAACGGTGTGGTGGAGGAGGTTCGAATCATCAAGGTGGAAGGCCGAAATCTCGGCTTCGAGAAGGCCACCGAGGATGCGATTTACAAGTGGCGCTACAAACCTGCGACCAAGGGTGGGGTCAAAGTCCGGGTGTGGGTGACGATCCGGGTGCCCTTCCAACTCCAATAGATCATGGGGGGAAATATGGCCGGTCTGACAGATGCCCAGAAGAAGTTTTACGAAGATGCCCTGGAGCAGACACGGACAGAGATTCAAGACCTCGAGGGTCAGATCCAGGTTGAACTCGGGAAGGTCAAGGAGAAGATTGCCGAGCTGCAAAACGCGCAGAAAGCCGCCAGGCAAATGTACGACGCCGCCTGCCAGCGGCTCGGGATCCCCAACGACCTCGAGAGTGGCGAATCAGGAAGTTGATGGGTCTGTCATCGCGGAGCCACGCATCAGCGACGACAGGACTGACCTATTGAGGGCCGAACACCCGACGCCGTAATACCAAACGGGTCGAACGCAGCCGCAAAGAGACGGAGCTATCGATGGCCACCAACAAGAGCAGGTCTCAGGGTCTGTGGATCAAGTGTTCCGATTGCGGAGAGATCCTCTATCACCGCGAGGTGACCGGCAACCACCACGTTTGCCCGCGCTGCGGTTATCACTTCAGGATTTCGGCCGATCTGAGGCTCAAAATGCTCTTTGACAACGGAAAGTACAAACGCCTTTTTGGCAGGATCCGCTCGTCCGATCCGCTCGGCTTCGTGGACTCCAAGCCTTACCCAGACCGGCTCAAGGTATACAACAAGAAGTTCAACGGCACGGACGCCGTCGTGGTCGCCCAGGGTGAGATCAACAAGGTTCCGACGATCATAGCCGCCATGGAGTATGGATTTATGGGCGGATCGATGGGTTCGGCGGTCGGCGAAAAGCTGACCCGCGCCATCGAACGTTGCGTCGATCGCAGGCTGCCGCTGGTTATCGTGTCATGCTCGGGCGGTGCGCGCATGCAGGAGGGGATCCTTTCATTGATGCAGCTGGGAAAGGTGTCGGCGGCGTTGGCACGAATGCGAGACAAGCATCTCCCATTTATCTCTGTGCTCACCGATCCGACCACGGGCGGCGTAACCGCGAGTTACGCGATGCTCGGCGACCTCAACATTTCCGAACCCGGGGCCCTGATCGGTTTCGCCGGTCCACGCGTGATCGAACAGACCATCCGCCAGACGCTGCCCGAAGGCTTCCAGCGTTCAGAGTTCCTCCTCGAGCACGGCATGTTGGATATGGTGGTCCCGCGACCCGAGCTCAAGGACACCGTCGCCCGATGCCTGTCGATGTTGCGGTGAAACTCAGCGACCGGCCCACGGGCCGGATCCGACCTCGGCTGGATGAGCTGCGGGGGGCGCTCGCCCAACGCGGCAACCCGCAACTCGGTTTCCCCTCGATCCTGATCGTTGGCACCAACGGTAAGGGCTCGACAGCGGCGATGCTCGAAGCCTTGCTCCGCAATCACGGTCTCAGGACGGGTCTGTTCACGTCACCTCACCTCCTGCGCGCCGAGGAGCGGGTTCGTCTGAACGGCACCCAGGTTGAGGACTCGGTGTTCGAGTCGGCGATCGGTCGTTTTGATGAGTTTCCGGATCTCACGTACTTTGAAACCATAACCGCGGCTGCCTTTACCATTTTCTCTGAAGCACAGGTTGATGCAGCGGTTCTCGAGGCCGGGATGGGCGGGTCATGGGACGCCACCCGGCTGGCTGAGAGCGCCATTGCCGGTCTCACCAATATCGGTAGCGATCACGCCGGATGGCTCGGCACCGAACCAACCGAGATCGCCCGAGACAAGGGACGCGCGTTGGCGGCTGCCGAGAGTTCGTTGATCGGAACGGGGGTGGATGATGACCTGGTGGCGGAACTCGGAGCCCCGGCGGCACGCCGCGCACGATCGCTGGTCACGTGCGCAGACGCGGGTGGGGGACGGGCTGCGGTGAGCTGGGACGGTCGCGAGACGATTGTCCGCATGCCTTTATCTGGAGCCTTTCAGTTTGATAATCTCGAGCTTGCCCTGGCACTGGCTTTTGAGGCCGCGAACGCCGGTTGGATACGTCCACTTGAACCATCTCGAGTTCAGGTGGCACTCGATGGCATGAGCTGGCCCGGCCGCCTCAGCGTTCACCGGTTAAGGGGGCGCGACGTGTTGATGGATTGTGCGCACAATCTCGAGGGCGCGCGAGCTTTAGCTGAACACCTCGGCGGGCTGGATTGCTGCCACAACCTTCTCTTTTCTTGTCTCGATGACAAGCCAGTGGAGGCGATGGCAGAGGTACTCCGGGGTCGCGTCGGTGACATCGTGGTCTGCCGGCTCGATGACGAGCGCGCGATGCCGCTCGAGCGCCTCGCCGCGGCCTTCGCCGGGGCTGAGTGCGCTGAAGATCCTCAAACGGGTCTCGATCGCTTGAGCGACCCGGTATTGGTCGCCGGCAGCACTCGGTTGGTGGGCGCTCTCCTGGCCCTGGAGGAGACCGCGTCATGACCGAATCCGTTGTGCGCCGCCGGATCCAACTGGAGGCCGACGAGGCGAGCCGTCTCTCACTGGTTGCAATCCGCTCGTCCGAGGCGACGCGTCGGCGGAAGGTGGAGGAGGACCCGTCGGATATCCGGCTGGCGTTCCAACGTGATCGCGACCGGATCCTCCACGCGCGCGCCTTCCGTCGTCTCAAGCACAAGACCCAGGTCTTCGTCCCTCATGTGGGCGATCACCCGAGAACCCGACTCACCCATACCCTCGAAGTCGGTCAGCTTGCGCGCACCATAGCCCGTGCGCTCGGCCTCAACGAGGACCTCGCGGAAGCCGCGGCGCTGGGCCATGACCTCGGCCATACCGCATTTGGCCACACCGGGGAATCGGTTCTCGACGAGATCCTTCGCGGGGTCAACGACGAGGTTTTGCTTCCCGAGACCGTCTCCTCCGCGGTCGGCAGGTTCAAACACAACTATCAGTCGTTGCGGGTGGTGGACCTCTTCGAACGTCGCTACAGCCTCCCGGGCCTCAATCTCACGGACCAGGTGCGGGAGGCCATCCTCAAGCACACGACCTGGAAGGTGGACTACCCGTTTCCAGTGCCCGACCGAGACGGCCTTTTTCTCGACAAGCCGAGCCACCTCGAGGGCCAGGCTGTGGCGGTGGCGGACGAAATTGCACAGCAGACCCATGATCTCGAGGACGGCTTGCGAGCCGGACCGGTGCATCTGGAAACGGTCGAGGAGTTGGTGGTTTCGCAACGTGTGATCGCTGAAATCGGATCCGACACGTACTTCAAAGACCAGCCTTGGATTCGCCAGAACAATCTCGTCCGCGGTCTCATCCGGCTCTTCGTGTCGGACGTGGTCGAGTCATCTGCGGCGCGGATCGGGCGGTTTCTCGAGCGTCACAAGATCTCCGACCACGAGGGCTTTTTGAAGCGTGCGCGCGAGGTGTCGCAGGCAACGGTCTGGATGTCGGCCGAGGTCGAAGAGCTTTTTTCCGAGCTCAAGAGCTTCATCTACGCGAGGATCATCAACCAGGGGCCCGTCAGTCGTCAGGACTGGCGGGCGCGCAGGGTCATCGCGGCCCTCTTCGAGGCCTACTGGTCGGAGCCGGCGATCCTGCCCGACTACCTCCTGATGCGTGCGGCCGAAGAGCTCGACCTTCCCTACCTCCGTGATCTTCCGCTGAAGCGCATTGCGGCAACCGTCGCCGAACGGTACCATTCGACGCCCGACTTTGCGCGGCTCATCGTGGACCATCTGGCGGGGATGAGCGATCGCTTCGCGCTCGAGGAATACCGCGCCCTGCAGTTACCATCGCCGGACCAGGATATCTAGGAGGACTCCATGATCGTCATTGCCTCCGACCACGCGGGGGTCGACCTCAAGGCACGGCTCGTCGAACTCATCGCCGAGGTTGGGCATGAGGTCCGCGACCTCGGCCCTGCGGACACGACCCCGGTCGACTATCCGGACTTCGCGCACGCAGTCGCTGGGACCGTGGCTGCTGGCGAGGCCGAGAGGGGAATCCTCATTTGCGGCACCGGTATCGGCATGAGCCTGGCGGCCAACCGCCACCCGCAGGTGCGGGCCGCCCTGTGCCACGACGCTTTTACCGCCGAAATGGCGCGACGCCACAATGACGCCAACGTGCTTTGCATCGGCGCGCGGGCCACCGGACCCGGAGTCGCCGAGCAGATGGTGCGGATCTTCCTCGAAACGCCTTACGAGGGGGGCCGCCATCAGCGGCGGGTGGAGAAGATCGAGCGGGAGGGATCATGACCGGCAGTCTCAAAGAGCAGTTCTTTTCAGTTCACAATCAACTGGTGGAAGCGGCTGATCCCGAGGTGGCGCAAGCGCTCGAGAACGAACGACGCCGTCAGAACGAGGGCCTCGAGCTCATCGCCTCGGAAAACTTCGTGTCGCCGGCCGTAATGGCTGCGATGGGATCGGTGATGACCAACAAGTACGCCGAGGGCTACCCGGGCAAGCGATATTACGGCGGCTGCCAGTATGTGGACATCGGCGAGGATCTCGCGCGCGAGCGGGTCAAGGAGCTCTTCGGCGCCGAGCACGCTAATGTCCAGCCGCATTCGGGCGCACAGGCAAATATGGCTGTCTACATGGCGGTGATGCAGCCCGGAGACACGCTGCTCGGAATGGATCTCACCCATGGGGGCCATCTGACCCACGGCCATCCGCTCAACTACTCGGGCAAGGAGTTCGAGGTCGTTGCCTACGGGGTCGACAAGGAGACCGAGACCATTGACTACGAACGCCTGCGTGAGCTCGCGCTCGAGCATCGGCCCAAACTCATCGTCTGCGGCGCGTCCGCGTACCCCCGGACGATCGACTTTGCACGCCTGCGAGCAATTGCAGACGAGGCCGACACTCTCCTCATGGCCGACGTCGCGCACATCGCGGGTTTGATTGTCGCAGGCCTCCATCCGTCGCCGGTGCCCCACTGTCAGTTCGTCACCTCGACCACCCACAAGACCCTGCGCGGGCCTCGCGGAGGCATCATCCTGTGCGGCGCCGATTGGGCCGAGGCGATCGACAAGGCGGTGTTCCCGGGGGTTCAGGGTGGCCCGTTGATGCATGTCATCGCCGCCAAGGCGGTGGCCTTCGCCGAGGCCATGGAGCCCGGGTGGAAGGCGTACCAGAAGCGGGTGATCGAAAACTCGGCGGCGTTGTGCGAAGCGGTCAAGAAGCGCGGCTGGCGGATCGTCTCGGGCGGCACCGATAACCACCTCTTCCTGGTTGACCTCGGGGCAGACTTTATCTCGGGCAAGAAGGCCGAGCGCTGGTTGGGTCTCGCCGACATCACCGTCAACAAGAACACCGTGCCTTTCGACACCCGCAAGCCCTACATCGCCTCCGGTCTCCGCATCGGTACCCCGGCCGTCACCACCAGAGGGATGGGGCTGGCCGAAATGGAGAAGATCGCGGAGCTCATCGACAGGGTCCTGCGGGCCGACGAGGACAAGGAGGACAAGGCCAAGATGACGGCGTTCGCGGGCGAGATGGGAGCCGTCAAAGCTGAGGTCCACGCGCTGACTGCGAAGTTCCCGCTGTATTAGGTCCGTTGAGGCGCGCGATGCCGCATCGACGACACAGGTGCCACCCCTCACATTGTTTACCCTGGAGGCGTTCTTGCCTTGAGGGCGGTTTATCAAACAATGTGAGGGGTGGTACCTTGCACGTCGCAGCGGTAGGCGCTACCCGGTGGTGTCGCCGAGGCGAGACGCGCTCATAGCTTCGCTACCTTTTCAGCCACGCTTCGAACTCGTCGGCGTGGAGGATATTGAGGATCCTTTCGCGCGGGACTTCGGCACGCATCGCGATGGCCGCGGCGTAGCGATCGAACTCGAGATGCGGTACGGCGTGGGCGTCGGAGGAGAGAACGATTTCACAGCCGTTTTTCACGGCGAGGCGGGCGAGGTCGGGGTCGAGATCCTGGCGGCGCGGGAAACCGTTGATCTCGACCGCCACGCCGGCAGCGGCGCAAGCCGAAAAAACGGTTTCCCAACGTGCCTTGAGCCCCGGACGATGATGGAAGTGACGACCGCGGGGGTGACCAAGGATGTGCACCTCGGGCGTTTGGACGGTGCGCAGGAGACGTTCGGTCTGATCTCGGTCAGGGTCGAAATGGCTGTGGACGGCGGCGATAACGCAGTCGACCTCGAGGCGCTCACCCTTCGGCACATCGAGGGTGCCGTCGATCAGGACCTCGACCTCGAGCCCCTGAAAGAGACGGTGGTCCTCGCCATGCTGATCATACCAGCGCTCGACACGCCGGCGCTGGAGGCGGACTCCTTCCCGATCGAGCCCCGACGCGACCTCAAGGCCGCGGGAGTGGTCGCTGACCATCGACCAGGCATAGCCTCGTCGGCCACACGCCCGCGCCATGGTCTCGAGTGCCGCTTTGCCGTCGGAGTGACGGGTGTGCCAGTGACAGGCGCCGCGAAATCGTCGAGGATGGAGATCCTCGGGTCCGGAGCGAAGGATTTCGGTCATCTCAACGCGGCTGAGATAGCCCTGACGGGCGGGACGGCGCCGCGAGTTCTCACCGCCCTGAAGACGTTGGACAGCGGCCTGCAACGCGTCTTCACCTCGGCAGGCCACGAGTTGCGAGATCAGAGGTTGGAGCCAGGGGGACGCGTTCCGCAACAGCTCCCGTCGTGCTGCCCCAGGAGAGTCGAAGGCGGTGTATCCGGCTCGCAGCAGCGCCAGCCGCCGGTCGCCGGGGGGCTCCGAATCGGCGAGCGCGAAGAGGGCCTCGGCCAGAGCACCGTTGGATATCGACTGGTTCTTCATGACCGACGGCGAACTCCCAATCGAGCGTCGCGTCCGAGGAGAAGCGAGTGTGTTTCTAGGATTCCAGGTCCGCGACGGATTCGGCGATAGTACCCCAGACCCCGCTGCCTTCGTCATATTCCGAAATGTCCCCGGTGTGCAGATCATACAACCAAGCGTGGATCGAAACCCAGCCGGCCTGCTCGCGGTCGGCGACGCACAGGTAGGACCGCAGGTTTTCGCATTGCATCAGGATGTTGGTTTTGATCGTTTCGAGGTAGCGGTCCGACTCGGGAACATCAGAGCCGAGGACTTTTTCAAGGGCTGGCCGGGCGAACTCGAGCCAGGAGGTGATATGCGGCTCGCTGTCCGGATCCGGTGGTGTGTCGAGCGCCTTGATCCCTCCGCACTCGGTGTGGCCGCAGACCACGATGTGGCGCACCTTGAGGTGGATCACCGCGTACTCGACCGCGGCGCCAGTTGCGCAGGCCGCAGAGGCGGCCGGCGGTACCACGTTGGCGATGTTTCTGACGTCGAAGAGCTCGCCGGGATCGGCGCCGGTGATCAGCTCCGGCACGACGCGCGAGTCCGAGCAGCCGATCCACAAGACCTTTGGATTCTGACCCTCTTCGGCCAGCTTTTTGAACACCTCATGGTCGGAGTCGAACTTTTCTCTGAACCGTCGATATCCTGATATCAGCTTTGAGGTCGGCAATCGAAACCTCCCGATTCGTTGGCCCAGAAGTGAGGCATCTCCCAGCTCATGGTGTCGGGATAGTCACCTCCATGCCCATCAGCGGCCAGATGAAGACCACGAATACGGCGACCAGCACCATCAACAGCAGGCTGGCTGGAATCCCGGCCTTGAAAAACTCACCCGACGTGAACTGTTTGCTCTCGTAGGCGATGGCATTGGGGGCGGCGCCGACCAGCAGCAAGAAGGGCATCCCGGCGGCAACCAGGGCACCGAAGAGGATCACCTCACCACCGACCCCGAGATATGGCGCGACCTTGAGCGCGACCGGAAGACAAATGGCAATAGCGGCCACGTTCATGATCAAGTTTGTCATCATCAGGACGAAGAACGTCATACCGAGGATGAAGACCAGGGCCGGCGCGGTCTTGAGCATGGACACGGTGTTGATGGCGAGCCAGTCGGCGGCACCGGTCAGCACCAGACAGTAGCCGAGGCTCATGGCGCCCCCGAAGAGCAAAATGATGTTCCACGGCACATTTTCGAGGTCGCCGATGTCGAGAATCTTGAGAACGAAGAAGAGCACCGTCGCGAGCAGGATCACTCCACTCTTGTCAACGCTCTTGAGCGCCGGTACGAACGACCGTAGGCTCATGACCGAGACCGCCCCGACGACGATGACCGCGGCCTGAATCTCCTTGGCGGTGATCGGCCCGAGCCGCGAATAGAGGTCTTTGGCGCGCTCGCGGAGGCCCGGGATAGATGCGCGCTCCGGTTTGTAGTAGATCATGAAAAAGACCCACAACACGAAGACCATCGCCCATCCGATAGGGAACATGTACCAGGTGAGGCCGAAGAAGGTGACGTTCTGGCCGGTGATCTCTTTGTAGAAACCGAGCGCGACCGCGCCGCGGGCCGCGCCGAGCAGGGTGATGATGCTGCCGGCGCCGGCGACGTAGGCCATGCCTATGAACAGCCCCTTGCCGAAATTCGTCGGTTCGTCTCCCTCTTCGTAGAGGCGGTAGATCGCAACCAGGAGGGGGAAGATCGTCGCGGCGACCGCGGTGTGGGCCATGACATGGGTCAGCATGGCGGTCATGACGAAGCAGCCGAGGTAAATGCGGCTCGTCTTCTCGCCGACCAGGACCAGCATCTTGTAAGCCAATCGCTTCGTCAGCCCTGTTTTGGTGAAGACCATGCCGATGACGATCGATCCGAATATGAACCAGACCGATGGATGCATGAACTCCTTGAAGGCAAGCTCGGCGCCGCCGACCGGTGCGACTTCTCCGACCAGCATCACGTCCGGGCGGATCAGGAAGAGCGCCTGGATGACCGCGATGGTAATGCTCGTGACTCCGATCGGCAACACCTCGAAGACCCACCACACGGCGGCCAGGAGAAACAGACCAAGCGCCGCCTTGCCCTGAGAGCTGAGCTCGAAGGCCTCCCCCATCGGGTCGATGGCGTCCGGCCACGGTGGTGACAGAAAGACTGCGAAGAACAACGAGACACCGAGAAGGAGGAAAATGATGCGTTTCCAGTCAACGGTCGATTCGGGTTTTCTCCGAAATCGGACGGTCCAGCGACGACGGGTCTTCGAATCGGTTTCGGTGCTTTCGGTGGTTACCGTTTCAGCCATCGGTGCCGTCCTTGCCACCGTCGGCGCTGCGGGGCTGTCCGTACTCCATGATGAACTGGGCGATGATGTCGAAGATATTGGTCATCAGAACCACCCCCGCTACCCTTTCGCCGTCGAGGACTGCGACTAGATCGACACCGTGGAAGAGCATCGTCGAGACCACCGTCGACAAGGTGTCATCGACCTGGACGGTGCCCTTGATTGGAACCATGACTTTCTCGATCGGCGTGGTGGAGGCTTCGATCGCCGCACGCGAGAACAACGAGGTCCAATGGATCGTGACCTCGCTCGGCATGCTTCCGCCGAAGGGGACCAGCTCTCTTATGTGGGCCTCGGTCTCCCGATCATCCCGGAGGTGCGGGATCAGTCCCTTGAGGAGCTCGCGCCGGCTGACCACGCCCACGAGGCGGTCCTCGTCATCCAGAACCAGGACATAGCGTGGCAGCATGATGAAACCGTCCTGCAGCTTGACAGCCGACGCGCTGAGGGCTACGACGGCCTCGCGGATCGTGCAGCTCAGCCTGCAGTGTGGGTATTTCTCGGGCGGCAACATGACGTCGGCTGCCTTCGCGTCGCTTGACGAAAGAGCGAATTCGGGGTCGAGCCGGACATCGACGGCACCGACCGTCCCGTGTACCGTCGTGATCTTCTCGACCCCGCGGATGTTGCCGACAAAATCGATCAGTCCTTTCTCGGACGCCGCAAACGATTTGCCCCCGGAGAGAACGACCTCGGAGTTTCGGACCTCGACGTGCGCGATTTCGGGAGAAAAGGGCGAGTTGAAAAAGAGTTCCGCCCTCACACGTCGTTCGAGAGCGAAGTCCCGATATTCCTGAATGCACTGAGGAGTGGGTTGGTAATCGGCACCATCCATGAGCTCGGCAATCATTGTCGCGGCCCTGTCGATACTCATGTTTTCGAGGTTGACGACGAGGTCGTAAAGGTCGGCGTCGGTGATATCGGCGTGGAAGATCTGGCGCCCCCAACGAGAGCGGTATTCGTCGGCGTCTTGGACATGCCGCCTCGCCTCGTCCTTCTTCAGCCCGAATCGCTGCATCGCCATCTCGATTCGATACTCGATCGGCGCGACAATCCGCACCTTGAAGGCGTTACACAAGTCGGCGAACAGGAACTGGCCGGCAAGGCCGTGGTAAATGCCGTTGCCGTCAGCGAGGAGCTCGGTAACCGTCGCCTGGGTGGCGAGAAGGTAGCGGGTCTTGCGGTGGGTGAAGCGTTCGAAGAAATTGTCCGGCAGGTAGAGCCCTCGAAACAGCTCCTGTTCGGACATCCGGTAGGCCTGTGCCGCGGCGGTTGACACGACCTCTTGACTGAGGATCTTCCAGCCGAGGCGTTCGTGGAGCGCCTCCGCCAACTGTGCGCCGCCGCTGCAAATCCCTCGAGAAATCGTGATGATGGGCATGGATCTGGGACCCCCGTTACTCACTTTTTGATCGAGGACCTGTGGTTGGACACGTGTACGCCGTGGTTGTGATTGGAGTGCCCGCGAGCCGCCTTGCCAGAGCTCTTGGGGCGGCCGGTACCCGCCCTCGCGCCTCGGGCGCGATGCCACCTCGCCACCTGGGCGCCGGGTTCACTGGTTTGCAACAACACTGCCTCGTGTCGGAGGGATGACCGTTTCGTGTTCGGGAACGAGGTCATCCACGGCACCGGGGCCAATGAAGAATCTCGCAAGATGTATGCCACAGCGTGGATTTGCCGCAGGCAGCGCAACTCTCTGATTCTTCGACGAATCGAGCGTAACAGGGGTATGTGAGCCGGAGTCGGTTTCGGTCGTGTGATGTTACTCGTTTGTAACATTTTGGGCTCAAAAGCGCCATCGTCGAGCTCTTTCGTTCAGGACCCGTGGTGGTACACTCCTCAGCCCGAGTTCTTGGAGCGTAGAAAATGGCCATCATCACAATCTCACGCGGCTCGTACTCACGCGGCAAGGAAATCGCAGAAAAGGTCGCCGACAGGCTGGGCTACTCGTTGCTCTCGCGCGACATTCTCCTGCAGGCCTCTGAAGATTTCAACATCCCGGAAATCCGCCTTGTCCGTGCACTTCACGACGCACCGTCCGTGCTTGAACGGTTCTCGCATGGCAAAGAACGGTACGTTGCCTTTATTGAGCAGGCTCTCCTCGAGCAGGTTCAGGGCGACAACGTTGTCTACCATGGCCTTGCCGGTCACTTCTTTCTCCGCGGCGTCAGCCATGTCCTCAAGGTCAGGATCATCGCCGATATGGAGGACCGGGTCCGTCTCGAAATGAACCGTGAAGCCATTACTGAAAAGGAAGCGCGTCGAATCCTCAAGAAGGATGACGACGAGCGCCGCCACTGGGCCCTTTCCCTTTATGGCGTTGATACCGTCGACCCGTCGCTCTACGACCTGGTGATCAACGTCGGCGGCATGGAGGTCGAGTGTGCGGTTGAGATCATTTGCCACACGACGGCCAACGGACCGTGCTTCGAGACGACAGCAGCTTCTCGGGCCGCCCTGCAAAACCTGCTCTTGGCGGCACGAGTTCGGAGCGCCGTGATCTGCGAGTGGCCGGGAGCTCGAACCTCGGCGGCGGATGGCGTCGTTTTCATCGATGTGGAGGCTCCTCTTGCCTACGAATCCAAGGTGCGTGAGCAGATCACGGGCGTCGCCTCGACAGTCAGCGGTGTCGCCGAGGTTCGGGTCAACGTTCGACCGTCGATCTATCCATGATTCGTACCCGCCCGGCACAAAAATGGCCCCGCCGTTTCAGCGGGGCTTCGTCGGAGTAGAGTCGCTCAGTATCGATCGAGGTAACGTTCGAGCTCCCAGTCGTGGATCTCCTTGATGTACTCCGACCACTCGGTCCGTTTGTTGTAGAGAAAATGGTCGAAGATATGGTCGCCAAGCGCCTCGCGGAGCATCTTGTCCTTCTCCATGAAGTCGAGGGCCTCGTCCAGACTCGCTGGGAGCTGTACGATCTTGAGGCGTTTCTTCTCGCGCTGGCTCATGTCGAAGATGTTGCGGTTGACCGGTTCGCCGCAGTCGAGCTCACGCTCGATGCCGTCGAGACCCGAGGCGAGCATGGCAGAAAACGCGAGGTAGGGGTTGCAGGACGGGTCCGGTATCCGAACCTCGCAGCGGGTGCCAATGCCGCGCCTTGCCGGAACCCGGACCATCGGCGAGCGGTTTTTCTCCGACCAGGCGACATTGACTGGGGCTTCGTAACCGGGCACCAGACGTTTGTAGGAGTTGACCAGCGGGTTGGTCAATGCGACGTAGGCACGGGCGTGGTCGAGGAGGCCGCCGATGTAGGCGCGTCCGACCTTCGACAGCTGCCAATCGCCATCCGCGTCGTAGAAAGCGTTCTCGCCGGTCGCGGTGAATAGCGACTGATGGGTGTGCATACCGGAGCCGTTGACCCCGGCCAGCGGCTTCGGCATGAAGGTGGCGTGGAGGCCGTGCATCAGGGCCACCTTTTTGACCACGAAGCGGAAGGTCACGACGGCGTCGGCGGTGGCTACAGCCTCGCCGTACTTGAAGTCGATCTCGTGCTGTCCGGGCGCGACCTCGTGGTGGGCGGCCTCGACTTCCAAACCCATCGCCTCGAGCACCAGCGTGATGTCCCTTCGCGCCTCCTCGCCGAGGTCGCGCGGGCTGAGATCGAAATAGCCGCCGGAGTCGTGGGTGGCGGCAATCGCTTCTCCGTTGAGATCACGTTGGAAGAGAAAGAACTCGGCCTCGGGCCCGGCCATCATCGTGAAACCCATCGACTCGGCTTTGGCAACGACGCGTTTCAGTGCTCCGCGCGGGCAGCCGGCGAATAAGCTGCCGTCCGGGTTGGCGATGTCGCAAACCAGACGCCCGACCTTGCCCTGGTTGGCCTCCCACGGGAAGATCTGGAAGGTCTCGAGATCGGGCACCAGGAGCATGTCCGATTCCTCAATGCGGGTGAAACCTTCGATCGAGGAGCCATCGAACATGATCTGACCGTCAAGGGCCTTCTCGAACTGACTTTCGGGGACTTCGACGTTCTTGATAATGCCGTCGATGTCGGTGAACTGGAGCCTCAGGAAATGAACTTTCTCTTGCTTGGCGTGAGCGAGGATCTCGGCAGCTGATTTTGGCACGGTGTTGCCTCCAAGTGTGTCGTTTGGTGAATGTTGGGACCGAATTTTTAAAAAGTCAAGGAGAAATATGCGATTCGCATAGAAAAATTTGTGCAATCTGCATGAATTGTGAGAACGCGTTTCGAAATTGGGGAATCGAAGGCCGTCATGGTCGTGTATGGCGCAAGCTCGAGCGAGGGCGCGGCCGCGGACTCGAACAAGGGGCGAGCGTTATACTCACTCATCGGAGGGGACGATGAGCCAGAAACCGACTCGCGAGGACGCGTGGGCGTTGCTCACCGAGTACACCGACAACCCGAGCTTGATCAAGCACGCCCTGGGTGTCGAAGCGGCAATGCGCGCCTATGCGCGAGTGTACGGTGAAGACGAGGAAATGTGGGCCGCGATCGGTCTGATCCACGATTTCGACTATCAACAGAACCCGACCGAACAAACCCATCTTCATGTCGGCACCGAGATTCTCCGCCAACGGGGTTGGCCGGAAGAATGGGTGCGGATCGTCGCTTCGCACGCTGACTACATGGGCGTGCCGCGGGACAGCCGTGCCGCCAAGACGCTCTTTGCGGTCGACGAACTCTCGGGTTTCCTCACCGCCTGCGCGCTGGTGCGTCCCGACAAGGCGATAGCCGAGGTGAAAGTGAAATCGGTCAAGAAAAAACTCAAGGACAAGGCCTTTGCCCGCGGCGTCAACCGAGACGACGTCCGCAGTGGTGCCGAAGAGCTCGGGGTCGACCTCGGCGAACACATCGAGTTCGTCCGGGACGCCATGGCGACGATTTCAGACCAGTTGGAGCTACCGACCTCGGAGTAAGTCGGGTTCCATTCTTCCGCCGCAAACACGAAGACACCAAGCCACAAAGGATTTCACGAAGGATTTTCTTTGTGTGGATCTTGGTGCCTTTGTGCCTTTGTGGTTGTGACGATTCGCGACGCCGTATTCAATGGGCGCTGGATCTTCAGCTGGGTTCGATGACCTCGAGGCCGCCCATGTAGGGGCGGAGGACTTCGGGTACGACCACCGAGCCGTCAGCCTGCTGGTAATTCTCGAGCACCGCCACCATGGTGCGGCCGGCGGCCAGCCCAGAGCCGTTGAGGGTGTGAAGATGGCGTGCTTTGCCGCCATCTGACGGCCGGAAGCGGAGGCGTGCACGGCGGGCCTGGAAATCGGTGAAGTTGGTGCAGGACGAAATCTCTCGGTAGCAGTTGAGGGCCGGCAGCCAAACCTCGAGGTCATAGGTTTTGGCGGCCGAGAAACCGAGGTCGCCGCTCGCCAGTGTCACGACGCGATACGGCAGGTCGAGTCCCTGAAGGATCGCCTCGGCGTGCCCACAAAGCTCTTCGAGACGATCCCATGACTCCTCGGGCCGAACGAAATGAACCAGCTCCACCTTGTGGAACTGGTGCTGGCGGATCAGCCCCCGGGCGTCCTTGCCGTA
>CAYRFI010000060.1:22061-26349 GCA_964423595.1 uncultured Thermoanaerobaculia bacterium | reverse complement strand
TGCCTAACTACTGTTAGCGATACTAACGATTCGGATGAAAACGTGCTCCGAAAGCGTGCTAACAGAATGAGTAATGTCCTCAGCTTTTCGTCGCATGTCTCCTGTCCCCAGATTAATGCATCTCGTGAAAGGATCATCCGGCAAGATTGTTATCGTGCTTGGATCGCACGCTCACACGACGGGTGTTAGCGTGCTCATGGTTGGGCTCTGAAGGTTTTTGCCGGGCTTTGAATTTGCACCCTGCAGAGTTCCCGGGGATCGGGGCAACGGAACCGGTTCGGGGACCCCACAAGAGTGTAAACGGAGCATAACGATCTCAAGAGTTGGGGTCAAGGGCTCACGTTCAAGATCGGGAGATGTGATCGAGATGATCGCAGCCGCCTGATGATTGCGCACGCTACCTGCTGAGCAATCCCTTGAACGGAAGATGGACCAATTCCCGACGGTGACCATCAGGGCCACCCACCGAACCGACAGGAGGGACGCCCGCCGCCACAACAGAGCAACCTCGGGTTTGGGGGCGTCGCGTGAGAGAATCCCCCCGATGCCTGTCGAGTGTGATCACTGCTCTCTCCCCGTCCCTCCCGGGCTGGTGGAGCCCGATGCCGGCCAGCAATTCTGCTGCAACGGCTGCCGGGTCGCCTACGAGGTGATCCACGAGCACGGACTCGACGGCTACTACGACATCAAGTCACGCATCGCGGCCCCTGAGGAGCCGGCACACCGGTCGGGCAGGGGCTTCACCGAGTTCGACGATCCCGCGTTCCACCGGCTCTACAGTCGTTCGCTGCCCACCGGTCTGGCGACGGTCGAGCTCTATCTGGAGGGCGTCCACTGCGCCGCCTGCGTGTGGCTGGTGGAGAAGCTGACGGTGGTGGTCGACGGCGTCGCCGAGGTGCGGCTCGACCTCGGCCGCTCGCTCGCAACCGTCACCTGGGACCCCGAGACGACACCCCTGTCGCAGGTGGCTCGTTTCCTCGACTCGATCGGCTATGCGCCCCACCCCTACCGCGGCGTGGAGGCGCGGGACATGGCGCGACGAGAGGAGCGCAGGCTGTTGATCCGTGTCGCTGCCGCAGGTGCGATCGCCGGCAACGTCATGCTGATCGCCTTCGCGCTCTATGGCGGCCGTTTCCAGGGCATCACCGACGAGTTCAGGACTTTGTTTCGGTGGCTCAGCCTGGCCCTCGCGGTGCCTTCGGTCGTCTGGTGCGCTTCGGTCTTCTACCGCGGCGCGTGGGGGTCGCTCAAGACCCGCACCCTGCACATGGATCTGCCGATCGCGATCGGCATCCTCGCCGGCTTCATCCAGGGCGCGATCAACACGGTTCGCGGCGCCGGCGAGATCTACTTCGATTCGGTAACGGCGTTGATCTTCTTCCTCCTGGTGGGCCGTTTCCTGCAACGACGACAGCAGCGGCGGGCGGCGAGCTCGACCGAACTTTTGTTCTCGATCGCGCCGGCCGTCGCACGCTTGGTGGATTCAGATGGGGTGCGCGAGGTTCCGCTCGAGGCGCTCAGTCCCGGCAATACCGTCGAAGTCAGGGCCGGCGACTCGATTCCGGCCGACGGGGTCGTCATCGAGGGCTTTTCGACTCTCGACCGTTCGCTGCTCACAGGCGAATCGCTGCCCGAACCGGTCGCGGTTGGCGACCCGGTCCACGCCGGCACCGTCAACCTCGGTGGTCGGCTGCTGGTGGAGGTACGGGTCACCGGCGAGGATACCCGGGTCGGGCGCCTGATGCGGCTGGTCGAAGAAGGCGCGATGCGTCGCGCGCCGGTGGTGCTGCTGGCAGATCGGATCTCGGGCTGGTTCGTGGCAATCGTGCTCGTCCTGGCGGCGATCACCCTCGGCGTGTGGTTCGTGCTCGACCCCGAGCGCGCGGTCGGGCACGCGGTCGCGCTCCTGATCGTCAGCTGCCCGTGTGCACTCGGTCTCGCCACCCCACTGGCGGTCAGCGCCGCGATCGGACACGCCGCACGCAAGAAGATCCTGATCAAGGGCGGTGACGCCCTCGAAAACCTTGCCCGTCCCGGACGCATGCTCCTCGACAAGACCGGCACCCTCACCGAGGGTCGTCTCGGAGTCCTCCGCTGGTGGGGCGACGAGAGTGTCAAACCTCTGGTGGCCGCGATCGAACGGCACTCGGCCCACCCGGTGGCTCGTGCCCTCAGCGGTGGTTTGACCGAAGATGAGGTGCCGGAGGCCAGTGAGGTTGAGGAGATCACCGGCGCCGGAATCAGCGGCATCTGCGACGGCCGGCACATCATCGTCGCCTCGACGTCCTACATCACCCGCGAATTCGGCGGGCTCCCCGGGGGGGCTGCCACCGTGGCGGAGGCTTTCGCCAACGAGGGTCTCAGTCCGGTGGCCGTGGTGGTCGACCGCGAGGTGGTCGCCGTTGCCGGTATCGGCGACCCGCTGCGCGCCGACAGCGCGGACTCGGTTGCAGCCATCCGCGCCGGCGGATGGCAGGTCGAGATCCTCTCCGGCGATCACCCGGCGGTGGTTCGATCCGTCGCCGACCAGCTCGGCATCGAAGCGGCCGCCGCGCGCGGCGCAGCGACCCCCGAGGACAAGCTGGAAGCGGTCCGTGAAGCGGCAACGGGCGCGCCTGTGGCGATGGTCGGGGACGGCGTCAACGACGCCGCGGCGTTGGCCGCGGCGACGGTCGGGATCGGGGTCCACGGCGGCGCCGAGGCGGCCCTGGCCGCCGCCGACGTGTATCTGGGTCGGCCAGGCCTCGAGCCGGTGGTCGATCTCCTTCGCGGCTCCCGCCGCACCCTCGGCGTGATCCGCCGCAACCTCGTGTTCTCACTCACCTACAACGTGGTTGCCGTGAGCTTCGCCGTCACCGGTCACATGAGCCCGTTGCTCGCTGCCATTCTGATGCCGCTCAGCTCGATGACGGTAGTGCTCAGCTCATATCGAGCACGAACCTTCTGAAGTTCTGAGTTCTTAGTTTTGAGTTTTGAGTTCCCATCCACCCCTCCCCGCATTCGACGGGTGGGTTGGGGGAAAACTGAAAACTCATAACTCAAAACTCAACACTGATTTGGGCGATGCGGCGATACAATGCGCACGTGTCCGCCGTCTACATCGCCCTTCCGTTCGCGCTGCTGCTGGCGCTACTTTTTTTGGCGGCTTTCATCTGGGCGGTGAAGAACGGACAGATGGACGATCTCGAAACCCCAGCCCACCGAATCCTCGGCGAGGATGAGGAACGGAAGCCATCGGCTGAGAATCGAAAAAATGCTCCCGAGAGCTGAACCTCTTTGACGCCCTTTCGTAGATCTCTGTAACCGGGACCACCGGTCCGGACATACGAGAAGCACAGGAGGTCAACGAAAAGTGGCTTCAGAGTTCCGTTCCCCGGAGAATCGACTGCGGCCGCCCCGTCGCGGTTTCGGGACGATGAGCCTTCCCACCACGAGAATCCATCCAAACCGATTCGTTGATACCGTGAACACCCCAACAACATCCCCCACCCCATCGACCGTGACGGCGTCCGGGCGCCGTGGCGGTCCCTTCCGTCAGCACACCCAGTCACCAGCGCCCCTCCCGCAATTCCTCGGGAGACACCGAGGAAGTGGCTCCGTCAAGGTTCTCTGGAGTGGCGCCACCTCGAGGCCACCCGGCTGTTCGAATCCGGGCAGCCTATTCCCGGGTGCGGACAGAAGGCGCCGATCGGCCTCATAGGGTTGGATCTGTAACCAGCTCCATCTACGATATTTGCGGCATCGATACTCTTGGCACGCTGGTTGCGAAGGGTGATGGACGACCCACGCTGATGCTGGGGGATTTGATGGATACGATCATTCAGGACATCCGTTACGGATTGCGGTCGCTGGTCAGGAAACCCGGTTTCACGGCGGTTGCGGTCTTGTCCCTGACGCTCGGGATCGGAGCCAGCACGATCATCTTCAGCGTGGCGGACGGCGTGCTTCTTCGGCCGCTGCGGTTCCCGGGTTCTGACCGGATCGTTACCCTCTGGAACACCTACCCGCACTTCAACACCGACAGGGAAGAGGTCTCACCTCCGGATTTCTGTGATTGGCGCGAGCGAAGCGAATCGTTCGATCAGTTGGCGGCCTACGAAAGGTTTTCCTACGTCCTGGCCGGCAGCTCCAACGCCGTGCGGTTGCGTGGCGCGAGGGTATCGGGAGACTTCTTCGCCACGATGGGGGTGGTTCCCGCCCTCGGCCGTGTGCTCCTTCCGGCCGATGATCATGAGGGCTCACACCATGTCGCCGTATTGACCCATCGGCTCTGGACGAGTCAGTTCGG
>CAYRFI010000060.1:0-21961 GCA_964423595.1 uncultured Thermoanaerobaculia bacterium | reverse complement strand
AGGGCTCACACCATGTCGCCGTATTGACCCATCGGCTCTGGACGAGTCAGTTCGGCGCCGATCCATCGATCGTCGGGCACGATGTCGTGCTCAACGGATTCAGTTTCTCGGTCGTCGGCATCATGCCTGCAGGATTCGATTTCCCCGGAAGCGTGGATCTCTGGACGCCCCTGGCCTATGAACCCCCGTTTGATGACTCGCTTCGGCAGAGTACCTGGCTGCGGACGGTGGCTCGGCTCAAGCCGAATGTCACCGTTGAACGCGCCCAGGCCGAGATGTCGGCGATCGCGCACGAGCTCGAGCAACAATACCCCGACACCAATCTCGGGCGCGACATCGTCATCATTTCGCTTTACGAGCAGATCGTCGGGCGTATCCGACCCTCTCTCCTGGTTCTGCTCGCGGCGATTGCCTGCCTGCACATGATCGCCTGCACCAACGTGGCCAACCTGTTGCTTTCCCAGGCAACGGTCCGGCAACCGGAAATCTCGATCAGGTCGGCCCTCGGGGCGGGACGGCTCCGTCTGGTCAGACAGCTCGTCACCGAAAGCACTCTCTTGAGCATTCTCAGCGGGGTCGGGGGAGTCCTCCTGGCGACATTGGGATTACAGCTCGTGCGCACTCTCAATCCGGAGGGGATCCCCCGCCTCCAGGAGGTTCAGCTCGACGCCCGGGTGCTGATTTTCGTCGTACTCATGTCGTTGGTCACCGGCGTCGCGGTCGGTATTGCCCCAGCCCTGATGGTCACTCGAACAGGCATTCGTGGAGGCATCCGGGAGTTTGGCGCGACAACCGAAGACAAACGGCGGCGCAGGATCCGCGCCGCCCTGGTGATTGCCGAAATCGCGCTGGCCCAGGTACTGCTCGTGGCCGGCGCTCTGCTCTTCCAGAGTTTTTTGCGTTTGAACAGCGTCGATCCGGGATTCAAGCCCGAGGGCGTGACAGCGGGCCGATTGGATCTGAATACCCAACGCTACAACGACATCGACGAGCGACTGCAATTCTACAGCGAGGCTGTCGAGCGGGTGTCGCGCCTGCCCAACGTTCAATCGGCGGCCCTGGCCTCGACGATCCCGACCCACGAGATCCAGCTCAACCTCGATTACGTGATTGTCGGCCGCCCGCGACCGGCTCAATCGAAATATCCAAATGCCGGCTACAACTCGGTCACCCCGGACTATTTCCGAACCATGGGGATGCAGCTGCTCGAAGGTCGTTCCTTTACCGAGGCCGATCGCGAGGGCAACCCATCCGTGGTCATCATCAATCAAGCGATGGCAAGCCGTGACTGGCCCGGTGAAAGTCCTCTCGGCCGGCGGATACGGCTCGTCTCCGACGATTCCTCGGACGCCAACCCAGAGATCGAGATCGTCGGCGTGGTCGGCGATGTCCGACAGGTCGGCCTGGATGCCGGGGTGCGTTCAGAGATCTACCTTCCCTACGCGCAGAAGCCCTGGAGGACCTGCTTCCTGCTCGTCCGTTCGATGTCCCAGCCTTCCGATCTGGCCCCCACCCTCAGAGAACAGATTCGTGAGATCGACCGGGACATCGCGTTGACGAGACCTCAGAGCATGCATGAGTACATCTCGGCCTCACTCGTCTCGCCCCGCTTCCGCACCTTCCTTTTCTGCGTCTTTGCGTCCCTGGCCCTGATTCTGGCAATCATCGGCGTTTTTGGCGTTGTTTCCTACTCCGTGGTCCAGAGAACCTGTGAGTTCGGGATTCGAGTGGCCCTCGGTGCCCAACAGCGCGACATTCTCAGGTCGGTGGTCGCCAAGGCATTCCCGGCGGTCCTGGCCGGTGTCGTATTGGGCCTGGCGTTTTCCCTGGCCTTGACGCGGTACCTCTCCACGTTGCTCTTCGATATCGCCCCGCGCGATGCTTTGACCTTCGCTACATCCGCATTGCTGTGCGGTGGTGTGGGACTTGCCGCGTGTTATCTCCCCTCGCGGCGAGCCTCACAGGTCGATCCGCTGAAGGCTCTTCGAAGCGAATGAGCGGCTCGCAGGCGGCGCACCGTTACGGGCAAAGCATGATCGAGCACTCCCCGACCCTCGTTAAATGATGAGCATGGCGTCGCCGTAGGAGAAGAAACGGTATCGTTCGGATATCGCTTCGGCGTAGGCGGCGAGGATCCGCTCGCGGCCGGCCAGGGCGCTGACCAGCATCAGCAGCGTGGAGCGCGGCAGGTGGAAGTTGGTCAGCATGGCGCCGACCCCGCGGAAGGCGAAGCCCGGGGTGATGAAGAGGTTGGTCCAACCGTCGCCCGGTCTTACCCGGCCATCTCCCACCGCCAGCGCGCCTTCGAGCGCCCGCACCGAGGTGGTGCCGACACAGACGATGCGGCGGTCCTCGTCGAGAGCTTTATTGATCGCGGCCGCGGTGTTTTCTGAAAAGCGGTACCACTCCTCGTGCATCTCGTGGTCAGCGATCTCCTCTACCGACACCGGACGGAAGGTGCCGAGCCCGACGTGGAGGGTCAGATAGGCGGTTTCGATTCCGGCATCCCGAATTTCCTCGAGGAGTTCCTCCGTGAAGTGGAGGCCGGCAGTCGGCGCGGCGACCGCGCCAGGGTTGGCGGCGTAGACGGTCTGGTAATCGTGACGGTCCTCCGCCACCCCACCCTCCGGACGCCCGATGTAGGGCGGCAGCGGCATCTCGCCAATGAGGTCGAGGCGCTCGAGATCGAGCGGTGGGTCGAATCGCACGCTCCAGCGACCTTCTCCGAACCGATCCTCCGGAATCGCAAAACCTTCGTCGGCGAGATCCAACCGTTCACCGGAGCGCGCTCGGGCCGAGGGTCGCAGCAGGGCTTCCCAAAGATCTTCCTCGGCCTTCCGCAGCAGCAGGAGCTCGAACGTCCGGCCCGTCGAGCGACGCGCAAACAGGCGCGCCGGGATCACGCGTGTGTCGTTAAGCAGAAGAAGGTCATCGGGCCGCAAGAAGTGGATGAGGTCACGGATCTCGCGGTGCTCGCGACTGCCGTTCGAGCGGTCCAGCACCAGCAGCCGTGAGGTACCACGCGGCACCGGCTTTTGCGCGATCAGCTCCTGCGGGAGCTCGAAATCGAAATCGTTCGTCCTCATGCGGGCGCATCTTAGCCTCCCACCCAGCCGGTGACCAGTTCCACGCCAAGGTGTCCACTTCCGAACAGCCGGGTCGCGCAACCGGACAGGCAGTTGATCGAAAGCGGAAGAATGCCCCCGGCACAGCTGGCACGCATTGTGCTCTGGTGTTCCGTAGGAAGTTGATGATGGACATTGTTCGAACCGGAATCGTCGAAAAGAAACGCCGCAACAGGTGGTTCGTTGCCACTGCGGGAATCGTCGTGATCGCGGCGGTGACCGTCGCAGTTGCCAGTCTCGAACCGGCGGCTCCCGCAGTCGACCGCGACACCGTGTGGATCGGCACGGTCGAACGCGGGACCTTCGATAGACAGGTTCGGGGTCACGGCAAGCTGGTCCCGAAAGACCTGCGCTGGGTTCAGGCTCAGACCGCCGGTCGCGTCGAGGTCGTCCACACCGAGCCGGGCTCTCGTGTTACTGCCGAAGACGTGATTCTCGAGCTCTCGAACCCGGAGGTCGAAAGGTCGGCGATTGACGCCAAGAACGCGTTGCTGCGAGAGAATGCCGAGCTCGAAAGCCTGCGCGTGACCCTCCTCTCCGCAGAGCTCGATCAGAAGGCGGGCGCCGCCGAGGTGGACGCCGACTGCACCCGGGCCGAGCTCCAGGTCGAGGCCAACCGTGAGCTCTCCTCCATGGGTCTGATCTCGGCTATCCAACTGCGTTCGTCAGAAGCGGTGGCGCAGGCAATGGCAACGCGGAAGGAGATCGAAGCGCAACGGTTGACCATGACTGCAGAGGCCAACCGCGCCCTCATGGCGGCCAAACGCGCACAGGTCGAGCAACAACGGGCTCTTTTCAAGCTGCGCGCGGACCAGCTCGACGATCTGGCGGTGCGCGCCGGGATCGCCGGCGTGGTCCAGGAAGTCCCGGTGGAGATTGGACAACAGGTGGCTCCCGGCACCATGCTCGCCAAGGTTGCCGAACCGACCCGCCTTCAGGCCGAGCTGAGGGTTCCCGCGACCCGCGCCCGCGACGTGCAACGTGGGCAGGCGGTCACCGTCGACACCCGCAACGGACTCGTTGATGGAACGGTGGCCCGCGTTGATCCGTCAGTTCTCGAGGGATCCGTCATGGTCGAAGTTCAACTCGATGGTGCCCTGCCCGACGGTGCGCGTCCAGACATGGCGGTCGACGGCGCGATCCAAATCGAGCGTCTGACCGACGTGCTGTTCGTCGGCCGACCGGTACAGAGCCAGGAGAACGCAACTGTCGGGCTGTACCGGCTGGAGGACGACGGCAAGCACGCGCTCCGGGTCAGCGTCGGCCTCGGGCACGCCTCGGTCGATACCATCGAGATCGTCGAAGGTCTCCGGGAGGGCGACCGCGTAATCCTCTCGGACACATCCCGCTGGGACGACTATGAACGCATCAGGCTGCGCTAGAAGAGTTTTGGGAGAAGGAGCGAAGTCATGACCGAAAACAAGCAACCACTGATCCAGATGGTCGGGATCAAAAAAGTCTTCCTCACCGACGAGGTGGAAACCCACGCCCTGTCCGACGTCCACCTCGAAATCGAAAACAACGAGTTCATCACGATCGCCGGGCCTTCGGGCGGCGGCAAGTCGACCCTGCTGTCGATCATGGGCCTTCTGGACACGCCCACCGAAGGGCAGTACCACCTCAACGGCCACCCGGCCGAGGCGCTGACCGTCAGGGAACGAGCCCAGCTCCGCAACCGTGCGATCGGTTTCATCTTCCAGAGCTTCAACCTGATCGGCGATCTCACCGTGTTCGAAAACGTGGAGCTTCCGCTGGTCTACCGCAACACCCCACCTTCGGCTCGCAAAGGAATGGTCCGGGAGGCCCTGGAACAGGTCGGCATGGAGCACCGGCTCAACCACTACCCTTCACAGCTCTCCGGCGGCCAGCAGCAACGCGTGGCGGTTGCCCGCGCGCTGGTCGGGAAACCGTTGATCCTTCTCGCGGACGAGCCCACGGGAAACCTCGATTCCCGCAGCGGCGAGCAGGTCATGGACCTCCTCGCCAACCTCCACTCCGACGGTGCAACCATCTGCATGGTGACCCACGACCCCCGCTATCTCAAATACGCGCAGCGGACGATCCACCTCTTCGATGGTCAGGTGGTCGATGAGACGAATCCGGCGTTACAGGAAGCTACGATCTGAACCTGCGAGGAAGGGGCACTACGATGGTGGATCTCGTGCACGACCTTCGATTCGGCGTCCGAATGCTTCTCCGACATCCGACAGTTACCGTCATTTCGCTGCTTACCCTCGCTCTCGGCATCGGAGCGAGCACAGCCGTGTTCAGCGTCGTCGACTCGACATTGCTGTCGCCTCCGCCGCTCAAAGAGCCCCACCGTCTGGTGCGGCTCTTCGCAACCAAACCGGCTGCAGGCTGGAGCCGCATGACCATATCGGCCCCCAACTTCAAAGATTGGAGCGATCAGAGCTCGTCATTCGAAGCGACCGGCATCTTCGGCCGCCAGGCAGTCAACTTCATGGGCGACGAGCACCCCGAACGGTTGCTCGCGATTCGCGCGTCCTCCGATGTTTTGAGGGTTCTCCGGGTCCGACCGACAATCGGCCGAAGCTACGATTCTTCCAGCGACCGCCCCGACGCGGAGCACGTCGTCCTGCTTTCGGACGCCACCTGGCGGCAGCGCTTCGGTGGTGATCCGGCAGTGGTTGGAACAGCGGTGCGGATCGACGACGTCCCGCACGAAGTGCTCGGTGTTCTGCCTCCCGAGGTCGGCGAAGCAATGGGCCAATTCGATATCTGGACACCCTTCACCTACGGTGAGGTGGCGGAGGTTCGAGGGAACCGCCACTTCGCCGGGATCGCCAGGTTGCGTGACGGTGTTTCAGTTTCCGACGCCGATCGAGACTTGAAGGTGATCGGTGAACGCCTCGCAGAAGCCTACCCGGACTCCAACCGCGGTCATTCCGTGACTGTCATACCCTTGACCGAGGTGCTCCTCGGCGACACGGCCCGTTCGGCGCTTTTCGCCCTGTGTGCAGCAGTCGGCTTCGTGTTGCTCATCGCTTGTGTCAACATCGCCAACCTGCTGCTCGCCACCGCGGGAAGCCGCGAACGGGAGTTTGCCGTTCGCACGGCGCTTGGCGCGGGCCCCCGCCGTCTCGTTCGCCAGCTGTTGACCGAGGCGGCGCTACTAACGGCAGGCGGCGCCATCCTCGGCACCGCAGTCGCGTTCTGGAGCGTCGGTATTCTCACCGCCGGCCTCGAGGCAACCGTGGGGCGAATTGGAGAAACGATGGTCGACGCTCGAGCCCTCGGTTTCACGCTCCTGGTGCTCGGTGCGACGAGCGTGGGAATCGGCCTGCCGTTGGCTCTCCGAGCTTCGAAATCAGATTTCGCCGAGGTGATCCAGGACACCTCCCGGAGCGTGGTAGGAGGTCGACGAAATAGGATCCGCCGGGACATTCTGGCGTCCGGCCAGGTCGCTCTGGCACTGGCCCTCCTCATCAGCACGGGCTTGATGATCCGCAGCCTGATGGCGCTGAGAACCGTCGATCCCGGTTTCGACACCGCCAATCTCCTCACCATGCGAGTTTCGCTGCCCGAGGAACAATACCCGACGGACGCCGAGCGAAGCTCGTTCTTCGAACGCGCGGTCGACGAGATCGGATCTCTTCCACGCGTGCGGGCCGCATCGGCGACATCCATGTTTCCCCTCCTGGGGAGCAACAGCAATTCGAGCATGAGCATCGAAGAGCACCCTATTTCTGACCCTGCGGACAAGGTCTTTGTCGGTAATGAGGCGATCATCCCCGGGTACCTCGAAACGATCGGCATCCCGGTTCTTGAAGGTCGTGAGTTCACCGCCCTCGACCGCGCTGATTCGCCACCTGTCATCATCATCAACCACGAGATGGCCAGTCACTTCTGGCCGAGCGAGAGCGCCATCGGCAAGCGGGTGAAGTTCGGGCCGCCGGACTCCGAAAACCCCTGGATGGAGGTTGTCGGCGTGATGGGCGACCATCGCCAAACATCGCTCGACGTTGGGCCGCGGTTCGAAACGCTCTACCCACAGGCCCAGTTCCCCGGACCCGCGATGACCTTTGTTGTGAAAACCGAAGCCGCCCCGGGGTCGATGACAGCGGATGTCCAGGCGGCGATCTGGAGGATCGGACCGGAGCTCGCGGTGTCCGAGGTCGCGACAATGGAGGAGATCCTCGATCGCAACACGCGGTCCGTGGACGATCTGGCGACACTTCTCGCCGGTTTCGGCGTCATCGCGATGGTTCTTGCCTTAGGAGGGCTCTATGGCGTGACGTCTTTCTCGGTCAGTCGAAGGACCCGTGAGATTGGCGTGCGGATGGCCCTCGGTGCCGAAAAGCGGACTATCCTCGTAGCCGTCCTGTGCAGGAGTACTGGGCTGGTCGTGGTCGGAGTCCTCGCGGGAGGTCTCATCGCGTGGCTCTTGAGCCGCTGGCTCCAGGGTATGCTCTTCGAGGTCGCATCGTTCGATCCTGCTGCATACGCCGTGGTGGCCGCGGGAATGTTGGCGGTCGGGACTCTGGCAGGCCTGTTGCCCGCGATCCGGGCCGCCAGGATCGATCCGGTCGTTGCTCTTCGTTGCGAGTAAGGTACTGGGGTATCCTGAGATCGCCATGACTTTGCAGAGAGAGTCTCCACGCATCCTGATAGCCGATGATCAAGCCGATGTGTTGGAGTCGTTGCGCCTGCTACTCAAACCCGAGGGCTACACTATCGACACCGCCGATTCTCCCGACGGCGCTCTTCTGCAAGCGACCGCCCGTGACTTCGACGCCGCCCTCATCGACCTCAACTACTCCCGGGACGCCACATCGGGCGCCGAAGGTCTCGAGCTTCTCGAAAAGCTCCAGGGGGTGGACAGCACGTTGCCGGTGGTCGTGATGACGGCTTGGGGGAGTGTCGAGATCGCGGTCCAGGCCATCCGACTCGGCGCACGCGACTTCGTCGAGAAGCCATGGGACAACGACCGCCTGCTGTCCATCCTCCGCAATCAGGTTGACCTCTGCCGGGCGCTTCGTCGCGGCCGTCGTCTCGAGGCCGAGAACATCGCGCTGCTGACCGCCGAAGCTCCGGATCTTATTGCCACGGCGCCCTCCATGAAGCCGGTCCTCGAGCTGATCACCCGGGTCGGGCCGTCCGACGCCAATGTTCTGATTACCGGCGAGCACGGCAGCGGCAAGGAGGTCGTCGCGCGAAGGCTGCACGCGGTATCGACGCGCGCGGAGCGACCGCTCATTACCGTCAATGTCGGCGGGCTGCCCGAAGGCGTCTTCGCCAGTGAGCTTTTCGGCCACGTCAAGGGCGCATTCACCGATGCCAAGGGTGACCGGGTCGGCCGTTTCGAAATGGCTGACGGCGGCACATTGTTCCTCGACGAGATCGCCAACGTACCCTTCGACCAGCAGGCCAAGCTCCTTCGCACTCTCGAAACCGGCGAGCTCGAACGGGTCGGATCATCGAAGACGTCGAATGTCGATGTGCGGATCCTGTCGGCGACCAACGCCGATCTTCAACATGAAGTGGCCCAGGGTCGCTTCCGCGAAGACCTGCTTTTCCGCCTCAACACGGTCGAGATTCGACTCCCGCCGCTCCGCGATCGGCCGGAAGACATCCCCATTCTCGCCAACCATTTCTTGGGTCGCTTTGCCCAGAAATATCGCCGAACACAGATGGGCTTTGACGGCGCTGCGGCAACAACTCTATTGCGGCATGGCTGGCCGGGAAATGTTCGGGAGCTCGCGCACGTGGTCGAACGCGCCGTCCTGATGGCAGGCGACGACACGATCAAGGTGGATCACCTCGGTCTGGCGGGTGGAGGCCCGACGGCGCCTGTCGCCCTCGACGAGATGAGCCTCGATGATCTCGAAAAGATCTTCATCGAAAAGGCAATGCGGCGCTATGACGGCAACGTGAGCCACGCCGCCGAGGCGCTCGGCCTGAGTCGAAGTGCCCTCTACCGTCGGCTCGAGAAGCACGGCTTGTGATGGGCCAGCAGCAACGGTCGTCGAATTCGCCCGACCGGAAAAATGAGGGGATCGGGTGACGAGACTCCACGGGCGTCTTACCGGCCTCGTCCTGCTCACCGGTTTGATCCCGACCGTCACCGCTGGTTACCTGCTCTGGCGATCCGAGCTCCAGTTGACTGCCCGGTACGTGTTGGTCGGAACCCTGGTTGCGATATGGATGGGCTTGACCTTGGTCGTTCGTACCCGCACGGGATACCACCTCCGAACCCTGTCCAACCTCCTGGCCGCGCTTCGAGAGGGAGACTACTCGTTTCGGGCCCGTCGAGTTGCGCGGGCGGATCCCTTTTCAGAGGTGATCACGGAGCTCAACCTTCTCGCCAACACCCTCAGGCACCAGCGGGTAGATGACCTCGAAGCCACCTCACTGGTTCGAAAGGTGATGGCCGAAATCGACGTCGCGGTCTTCGCATTTGATGCCTCGGACCGGTTGCGCCAAATCAACGCCGCCGGTGAAAGAATGTTCCCCGAAGTACAGGAGCTGCTCGGTTCGACAGCGACGGACCTCGGCCTCGGCGCCTGCCTCTCCGGACCACCCTCTCGCACGGTCGAGCTCGAAATCGGCGGTTCCGTCGGTCGCTGGGAAATGCGGCGCGGGAGCTTCCGCCAGCACGGTCGTCCCAACCGCCTGCTGGTCCTCTCAGACGTCAGCCGTGCGTTGCAGGCCGAGGAATTGGCGGCCTGGAAACGACTCATACGGGTCATCGGCCACGAGCTCAACAACTCCCTCGCTCCCATCACCTCGCTCGCAGGGAGCCTGGAGCGCATCGTCGACCAGGACCCACTCCCCGACGACTGGCGCAGCGACCTCGGCAGCGGCCTGCAGGTCATTTCCTCTCGGGTCGAGGCCCTCAACCGGTTCATGGGCGATTGCTCGCGCCTCGCCAAGCTGCCGGAGCCGACCATCGCCAGGATCGATCTCGGGACCTGCGTGCGCAACGCGGTCGCTCTCGAGAAACGGCTCAAGGTATCCGTCGTTGACGGGCCCGACACCGCAGTGTCCGCCGATCAGGCGCAGATCGAACAAGTGCTCATCAACCTCGTCAAGAACGCGGTCGAGGCGAGCCTCGAAACCGGTGGGTCGGTTCGCGTCCAGTGGGCGTCGGACGGTGCCATGGCCGAAGTCGTGATTCGCGACGACGGACCCGGTCTGCCCGATTCCGGGAACCTGTTTGTCCCGTTCTTCACCACCAAAGCCGAGGGCTCCGGCATCGGTCTTTTTCTGAGCCGCCAGATCGCCGAGGCCCACGGCGGTTCGGTCACCGTTCGCGACCGCGAGGATCGTCGAGGGTGCGAGGCCGTTCTCCGAGTTCCGGAAGCCGGCAATTGATCGGAACCGTCGGTCCTGTCCGTTTTCGCACAGCGCGGTCCCATTTTCGGCGTGGTCCCCACACCAACCGAGTTCACTGATTCTGGAGGTGTGTTGGGAAAGCCCGTCGGAGGGACCCAAAAGGCCAACGGCGATCCATGCAATCGGTGGCATCGTCCTTGCTACACGTTGGAACGGGACCTTGGGTTGCTGCCGACGTCGCCGCCGTCAAGGAGAGTCGGAATGGAGAGTCTTGCACAGGACATCCGGATGGGCATACGAAGCCTGGTTCGGCGTCCACTGTTCACCGGCGTTGCCGTTCTGACACTCGGGCTCGGCATTGGCGCGACGACAATGATGTTCGGCGTCGTCGAAACGGTGCTTCGCCCGGACCTTCCGTACCCGGACCCAGATCGTCTGGTGACCCTGTGGCAGGAATGGCCCGGTTACCGCGGCCTCAGGAGTCACATCAACCTGACCGACGACCAGTACCGTCTGTGGAGGGACGACCAGACTCTTTTTCAGGATGTTGCGATGTTTGCCGCAAGTGAATGGGGCTTCGGCACGCTGACACAACGTGGCAGGCCCAGCAGGATTGGCCTGGGGAGCGCGACCGCATCTCTTCGAGATGTCCTCGGTGTTCGCCTCTATCTGGGGCGTTGGTTTTTGCCAGAGGAAGAAGGGTCAGCCCCAGGAGAGGCCGCACCGGTCGCTGTGCTGAGCTACAAGCTCTGGCAAAACGCCTTTGGGGGTATGCCGGAGACGGTCGGGAACACCATCGTGCTGGACGGTATTCCGCGCACCATCGTCGGGATTCTTGCGCCGGACTTCCAGCTTCGTTGGCTCACAGAATCCCCCCTTCAGGGTCGGGAACTCGCCGCCAAGGACATCTGGGTCCCGTACGGCCAGGCATGGGACTGCGTCGGGTGCGGCGCAAGCATGTACCAGGGTGTCGGGCGACTCAAAGACGGCGTCACGCTCGAGCAGGCACAGGCGGAGACCCAGAGGATCCTCGCCGGAAGCATGGAGTCCGTCGACATCAAAGTAAGCCTGGTGCCCCGAGACGAAGACGAGGTCCGGGGTCTCGCTTCTCCGCTCCTGCTTCTTCTGGGTGGCACCGTCCTCCTGCTGCTGATCGCCTGCGGGAACATCGCCACCCTGTCAGTGAGCGAGATTCACTGCCGCCGGCAAGAACTTGCGACGCGGGCCGCTCTCGGGGCGGGCACATCAAGGATCATCCGGCTGATCCTCGCGGAAAGCATCATGCTCGGGCTCTTGGGGAGCGTGGTCGGAGTAGTGATTGCTGCCGGTGGCATCGGGATTCTCAAAAACCTGGCACCTCCGATCCCGAGAATCGATCAGTTGGGGATCGACCTACGGCATCTCGCGTTTGCGGCAGGGCTGGGGACCCTTTCAGGTTTCGTCTTCGGATCCGTTCCCTCTCTCAGATTCGCCGATGTCTTGGCTGATTCCGTGGCAGGTGCGGCCGGTCGGACCCAGACGGGGCGCACCTCGCAGTTTCACTCTGCTGTGATCGCAGCGGAAATTGCCCTCGCCGTCGTGCTGCTCGTGACCGGCGGATTGCTGACACGAAGCCTCTTTCGCCTCATGGGCGTCGATCCGGGATTTGACACGGAGAACCTGGCCACCGCCAATCTCTCCCTTCCCGACGATCGATACGGCTCCGAGGAAATGCAGACACAATTCCTCGAGCAGGTCGTCGAGCACCTCCGGTGGATCCCGGGCTCGACGGGTGTGACAGCCGCCGACGGCCTCCCGTTTCCCGGAAGGACCGCAGGCTGGAGCGTATGGATCGAGGACCGGCCGACTACAGAGAACAAGGTCAGCACGAAGCTGTTTCATGTTGCCGCCGGCTACCACGAGGTCATGGGCATTCCCCTGCTCGCGGGGCGAACATTTTCAGAACAAGACGGGCCCAACTCACAAAAAGTCGCCCTGGTCGACGAATCGCTTGCCCGTACTCTGTGGCCGGGCAGCTCTCCGATCAATGCGCAGCTTCATTATCCCTGGGGCACGGTCACAGTTGTCGGTGTCGTCGCCGACGTCAAGCGGGAGGTGCTTGGCGGAGAACAGGATCGGATGTTCTACGTCCCCTTCGCCCAGCACCCCAGGGCATCGATTGCGTTTGCGGTGCGTACGAGCACAGACCCGATCCATGCAATTCCGCTGATTCGGGAGGCGATCTGGGCCGTCGACAATAACGTCGCCATTACCCAGGAAGGCACCATGACCTCTCTCGTTGCTCAGTCCGCGAACGACGAACGCTTCCGCACGCTCCTGATCGGCGTCTTTGCGATTGCCGCCGTCATCCTTGCCGCGGTGGGGATCTTCGGCGTTACCGCCCGCATGGTTGGGCAAAGAACCCGCGAGCTTGCGATTCGAATGGCCGTTGGGGCTCGCGGATCCGACCTCACGAAAATGGTGATCGGACAGAACTTGAAGGCCGGTGTCCTGGGTGTCCTCGTAGGAATCATCGGCGCATTCTGGATCTCCCGATTCGTCAGTCGGTTTCTCTTCGACATCGGCGCCTCTGACCCATTGACCTACGGAACCGTGTGTGCCCTGGTTTTGGTAATGAGTGTGGCGGCCACCTATCTCCCCGCCCGTCGCAGAGCCAATATCGATCCGATCAAAGAGTTACGGGCGGAGTAGAGAGAGTCGACATCTCCTCACCCGCATGTCTCTCCAGCTTTCGTCGCGGTGGCGCCGAAGTGCAGAGCTCAGTAGCCAGTAAACAGTAGTCAGTAATCAGCAACCAGTTCTACAATCCCGTCAATGCCACGGCCGCAACCCCACCGCCTCGGCCGCCGCGCCGAATGGGCCGCCCTGTTGATGTTGATGGCCAAGGGCTATCGTCCGCGCCACCGCAACTGGCGCGGCGCCGGTGGTGAGCTCGATCTCGTCATGCAACACCGCGACGAAACTGTCTTTGTCGAGGTCAAGGCCAGATCCGACGATCTCTATGGCGGTGCGGCAGCCGCCTTGAACGCGAAGAAACAAAAGGTCCTGGTTCGCGCTGCATCGGCCTACCTCGGCCGGTTCGGGCTGTGGGAGCATCCATGCCGCTTTGATCTCGTTACCGTCGAGCGCCGCAGCGGGATCCTCCCCTGGCGCATCCGCCACTATCGCAACGTCTTCCAACCGAATCTCGGAAGACAGTTTTGATTACCTACCCAACCGAATCCTCAGGGAGGGTGGGCGGAAGATCCGAAATCCGAAATTCCTCATTCCTCATTCTCGTTTCAACTCTCTGCTGTCTTCACCTGCCTGCTCAGCCGGACAGATTCAGTCTCGCCGCCGAGCCACCCTTTGAGGTCCTCCAGAATTCGGTACTCCGTCGGCACCAGGATCAGGGTGATCGCGGTCGCGAAGACCACCCCGAAGCCGAGGCTCACCGCCATCGGGATCAGGAACTGGGCCTGGCGGCTGGTCTCGAAGATCATCGGCGTCAGACCGAGGAAGGTGGTCAGGGTGGTGAGCAAGATCGGGCGGAAGCGGCGCGTGCCGGAGTCGCGGATCGCGGTGTCGACAGGGACGCCGGTGGCTCTCTCCCGGTTGATGAGGTCGATCATGATCAGCGAATCGTTGACCACCACCCCGGTCAGGGCCACCATCCCAAAAAGCGACAACATCGACAGATTGAGGCCCATGACGACGTGGCCCAAAACCGCGCCGATGAGCCCGAAGGGGATCGCCGACATCACGATCAGCGGCTGGCTGTAGCTGCGGAAGGGGATCGCGAGCAGGGTGAAGATCGCAAGCTGGGCGATCAAGAAGTTCACCCACAGGCTCCCGAGTCCCTCGCGCTGCGCCCGCTGCTCGCCCTCGAAGTCAAAGGTCAACCCCGGAAAGTCACGCACCATCCTCGGCAGGACCTCGTTTCGCACATTCGAGTTGATTTCGTTGGCGTTCGCGACTGCATCGTCGACGTCGGCAGTGACGGTAACGACGCGCCGGCGGTCGGTGCGGTTGATGACCGCGTAGCCCCGCCCCTCCTCAACCGTCGCCACGGTCGTGAAGGGGACTTCGGAACCGTCGGCTAGACGGATCCGCATGGCTTCGATGTCGCCAACGCTGCGCCGCTCGTCCGCCGGGTAACGAACCATGACCCGGATGTCGTCGCGGCCGCGTTGAATTCTCTGTACATCTTCGCCGTAGAAGCCGCGCCGAACCTGTCGTGCGAGATCGGCCAGCTCGAGACCCAGGGTCCGCCCCTCGGGTGTCAGCCCCAGCTTGAGCTCCTTCTTGCCCGGCTCGAAGGAGTTGGCGATGTCCTCGACTCCGGGATACTCGGCAAGGATCGCCTCGAGCCTGTCCACCGCCTTGAGCAGGGTCGGGAAATCGTGATGGGCAAGCTGCACGCTGACAGCATCGCCGGCGGTGAACATCGAAGCGGTAAACGTCAAGGAAACCGCACCCGGGATCTCGCCGACCAGCTCGCGCCAGCGATTGGCGAGCGCGAGAGAGCCGACGGTGCGACTCTCCGCCCCCATGAGCTCGACCTTGACCTCCCCGACATTAGAGGCGGCGCCCGAGGTCTGGACATTGTTGGCCGCAGGTCCGTGCCCCTTGTTGCTCGGATGTTCGCCAACAGTTGTCGCAACATGAACGACCACCGGAGGCGTTCCGGGTGGGGCATTCTCGTCGACCTCCCGCCCCGCATCGACGGCGGCTCGCTCGATGTGCGCGAGGATAGCCTCGGTCTGGCGCACAGGCGTGCCCTGGGGCATGGTCAGCTTGGCCACCATGCTGTCGGCGTCGACCTTGGGCATCAGGCTGAACTTGATCCACCCACCCCCCACGAAACCGAATACCAGGAACAACAGGGCGATGGCCGCGGCGACCGTGACGTACCGCCACTCGAGGGCGAGCTCGAGGGTCCGGCGGTAGGGCACTGTGATGACCCAGTCGAGCCCACGCTGAACCGCCGCCTGCACCCGACCTACGGCATCCAGATGAGGCTGGAACCAGCGCGCCATTCGCGCCCGCAGACCGCCGCCAGAACCCGCGAGGTGAGAGGGAAGGATGAGGAGAGCCTCCACCAGGGAGATGGCCAGAACCGAGATGACGACCAGCGGAATCTCGCGCATGATTTTGCCCATCAAACCGGCGACGAAGAGCAGCGGCATGAAAGCGGCCACGGTTGTGAGTACCGCAAAAGTCACCGGCATCGCCATCTCGCGCACCCCGAGGATCGCGGCATCGAGCGGATTCATACCTTTCTGCATGTAGTCATGGACGTTTTCGCCGACGACGATGGCATCGTCGACGACAATGCCGAGCGAGACGATGAAGGCAAAGAGCGAGATCATGTTGATCGTGATGTCGAACTGCGGAATCAGCCAAAGGGCGCCGAGGAAGGAGATCGGGATTCCCATGGTAGTCCAAAAGGCAAGCCGCAGATCGAGGAAGAGAGCGAGACACAGAAAGACCAGGATCAGACCGAGTCGTCCGTTGCGAAGGAGCAGCCCGATGCGCTGCCGCAGGATGATCGAGTCGTCGTCCCAGGTCGCCACCGTCACGCCTTTCGGCAGGCCCGGCCGCAGCTCCTCGACGTAGGTCTTGACCGCATCGGCGACGTCAAGGGCACCTTCTTCACCCACCCTGAAGACCTGAATCAGGGCCGCCGGCTTGCCGTCGAAGCGGGAGGCGGTGTCCGAATCCTCGAAACCGTCGATCACCGTCGCTACATCCGACAGCCGAACCTGCGTGCCGTCGCTGCGAGTCACGACAACGATGTCCTCGAACTCCCGCCCGTGGTAGCGCTGACCCTTGGTGCGGAGGAGTATCTCACCGCCGTCAGTCTTGACCGAGCCGCCCGGTAGGTCGAGCGACGACCCGCGCACCGCGTCGGCGATCTGCCGGAAGCTGAGCCCGTAGCGGCGCAGCGTTTCCTCCGAAATCTCAACCGAGATCTCGTAGCGGCGGATACCCGCCACATCCACCTGCGAGATGCCGGGCAGCGCGGTGAGCTCGTCTCGCACCCGCTCGGCGAGCGCCTTCAGGGTCTTCTCCGACGCGTCGCCGGAGATTACCACCGTGATCACACGCCGCCGGGTATCACCCTCCGCAACCACGGGTTTCTCGGTCTCGGCGGGGAAGGTCTCGATACGATCCACGGCCGCCTTGATGTCGTCGAGGACCTTGCGGTCGTCGGCATCCTCCTCGAGCTCGGCGATCACGGTCCCGACGCCCTCGCTCGCTACCGAGCGTATGCGCTTGATGCCTTCGATGGGGGCGATGGATTCCTCGACCCGGATGCAGACCCCCTCCTCGACCTCGGCCGGCGATGCGCCGAGGTAGGGCACGGCCACAGTCACCATGTCGGTGTCCATCTCTGGGAAGACCTCGATCGTGATGCTCGCCAGCGACATCGCCCCGGCGACAAGGATGAAGAGCATCAAGAGGTTGCCGGCAACGTGGTGGCCGGCGAACCAGGCGAGGAAACCGCTGTGACTGTCCTTCATGCCACGCCCCCAGCAGCATTTCGCTGATCGCGGATTGCTGAGAAACGATCAGAAGTCTCATCCGCAGGGGAAACATCGAGCGTTGCGCTGGACGTATCGACGCCGTCGTCCGTCTGAGCCGGCGGTTCGTTTTCGCCGGCGCCGGCAATTCGCACCTTCATGCCGTCGGTGATCACGTCGAGAGAGCTGACAATCACCTGATCCCCGTCCTCGAGCCCGGACGAGATGTATGCCCTCCCGCGGTCTGCCCGTGCCACCTCGACCCGCCGAACGCGCAAGACGCCGTCGGCGAAGACCCACACCGTGCTCCCCTCTCGCAGCGCATGGCGGGGGATGGGTAGGACTCCGTCGAGGGTCTTGCCGAATATCCTCACGTCGGCGAAGGTGTTGGGCATCAACGGTGGTCGTCCGTCCCGGCCGGCATACGGCCGCGCCACCTCTACCACCACGTGGGCCATCCGCGAAGCCGCGTCCAACTGTGCCTCCATGCGGGTCACCCGGCCTTCCCAGGTGTAGGTCGTACCCGCATAGGCAGCGCTCACCTCTGCTCGCGGGCCGGTGTCCCCGGGTCGCCCGGGTATCTCGAACCAGGACAGATCGCGGCTCTCGAGAGGCACCCGCACCTCAACCTCACCGGTGCCATAGACCATCGCCAACGCCCGGCCCGTGGTCACGAACTGGCCGAGATCCACGCTCTCGCTCACCACGACGCCATCGAAAGGAAGCGATACGCGCGTGCGCTCGAGGCTGAGCCGCGCCACGTCGAGGTCGGCCCTGGCGGCATCGAGCTCGGCCTGTGCTTGCCGCACCTGCGGCTCGCGCACGACCAACCCCGAGGGCGGCGCCTCGCCCGGGTGGAGCTCGGTCCACTCCTCCCGCGCCACCTCGGCCTCCGCCGTCTCCTGCTCGAACCGCACCTCGGCGCGGGCGACCGCCGCCTGTGCGCGTTCGACGCCGAACTCGTAGTCGCGCGGGTCGATCACGAAGAGCGGCTCATCTGCGTCGAAGAAGCCTCCAACCACCATTGAAGGACTGACCTCGACCACCCGTCCGGCCACCTGCGGCACGACCTCGACAGCGACCTTGGCCACAACCTCGCCATGGCCCTCCACGACTACTGGGACGTCGGACACGTGGGCGGTTGTCGTCTCGACCAACGGCCCCGGCGATATGTGCTCGACGCGCGGCGGCGTCCTGCGGGAAGAGGCAAGAAGCACCGCGCCGGCGACTCCGGCGACGAGAACGACGATCGGGATGATGAGCTTGACGGCTTTGGGGGACATCAGGACACCTCTTCAGATTTCGGATTTCGGATTTCGGATATCGGGTTTTCCGATATTGGCGTATCGAATCTGGCCAGGGCCTCGGACTCCTGAGTGGGACTGATTTCAGCGCTCGGGAGGTCGGTGCCCCAGTCGCCGCCGAGGGCGAGGAACAGATCGATGCGGGCGTTCCAGACGTCAGCGGTGGCATTGATGATGGCCTGTTCGGCGAGACGCAGCCGGCGCTCGGTCTCGAGCACCGTCAGCATTGTCGCCACGCCCCGCTGATAACGCTGCCTGGCGAGGCGATCGGCGGCGCGGGCTTCTGACACCCGCTGGCGCGTGAAATCGAGATTGCGTTCCGAGGCATCGCTCAACACCAATGCGTCCTCGACCTCGCGCAGCGCCTGCAGCACCGCACCGGCATAGTCCGCGACCGCCTGATCGGCTCGCGCCCGAGCCGCATCGACGTCCGCTCGTCGCTGGCCGCCGGTGAAGATCGCGCCGACCAGGTTCGCCACTGCGTTGTAGACCAGCCCGTCAACCGAAACGATATCAGTCAAGGTGTCCGATCTGATACCGGCCGATCCCGTGAGGCTGAGATCCGGATAGAGGTTGGCGAGGGCGGCTCCAACCCCGTAGGTCGCCGCAGCCAGTCGCATTTCAGCCTGCCGGAGATCGGGCCTCCGGTCGAGAAGTTCGGCCGGCAGACCGAGGGGGACTGGTTCCAACGACGGCAGCTCGGCCAGAGTGTCGGGCAGCTTGGCCCCGCTCCCGGGCCGGCGGCCGACGAGCACATCGAGCGCGAGCTGCGCCTGTTCGAGCTGACCTTCAATGACCACCCCCGCAGCCTGCGCGGAGGCCAGGTTCTCGCGCGCGAGGTGGAGATCGACTGCATCGGCAAGGCCGCTGCGGTAGCGGCGCTCGACCGTCTTGAGGGTCGAGCCCCAGCTCGCGGTGATCTCACGCGTGATGGCCACCGCACGCTCGAGGATTGCGATCTGCACTCGCGACCGCACGACCAGCGCGACCACCGTGTGCACCAGCGCCTCCTGTGCGGCTTCCTCGGACAGGAGGCTCGCCCAGTTCGCCTGCTGGGTGCGCTTGAGGCGTCCGAACAGATCCGCCTGCCAGGTGATGTTGAAGTCATCAGAGTAGGTGGTGGAATAGATCTCCCGCCGCCCCGCCCCAGGCAGCACGAACGACATTTTCTGTCGCTGTGCACCGGCGTCGTATCCAGCCTGTGGAAGACGCGCGCCTCCCGCTCTGCGAAGACCCGCCTCGGCCTCGAGAACACGTCCCGCCGCCAGCTGCAGGTCGACGTTGTTCTCCAGTGCCAGCTCCACGAGCTCGGTCGTGGTCTCGTCGCCGAAGGTGCGCCACCACGGTGAGACGGCGGGGAGACCCCTGCCTCCTCCGTCACGAGCATGGACGTAGGTATCGGAGACGTCAGCCGCGGTCACCGGCCGTTCGGGCTCCGGGCCGAGCGTGCAGCCGCCCGCCAGCACCAGCCCGGTGACGGCTCCAATCACGCGGAGGAACATTCGAAGACTCATTGGATGACCTCCGGGACGATCTCTTCGCTTTTCCTGCCCGCCTCCGACTCCGCGCAGGCACGGATGCCACCGACCGAAAATCGGACGAAGTGGGCAATCTGGTCCGAGTGATGGGTCGGCAACACGTCGTCTCGTCCAAGATCAGCGAGCAGGTGATGAGCCTTGAATACATGGAGGAGCTGACCAACGAGCGACATCACACACATTCGGGCAGACGCTGCGTCGAGCGGTGGACCGACCCTGGCGAGGGCGGCCGATGCCCGCTCCAGCATCGGCTCAAAAAACTCCGAAAACAGGACACCGTGGGGCAGCCGCGGAGCGATCATCTCCCGCGACACCAGGTTGAGGAACATCTGCCCACGGCTGTCTCCCACCAGCGGCTCGATCATGATGGCCGCGAAGGTCTCCACGAATTCTTCGAGGGACGGGGTCGGTTCGCGCGCCATGAGCTCACCCATCATCTCGAGACGACGATCACGAAAAACCGTGAGCATGGATCGAAAGGTCTCGAGATAGAGCTTGTCCTTGCCGCCGAAGTGGTAGTTGACGGAGGCCACGTTGCAACCCGCCTCGGTCGTGATATCGCGTACGGAGGTCGCATCAAAACCAATGTCAGCAAAGAGCTTCTGCGCCGCTGAGAGGATTCGATCGCGGGTGTCCCTGCACTCCAGAGTCTGACATTCATGTTTGGCTGTCGCGTCCATGGCGCCCTCCAACATTCGTTTCAAACATTAATATTAAACATTTGTTTCATTTAGTCAACGATTCCTTGCGGTAGGGTCCAAAGGTTCTCGGGCTTTACTGCTACGCGGCTTCTCGGCCTTACGGCACTGAGAACGCTCCATCTCCTCGCCGTATAGCCGTGGGTGGGCGGGTGGTGGAACCCGGATAGCCGTGGGCGGGTGGATGGGCGGATGCCTGTATCATTCCCGCCATGGAAAACGATCTTGCTTCGCGGCGGTGGCTGATCCTCGCCTCGACCGTCGTCAGCTTTCTCGCTGTCGGTGTGACGTTCTTTGCGGTACCGCCGCTGGCGGCGGAACTGGGCTCGCGCTTCGGCCTGAGCCACTTTGCCGTCGGCATGTTGATGGGCGCCATCGGCGTGCCGGCGATCTTTCTCTCGATCCCGCTCGGCGCGGCGGTGGATCGCTGGCCGGCGCGTGCCGCGGGCAATATTTCGCTGGCCCTGATGCTCCTCGGCTCGATCCTCTTCACCTTCGCCCCGAGCTATGCCATCCTGCTCCTCGGACGTGGAATCTTCGGCATCGGCGGTCTCGTCATCAACCTCCTGCTCGCCCGTCTCGTGACGACGGCATTCGCCGGGCGCGAGCTGTCGTTGGCCATGGGAGTGTTCAACGCCGTCTACCCTGCCAGCATGATCCTCATGTTCACTCTCCACCCGCGCCTACTTGCCTCCTTTGGCTGGCGCGGCGAGCTGATGGCGTTGGCGGTGGTGGTGCTGATCGCCATCCCCCTCCACAATCTCGCGGTCCCGAAAAACCTCCGCGGCGAGGCTGCGACCGAGGAAAGCAGCCGCGATCCCTGGATGACCGTGCCGTTGGTGGCGTTGGCGGTCTCCTGGATGGTCTTCTTCGCGGCCTACGCCTCGATCTTCACCTTTGCGCCCGAGTGGGCGGGCGGGGGCGCGTCGGCTCTCCTGGTCGGCAGCGTCATCGCCTGGGTCGCGATCTTTCTCAGCCCACTGGTCGGGAGCCTGATCGACCGCACCGGACGCGCTGCGCGGTGGATGCTGGGCGGCCAGTTGCTGTTGGCGGGAGTGCTGGCGGCGATGGCTGCGGCAGTCATTCCTCCGATCCTCGCTATGCTCCTCGTTGGAGTGACCTTCGCAACCGTATCGACCTCCACCTATTCGATGCCGGCCGTGCTGGCGCCTCCCGCGAGAATCGGATTCGCCTTCGGCCTCATCACCGCCTTTTCAAACCTCGGCAATCTCGTTGGACCGGCGGCGGCCGGCGCTATGCGGGATCATCTCGAGGGGTGGGCCGTCGCATGGGGCGTCCTTGCGGCCGCAGCCCTTGTCGGCGCCGTCGCGGCCTGGCGCCTCGTGTCGAGCCCGCATTATTCATGAGGTCTCGTCGCGAGGGCGGCGAGGTGCCATTCCCCGTGGGGTTTGCGACCTGAGGGGCGCGGACGCGTACTTGACGGTACGTGGAGCACCCCGAGGCGAGAAAACACCGCGGGGAATGGTGCATCGT
>CAYRFI010000059.1:0-26602 GCA_964423595.1 uncultured Thermoanaerobaculia bacterium | reverse complement strand
TCGCCGAGGAGCGGCAACGAAGAAGACGGGGCCATGCCGCCGCAACCCTTCGGGCTGATGGGGGTCGTGGCCGATCTCTGCGTTGCTCGTCGTCGACGATGCACGGGCATCGACTTCCTCCGAGCGCCTTGATCTCGACTCACGAGACCCACCGGCGGACGGCACTGGGGTCCCCGGCCGGGCCTCGCAGGGCGCGGAGCGCGTACTTGCAGTACGTCGAGCACCCCGAGGCGAGAAAACACCGCCGGGTGCGGTGCATCGGCGCCCGCAGCAGGAAGTTGGTGAGATATGTGGGCTAGACATCGGCGGAGACTACCTGATCCCGGCGCGGTCGTCGGCGGCCACAACCATCGCGCGTAATGTCTCGAGGGTTGCCTCCGGCAGCGGGTCGGGCACATGCGTGGAAATCGCTTTCCGGGCGGCGGCGCGCGCCGTGTCGACGATCGAGGGGCTGCCCGCTTCGGCCCAGGATCGGTGCGAAAACCTGTCGAAGAGCCTCGGATACCAACAGTCCTTGTAATGACGGAGGGTGTGCTCGGTCGTGAGGTAGTCGCCGCCCGGACCGACCTCGTCGATCGTCTCCAGGGCCAGGGCCTCCGCGGACAGCTCGATGCCGCCCGTCAGGCGGCGGACGAAACTGATGATCTCGTCGCACATGACGATCATCTCGTGCGAGCAGGTCATGCCCGATTCGACATAGCCGATGTCGTGCACCAGGTTGTTGCCGCTCAGGGCCGTCCACAGGATCCACAGGGCGCTGTCGGCGCCGGCCTGAGCATCGGGGACTTTGGAATCCGTGCAGCCCGAGAAGCCCCAGGTCGGCAGATGGTAGAAGCGCTGTCCAAGCTCGGCGAAGGCCCTGCAGTGGAGCATGAACTCCGGGCTCGAGTAGGTGGCGACGGTGGTCCGCATGTCGAGGGGGCCGCTACCCGAGCCGTAAACCACCGGTGTGCCGCGCCGGCACAGCTGGGCGATGGTGATGCCGCTCAGGATCTCGGCATTGGCCATCACCAGGCTACCGGCCGATGTCACAGGGGCGGACGCACCCTCCACCGGACCCGGCGCGTAGACGAAAGGCAACCGCTTGTCGGCCATGATCATCATCTTGGCGAGGACGGTCTTCGAGTGCTGCAGGGGTGACGATGGCTCGAGGTAGGCGAGCAGGAACGGCTCAAGGCTCAATTGCTCGGCCCCGCCGGCGACCGCCTCCGCCATGGCGATGATGTCGGCGAGCCCGGTTTCGTCCCAGGCGGTGAAGACCACCGGCTTGGAGGTGTTCTCGATCATCGTCAGAAAGGAGTGGCGGTCCGAGGTCGCCGGCGCCACGTCGGACGGCAGGGCCATCGACATCACGAAGTCGAGGTTGGGAAGGGAGTCCGCGAGGCGGGCGGTTTCGGCCACGTCGGAAAGGCGGGAAAGCCGCCGCTCGCCGGTTTCGAGATCGAAGATGTTGGGCAGATCCGAACCGGTACCGAAATATGTGCGACTCCCCTCCAGGTGGACCCGCGGACCGCCGTCGCGACCGCAGAGCACGATGCGCGAAGGCGCGTATCCCAGCGCCTCCTCCACGACCGCTGCCGGGAATTTCACCAGATTCCCGTCACTGATCACGCAGCCGGCGGCGTCCAGTAGCTCGATCGCCCCGTCGTGGTGGACCCGCACGCCGGTCCGGCGCAGGACCTCCAGCGTGGCGTGGTGGATCTCGACAAGCTGGGAGTCGTCAAACAGTTGCAAGCCGAAGCCCATGGAACCAACGGGGTTCGAGTGTGGCATGGTCCCTGGATTCCTTTCTGGCGGATGATCTCCGTTCGCCGCTGTCCGAGTCAGTCTTCGTCGATTACCGGTACCACAACATACGGCACGGCACGCTCCCCGGCCATTTCGTTGAGCTTGGCCAATTCCCCGGACAGCAGCGTGTCGAGCGCCGCTTCCTGCGCCGCCAGATCCTCACCAATCTCGGCGGCGACCTCCCGCATGCCCTGAGTGGGAGGCCCATCGTGGTCCTCGGAGCCCGAGAACAACCAGGCGAGGCGGGAGTACAGCTTCGAACCACCGTATCGGCCGGCCAGAACGTCGTAGCTCACCTCCGCGTCGGGGTTGTGGATCGCTCTCTCGACAGTGGTCAGATCCTCGATGAGCTTGGTGCCGCGAGCCACCAGCTCCGAGGCCTCGGGATTCCCCTTCATGCGGAGGCTACGGTCCGCCACCTGCTCGCGCACCGCCCGGATGACCTCGACCATCTCGGCGATCCGAGACATCATGTCGCGGACATCGAGGTCGAAGGCCACCTGCTCTACGAGGTCCACCGGCGAGGCCGACGAGCGCGGGTCCGGCTCGACCTGCAGCGTCCGGGTCGAGGAGCGCCCTTCGACCGTCAACCGCAGCGTGTACTCGCCGGGCGCCACCATCGGTCCGGGTGCCGGGTCCCCGGTATCGAAACGGGCGCCGGGGATCTCTCGGGGCTCTTCATAGCCGAGATCCCACGCGGCTCGATGGACGCCGACCTCGGTCTCGAGGTCGGGCTTGAGCTCGGTCGCGGGATTCCAGTCCGGGTGGTCCGGTGCCGTGTGGGGCGTCCTGGGCGTGCTGCTCAGACGTCGCACGAGCTCGCCGTCGGCGTCCAACACCTCGAGGGTGATCTCACCTTCGGGCTTCTTCGACAGCGAGTAGGTGATGATTGCCCCCTCTGGAGGGTTCTTGCCGGCACCGTCTTTGCTTCCGTACGGCGCGTTCGCGTAGTGCCGGCGAACCGCCGGCGGCGGCGCGAAGAAATACTCCGGAGCGGCGACGATCTCAGGCGTCATCTCCCGCACTGGTGTCAGATCGTCGAGGATCCAAGCGGACCGGCCGAGGGTCCCGACGACTAGGTCGTCCCCCGCCACAACGAGATCGACAACGGCCACGGTCGGCATGTTGAGCCGCAGGGACTGCCAGGTGGCGCCGTCGTCGCGCGACACCATCACGCCTCGCTCGGTGCCGAGGTAGAGCATCCCGCGGCGGCGCGTGTCCTCGCGGACCACGTGCAGATAGACCTCGGGGTCGAGTCCGGCGGTCAGGCTCTTCCAGCTACGGCCGAAGTCGGAGGTCTTGAAGAGGTAGGGCGTCTCGTCATCGAGGCGGTGGGCTTCGACCACGACGTAGGCCGAGCCGGCGTCCCAGCGCGAGGCCTCGATGGTGGTCACGGTTCCCCATTCGGGAACGCCCGGGGGAGTCACATCGGACCAGGTGCCGCCGCTGTCACGGGTGACGTGAACCAGCCCATCGTCGCTTCCCGCCCAGATGAGGCCGCGTTCGAGCGGAGACTCGGCGACGGCGAAGATTGTGTTGTAGAACTCGACACCGGTGTTGTCGCCGGTGATCGGCCCTCCCGACCATTTCTGTTTGGTCGCATCGTTGCGGGTCAGGTCCGGGCTGATCGCCTGCCAGCTCTGGCCGCCGTCCTCGGTTTTGAACAGCACGTTGGCGGCGTGATAGACAACCTTCGGATCGTGCGGCGAGATGAGGATCGGGGCCGTCCACTGAAAGCGGTAGCGAAGGTCGGAGGCGCCGTGCCCGTCGCCGTCGTCTGGGTAGATCCCGACGTGCGGCGCCTGGCCAGTGCGTCCGTCGTAGCGCGAGATGAAGCCGAGGTACTCGCCGGCCCAGACGATCTCCGGGTCGGAGGGGTCGGCGACCACGTGCCCGGCCTCACCGCCGCCTACCGAGTGCCAGTCCGAGAGATAGATCCCACCGCCGTGGAGGCTGTTGCTGGGTCCGGACACCGTCCCGAAGTCCTGCAGACTGCCGAGCACGCGGTAGGGCGTCGCGGTGTCGACCGAGAGGTGATAGAACTGGGCGATCGGCAGGCGCGCGTGGACCCAAGTCTCACCGCCGTCCCGCGACAGAGACACGCCGGCATCGCTGCCGACGATCATCCGATTCGAGTCAGACGGATCGATCCAGACGTCGTGGTAGTCCCAGCCGCCGCCCTTGACCGAGCGCACGCTGCGGCCGCCGTCGGCCGTCCTGAGCATCGTCACCTGCGGGAACCAGACGACATCGGCGTTGCCGGGGTCGATGGTCAACGTCGAGTAGTACCAGGCGCGTTGGCGGAGGCCGCGTGACGGGTTGATCAGGGCCCACTTCTTGCCGCCGTCGTCGGAGCGGAACAGCCCGCCTTTCTCGGCCTCGATCAGCGCATAAACGCGGCCCGGCTCGCCGGGTGCAACTCGTACGCCGACCTTGCCCCAGACTCCGTCCGGAAGTCCCTTCCCTTCGAGCCTCTTCCATGTGTCGCCACTGTCACGCGAAACATACAGGCCACTGCCCGGCCCACCCGAGGTCATCCCCCACGGGTACCGTCGCACCTGCCACAGGCCGGCGTACACGATGCGCGGGTTCGAAGGGTCGAAGGCAACGTCGCAGGCGCCGGTGTCCGGGTCCTTATAGAGCACTCTCTCCCAGGTCACACCACCGTCGGTGGTCCGGTACACGCCGCGTTCCGGTCCCGGACCGAATGGGCTGCCGAGGACGGCCGCGAACGCCATGTCGGGGTTTTCGGGATGGACAGCCACGGTCCCGATCTGCCCCTCCGCCGTCCACACCCGGGTCCAGGTCGCACCGGCGTCGGTCGAGCGATAGATGCCGTTGCCCTCTGCTACGTTGCCGCGAATGTTCGCCTCGCCGGAACCGACCCAGACCACGTTGGGGTCCGAGGGCGCCACGGCGATCGACCCGATCGACGACACCGGTTGCTCGTCGAAGACTGACTTCCACGTGGTGCCGCCGTTGATCGACTTCCACACTCCGCCGGCCGCGGTCGCGGCGTAGTAGGTCAGCTCGTCGCCGGCCACGCCCGTGACGCGGGCCACGCGGCCGCCGGCGGCGGGACCGATCAGCCGGTACTCGAGACCGTGCAGGGGGTCCTTCGACTTGCCATCTCCCGCTGTGTCTTCACCGAAGACCAGTACCGGGAGCAGGACGATTGAGATCGCGAATAGGATTCGGCGATTGTGTTTCATGGCTTTCTCCTTGGCGGTGCTTCGAGCACGCTGAAAAGTTGTTGTCCGATGCGAGCTCAGCCATCCCGGCATGACAGGGCGGAGACGACCGTGCCCTCCTTTGCCGACCACGAGTCGCGGCGATCCGTGGTTGATGAGATGGAATAGAACACCCACGAATCGTAGTGGAGTTTCCGGTCGCTGGCTACACGCTGGCGGTTTGAAACCGCTCGGTTACTATGTCATGGAGTGGAGTTTGTGGTGGAAAGTCACACAACGCGAAAGGGCTACGGGCGGATGCGCGGCAGCAGGGGGATGCTCGCCGCGCTCGCCGCTGGCGTCCTCCTGGCCGGCGCGGGCATCGCCTGCCGCCGGCCCGCGACACCGGCACCGGCTGAACCTGCTCAATTCGAACTCCTCGGCGGCGTCGAGCCGGATCAGCTCAACGTTATTCTGGTCACGATTGACACCCTGCGAGTGGATCGTCTGTCGTGCTACGGGTCGACGCTCGTCGAGACACCTCAGATCGATCGCTTTGCCGCCGAAGGGGTGCGCTTCGAAAACGCCGCCAGCACGGTCCCGTTCACGCTTCCCGCTCACACCTCGATCATGACAGGCACCTACCCTCCCCGCCACGGCGTCCGCGAAAACGTCGGCTACACCGTCGAGGATGGAGCCGCAACCCTCGCGCGGTCGCTGCGTGACAGCGGGCGCGACACGGCGGGCTTCGTGAGCGCCTTCGTGCTCGACTCACGGTGGGGAATCGCCCAGGGCTTCGATCATTACTTTGACGACTTCTCGCTCGAGGAGATGGAAACGCCCAACCTCGGATCGGTGCAGCGTTCGGGCGATGTGACGGTTGCCGAAGCGGTGCGCTGGCTCGATGAACGCGGTCGACCGTCGCCCTTCTTTCTGTGGCTTCACCTCTACGACCCCCACGACCCCTACACCCCTCCTGAGCCGTACAAGTCGCGCTATCCGAGCCAACCGTACAACGGCGAGGTCGCCTTCACGGACTCGCTCGTGGGGCGTTTCCGAGAAGCGCTGGAGGCGCACGGCCTCCTCGACCGGTCGCTGCTGATTCTGACCGGCGACCACGGCGAGGGGCTCGGCGACCATGGAGAACGATTTCACGGTTTCTTCGTCTACGAAACGACGATCCACATCCCGCTGATTATTCGTTTCCCACACGCGGTGCGGGCGGGGACCGTGGCCATTGACCCGGTGAGCCACGTCGATCTCATGCCGACGATCCTCGACGCCGTCGGGCTGCCGGCTCCCGATGGTCTCGAAGGCACCAGCCTCCTGCCGGTGATTCTGGGCAGCGGCGACGGCCTCGACCGCGAAGTCTACAGCGAGTCCTTCTATCCCCTGCTCCACTACGGCTGGGCGCCTCTGCGGGCGATTCGAACGGATACCTACAAGCTCATCGACGTGCCACGCCCGGAGCTCTACGATCTCCGCAACGATGGCTACGAAGCCAGCAATCTGGCGCCGCAGGATCCGCAGATCGTCGATGATCTGCGGACCCGCCTCCAGCGCCTGCGGCACGAGATGGAGCGGGACACACCGTCACAGCGGAGCGAGGCCGACGTCGACCAGGAAACCCTCGACCAGCTCCGCGCCCTCGGTTACCTGGCGGGGAGCGGCGGTGTCGCCGTCGAGGAGGAGGGAGACGCCCAACGGGCAGACCCCAAGGACAAGATCGAGCTCCACCAGATGATCATGACCACCCAGAGTCAGATCGGCCGCGGTGAAACGGAAGCCGCGGTCCAGCTTTTGAACCGGGTTCTCGAACGCGACCCGACCATCATCGACGCCCACCAGTTGCTGGGACAGGTGGCTTCGAAGAATCATCAGTTCGAGGAGGCGGCGCGGCACTTCCGGGACGCCCTCCAGCTCGACGAGAACCACAAAACGTCCCTCTTCGGGCTCGCCATCGCCTATGCAGAGCTCGGGCGCGACGACGAGGCGGCGCTCGGTTTTCGCCGTCTGCTCGAGCTCTCGCCCCATGACGTCAAGGCCGCGCTGCCGCTGGTAGACATCTACGAAAAGGCGGGGCGGATCGACGACGCGGCCGCCGTCCTCGCCGAGATCTGCGAGCAGCCCGAGCCGCCTCCCGTCGCCGCCAATCGTCTTGGTGAGTTGCGGGTGCTCCAGGGGCGTGGGGGAGAAGCACGAGCGCTCTTCGAGCGGGCGATTGCGGCGAACGCCGAGATGGCCAAACCCTATTACAACCTGGCGGTGATCACCGAGGAGAGCGGAGACCTCGACGGGGCGGTGCGACTTTACGAGAGCGCGATCGAACGGGCGCCGCACAACTTCCAGGCTCAGTTCAACCTCGGCCGCATCTATGGACAGTTGGGCAACACGGAGCGGCAGCAGGAGTTGTGGGAGGACGCCATCAAGTCCAACCCCGACTTCGCGCGGGGCTACTACTACCTGGCGAAGACGCTGATGGACCGCGGCGACGATCTCGCCCGCGCCGAGGGACTCGCGCGGAAGGGCATCGCCGCCGATCCGGACGGCCAGGCCGGACCGCTCGGCTACTACGTTCTCGCCGATCTCCTCAACCGCACTGGACGGCCGACCGAAGCGCAGCAGGCCCTCGAGAAGGGACGCGCGATTCAGGCCCGGGTGGTCACGAATCCGTGATTTGCATACATCGCGCCGTTGGGGTTAGAAGCGATACTCGAAGGTGATATTGCCCCACGTCAGGTCGGTGAGAGGGTTCACCGAGTGGAACGGGAGTTGGTTGTATTTGTAGAAATTGAAGCAGATCGCATAGCGACCGCGATCCGCGTGGAGACCGAAGATTGTCGCGTGAGAGATCGCGTCGTACTCGAGGCCGGGGTGCGGACTTTCTCTGAGCATGTTGCCGTCGAAGAACACCGAGTGCCCCGTCGCCCCGACACGAAACACGACCGAAAAATAGACGTGGAACTTTTCCGGTACTCCCTTTTCCGGGTCGAGCATGATCCCGTATCCGGGGGGATCCACAAGCTGAACGAAACCCTTCGGCAGCCCCCAACCGAACCGTCCTTCGAAGGTCACGCCTGCGGAGGTGACGAGATTTCCGAGCGCCCCCTCCAGGCCGATGGAAAAGTCCCCGGCAAAGCTCTTTGTCACGTATTCGCCCACGGAAACAAGCTTGCGCTTGAAGGCGTAATTGAGATTGAGCAAAGGCTCGGTCCTGAGCTGGTTGTCCCACCCCAACGGTTCGTCGGCGCCGATCCAATGGTGGATCTGGACTTGAAAGGTCCCGGCCAGCGAGTACGGGCCGAGGATCCCGAAGTAGATCTGAAAGGCGTTGAGCGTCTGGTTGTCGAAGGCATACCAGGACTCCGCCCATCCTAACGAGCCCGCCCACGGTATGTCTCCCGGCTGTGGGTTCGGGTTCGAAATGTCTTCGGGTGTCATCGTGATCTGCGACAGGCCGCTGGCTCGTTTGACGATTCGTCCGCCGTCATCGTCGAGACCGGGGATCGTCCTGCTGATCCAGCCCGAGAATTTTGACGGCCCCATCTCATTCCATGCGTCGTACTGATGAGAGTGCCGCTCCAGGCTCCACCCTTCGGTAAAGCCGTTGTCGACCCGGACGAAGGCGTCGTTGTCCCACTCGAGTCGCCACAAGTTGCGCTCCTCGAGCGCCTTCGGATTGTCTCCCGCTGAGACCACGGCCATCGGAGCAAAGACCATCATCAACACCAACGACACCAGGAAACAACTTCTCGGAGTACGCATCATCATGCTGTACTTAAGGGGCTTTCCGACCCAGATCGGCCACCGCACACTGGACCTCGGCCCGGTCGTCGAGAGAGACGCAGACCAGGACTCCTGTTTCGCGTCGGGGCGGCTGACCTTGTTGACGCCACCCGTCACAATCGGCACATTCGCTTGCACAGCCCCCCCAGTAGTTGTCGGCGAGCTCCGGGATGAGATCCCCAATGTCGGTCACATTGAGACCACCCGAGGTGTCTTCGTACAATATCAGTTCGACCGGCGACGATATTCCCACCGCCGGATTGGATCGTCTCAACCGCTCGGGACGACCGGCCGAGGCGCAGTAGGCCCTCGAGAAGGGGCGCGCGATTCAGGCCCAGTCGGTCACGAATACGTAAATCGCGCACAGCGCGACGGCCGGTTCAGAACCGATACTCGAGGGTGATGTTCGCCCACGTCAGGTCGGTCGAAGGATTCGACGACTCGAACGGGAGACTTTCGTACGTGTAGAAATTGAAGTGGGTCGAAAACCGCCCGCTCGCGGCGTGAAGTCCGAGAACGACGCTGGGAGTGACCGTGTCGTAGTCGAGGCCCGGGTGGGGACTCTTTCTGAAGGTGTTGCCGTCGTAGAACACCGTGTAGGCCACCACAGTAACTCTCGCCACGACCGAGAAATACATGTGGAACTTTCCCGGAACACCTTTGTTCGGATTGAGCATGATGCCATTTCCAGGGGGGTCCGCGGTGTGGACGAAGCCCTCCGGCAGCCCCCAGCCGAATCTCGCCTCGAGGCTCACATCCGCCTGCGTGAAGAGATTGCCGAGCGCCGCCTGGCCACCCACGGCCAGGTCGCCGGCAAACCCGCTCATGTACGTCCCTCCGGAAAGCATCTTGCGCTTGTAGGCGTAGTTGAGGTTGAGCAGCGGCTCCGTCTTGAGCTGGTTGTCCCATCCCAATGGCTCATCGGCGTTGATCCAGTCATGAACGTGCGTCTGTACCTCTTCGGCGAGCGAGTATGGCCCGAGGATGCCGGCGTAGATCTGAAATGCGTTGAGGCTGCGGTTGTCGAAGGCGTACCAGGACTCCGACCAACCCAAGGTACCCGCCCACGGCATGTCTCCTGGCTGCGGATCCGGGTTTGAAATGTCCTCGGGTGTCGTGATGATCTGCGACAGACCGGTGCCCCGCTTGACGACCCGTCCACCATCGTCGCCGAGGCCCGGGATCGTGCGGCTGATCCAGCCCGAGAACTTGGACGGCTCCATTTCCTGCCAGCTGTCGTACTGATGGGAGTGTCGTTGAATGCTCCCACCGTTCGTGAACGCGTTGTCGTGGTGGAAGAACCCATCGTTGTCCCACTCGAACCGCCACAAGTTGCATTTCTCAGGGGCCTTTGGTTCGCCCGCCGAAGAAACCTCGGCCAAAGGGGCACCGACCATCGCCAGCGCCAATAACACCCATACATGACCCTTCGTACTCTGTGTCATCGTGTTGTCCTCAAGGGGTTTGCCGATCCAGGTCAGCCACGGGGGGCTGGACCTCGGCCCAGTCATCGAGGAATGCGTACACCGCGGTCCCCGCAGTAAAACCGGCACTCAGTGCCGCGTTCTGGGCATCGAGGAGATCGAGGTTCGATCCGCCGACCCGGAACCTTTGTGCCGCCTGCACCCGGCCGGGGAATGTCCGGACACCCGATCCCGACATGCCGATGGTCAGGATCTTCGCCGGACGTGGCACCTCGGTCAGGGTTCGGTCATCAGCTGATGGACTGCACCCCAGCCCGAATGACGCGAAATTCATGATCACCGCTGCCATGTTTCGACTCGTCATCTTCATCTGGAACCTCTCAGAAACTTGAATTGGTTTGTTTTTTTATGGAGTTGTCGCAGTGTACTCGCGTTCGCACAGGCCTCCGAGGAGCAGCCCGTTGAAGATCGGGACCACCAGTTGAGGCGGCAGCAACTCGCCGCTTTCGACCATCGAGTCGACCATTCCTCGGAGCGCGCCGAAGAGGATTTCGCTGACGAGGGACGGATCGAGGTTCCGGAACGCCCCGTCCGCGACTCCGTTCCGGATGACTTCTTCGATGGCTTTGACGAAGCCCAGGTGCCGAGCACGGTGAGCTTCGTGTTTGCACTTGGCTTGCCTTGCCGGCGCCAGGGCCACCACCAACGCCCGATCCTCGTAGACCGTGGAAAAGACCCATTCGATGATCTTTGTCAACTGCTCGTCGGGCGCAAGCTGGCTATCGGACACGTCTTCGATGACATGGATCACCGGCTCGAAGGTCCGGTCAATCACGAAATCGACCACCGCCTCGCGGTCGGCGAAGTAGTTGTAGAGCGTGCCTCGAGAGACCCCGACGTCCGTTGCGAGCCTTTCCATGGTCAGCTCCTGGAGGTCCTCGCCAGTCATAATGGCGATTGCCTTCTCGTAGACGTTGTCTTTCATCAGGGCGTCGAGGGCTGCTTTCTGCTGTTCGGAATATCGCGCCATCTGTATTTCCTTTCACACCATGTCAGAATGAATAACATCACGTTTTTATTCTGACAATATGCTCAATATAATGACAGAGCTTTCCCCAGTCAACTCCAAATGAGGAATGTTACGAAAATCTCCTACCTGGCCAGATTCACCTCGACCCCGGCATTCCGCTCCAGGGCGCGCTCATAGACCAGCTTCGCGGCCGCAATGTCCTCGACTGCGAGCCCGAGCGATCGAAAGAGGGTGATCTCGGTTTCCGAGGTACGGCCCGGGTGGTCGCCGTTCACCACCTCACCAATCTCGGGGATCACGAGACCGTACTCGACCAGCCCCGTCTCGAGGGCCTGGATGTACTCGCCAGCTTCGTTCCGCAGGGACTCGCGGCGATCTGTGAAAAGGGACACCACTGGCAACACCCGAGGGTCGATCTCGCGCCACGAGGGGATCGAGGCGCCCACCGCGTTGATGTGCATGCCCGGTTCGAGCATCTCTGCGAAGAGTATGGGTTCCCGCGCAGAGGTCGTGGTGCAGACGATGTCGGCGTCGGCAACCGCCGATGCGACGTCGGCGGCGGGCTCGACGATCACGCCGTATCGAGCAGCCTGTTCTTTGGCGAACGCCTCCACCTTGTCCGGGTCCCTGCTCCAGACCCGGATATGGGAAATCTCACGGACCTCGAGCATGGCCTCGATGTGAGATCGCGCCTGGGTCCCTGCGCCAAGGATCGCCACAGTCGTGGCGTCCGGCCGGGCCAGCTTATTGGTGGCCAGAGCAGACACCGCCGCCGTCCGCACCGCGGTGATGGCGCCCGCCTCGCACAGGGCGAGGGGCGAGCCGTTAGCCGGGTCGAAGATCGTCACTGCGCCCTGATGCGATTCCACGCCCAGCTCCGCTGGGTTGTCGACGACGCTGAGGACCTTGATCCCGAAGGGGCGGCCGGCGGCGAGTGAGCCCGGCATCCAGGCCAGCACGCCCTGGCGGTCTGGGAGCAGAAAGCCCGATCTTAGCGGCTGCACCCCCTCGCCCCGCGCGAGGTGGGAGATCGCCTCCGCCACAACCTCCATGCAGTCCCGCATCGGCAACAGTTCACAAACCTGGGAGTGATTGATGATCAGCATCACTGTCCTCCCGCAAGAAGTCCTCGGATAGCCTTCAAAAAGGTCTCGTTGTCGCGAGCGGTACCCACCGAGATGCGTATGAAGTTCGGCATGCCCCAGAAATCCCCCGGCCGGACATAGATCTGCTGTTCATATAGAGATTGCACCAGCTCCGTGGCGGGTCTGCCGAAATCAACCATGAAGAACGGCGCGCGATGCGGGTAGGGCTTGCAGCCGAGGTCGGTGAGACCGGAACGGAGCTGCACGAGACCGTCGTCGATCAACTTGACATAACGCTGGACATGCGTTCGATCGGCGAGCGCCACGGGCCCGGCAATTCGCGCCGCGGTGTTGATCCCATAGTCGCCCCACCACACCGTACGGAGTCTGCTGAGCACCGAGTCCGACCCGATCGCGTAGCCGAGTCGCAGACCGGCCATCCCGTACGCCTTCGAAAATGTCCGAAGGACGAGGACCGGCGCGCCCTCGCGGACGAGATCGAAGGCGCTGTCGCCATCGGGAAGAAAGTCGTGATAGGCCTGGTCCACGATCAGGACCGCCCCCGATGGCACCGCCTCGGCGAGGGACACGATCTCTTCGTGCGGGATGTGCACACCGGTGGGGTTGTTAGGGTTCGCCACGTAGACGATGCGGGTGTCGCGCCGGATGGCCTTTTCCAACCTCGCCGTATCGACGACGCCGTGCCCGGCGAGCGGAACCGAGACCACCCGCCGTCCCATGCTCTCCGCCACTAGGCCCGACCACCCGTAGGTCGGTGCCGGCATCACGAGGTTTCCCCCGTCTCTCAAAAATTCCCAGGGTGTGAACTGGAGGAACTCGGTCGAGCCGCAACCTACGAGCACGTTGTCGAACGGCATGTCGTGATGATTGGCGATCGCTTCGATCAGCGGGTCGATGTAGTTGTACCGGTTGGCGTCCGCAAATCGGCTCTCGAGCAGCGCCGAGATCACCTTGGGCGAAGGGCCGAGCGGGTTTTCGTTGAAGTTCAGTTGCGCCGAACCTTCCGGAAAGCCGCCCGGGGGGAAGGCAGGCAAGGGCTCGCTGACGGGCAAGCTCCCCTGCCCGGATGTCACAGCTGGGAACGAAGTACCTGCAACAGCAGCCGCCACGGCCAGGGTCTTGAGAAAGGCACGGCGGGTGGGCTGGAGACCGTCCGGATAACAACTCCACGATCGATCCATCAGATCCATGGCTCCTCCGATGACAGCGAAGATACAGAGTCCTGCCGCGAATCAACAAGCTACGATAGAATCCTGATTCCTGAGTGGATCTGAGGGCAGAAGGACAACATGTGCGGTCTTGTAGGAATCCTGGGGTGTAAAGGGCCCGATGAGGAACGTCGGGAGCTGATGCACGCCATGGCCGCCACCATGGCCCACCGCGGCCCCGACGGCGAGGGCTACGTCGCCCGCGACGACTGCGCCCTGGGATTCCGGCGGCTCGCGATTATCGACGTCGACGCCGAGTCACCACCCTTCCCCAACGAGGACCGTTCGATCTGGTCGATCTGCAACGGCCAGATCTATAACGCGCTCGCCCTCACCGACGAGCTGGTCGGCAAAGGCCATCACCTGCGGACAAAGACGGACACCGAGACCATCCCCCACCTCTATGAGGAGTACGGTGCGGACCTGGTCGAGCACCTCAACGGCATGTTCGCGTTCGCGGTCTGGGACGAACCGCGTGGGCGGTTGCTGCTGGCCCGCGACCGCGCCGGAGAAAAGCCACTCTTCTACTGGAACGACGGCGAGGAGTTCGTCTTCGCCTCCGACCTGCGCGCCTTTCTGGTCCACCCCAGGATCCCCAAGGCGCTCGACCCGGTGGCCCTGCGCCGCTACCTCACCCATGACTACTTCCCTGCTCCGCTGAGCCCCCTCCAGGGGGTGCGCAAGCTGCCGGCCGGCCACCTGCTGATCGCCGAGGACTGCAAGGTCACGATTCGTCAGTACTGGGACCTCGCCGATTACTTCGTGCAACCGGAGCTCGCCCGCCGCAGCACCAGTGATCTCGCCGAAGAGCTCGACCATCTGATGGGCCAGGCGGTGCGACGCCGCAGCCGCTCGGACGTGCCCTTCGGTCTTTTCCTGTCGGGCGGCGTCGACTCCTCCACGGTCCTCTCCTACCTCGCCGAGCAGCAAGGCGACGGCGTGCCGGTCTTCTCCATCGGCCACACCGAGAAGAGCTTCGACGAGGCGAGCATGGCCGAGATCACGGCGCGGCACTTCAAGGCCGACTTCAATCAGCTCATCCTCGACGAGGGCCATCTCGCCGACGGCTTGCGGAGGGTCGGCCCCGGTCTCGGCGAGCCTCTTGGCGACGCCTCGACGATCCCCAGCCACCTGCTGGCGCTCTTCGCCCGTGAGAAGGTCAAGGTGATCTTGTCAGGCGAAGGTGCGGACGAGCTCTTCGCCGGCTACCCGACCTACATCGGCAACCGGGTGGCCGAGATCTACAACCGCATCCCGCGGCCGATCACCAACATCGCCGTCAAGGCCGCCCTCAAGCTGACGCCGGTGTCGATGGGCAACATTGCATTCGACTACCTTCTCAGCCGTTTCGTGTCCGCCGCCGAGCAGGACCTGGTGGAGCGCCACCACACCTGGTTCGGCAGCTACTCGCCCGAGATGCAGCAAGGCGTTCTCGCACCACGGGTCCTCGAGGCCATCGCCGGCGACGACCCCTTCGGATCGGCACGGTCACACCTCGAGGGGAAGAACCTTCCCGACAACCTCTCCAAGCTGCTTTACATGGATTTCACCATGTATCTGCAGGACGACCTCCTGACCAAGGTCGACCGCGCGACGATGCTCGCCTCGCTCGAGGCGCGGGCACCTTTCCTCGATCACGATCTGTCGCAGTTCGCGGCCGGGATCCCATCGGCCCTCAAGCTAAAAGGCAAGAGCACCAAGGACATCCTCAAGAAGACGGTGCGCAGGCGTCTCCCTCCCGATGTCATCAAGCGCCGCAAGCGGGGCTTCAACATTCCGTTCTCGAAGTGGCTACTGCACGGGTTGGGGAGCGAATTCAAACAGCGGTTCTCGGAGGAGAAGGTGGAGGCCCGCGGACTGTTCAACCCGGTGGGGATTACCGCTCTGCTCGATGAACACCTTTCGGAGCAGGCCGATCACCGCAAGCCCCTGTTCACGCTGCTCGCCTTCGATCTGTGGTGCGACGCCACCTTCGGTGCGGGCATTCGAATTCCCATCGGTGAGAACAAGGGTAACGAAGAGTGAAGGCATCCCGAGCGGTTCTCGTTCTCGCCGCCATTCTCTTCATCTGCAACATCTGGGGCTACGATCTGTGGGCGCCGGACGAGCCTTTCTTCGGTGAAGGCGCACGAGAAATGGTGGTTGACGGCCACTGGCTGGTCACCCACATCAACGGCAAGGTCAACACCCACAAGCCGCCGTTTTTCTTCTGGCTCATCGCCCTGCTGTCGCTGCCCATCGGAAGGGTAACCTCACTGACCGCACGCCTGCCTTCGGCGGTGGCCGCCCTGGGAACGGTCGCCATGACCCTGCGACTGGGGCGCCGCACGTCGTCCGAACGGACCGCCGTCCTCGCTGTTTTCATACTCTCCACAAGCTATCTCTTCTGGGACAAGGCACGATCCGCACAGATCGACGCCGTCATGTGCTGCCTCATCTGGGTGGCGCTTTCCGCCTTCGAGGCCTGGCGGGCGGGCGACCTCGATGGACGTCGTGCGGGTCTTGTCTTCTGGGGGGCCGCGGCTCTCGCCGTATTGGCAAAGGGGCCGGTGGGCCTGCTGCTGCCGCTCGGCATCGCTCTCGTCACCCTCGCCGTCGACCGCAGGATCGGCACGTGGCGCGATTTCGCGCCGCTGACCGGCCCACTGCTTTTCGCTGCGATCTGCGGTGCCTGGGTGGCGGCGACGATGCTGTGGGGACCGGCCGAGTACTCGGTGTGGGCCGCGCTCAAGGAGCACTTCATCGAACGCGGCATCCACGGCATGCACCACCCACAACCTTGGTGGTACTACGCCAAGGTCCTGCCGCCGCAGCTCCTGCCGTGGACGTTTCTCGTCCTCGGCGCGCTGGTGCTCGCCTGGCGCCGCCGCGACCGCACCGACCGTTTCCTGCTGGTGACCGTCATTTTTGTCGTGCTGTTCTTTTCCATCTCCACCGAGAAGCGCACCCTCTACGTGCTGCCGGCGTTCCCGGCCTTCGCACTGATGACGGCGCGGTTCGTGGGCGCGGTGCTGGGTTGGGACGAGGCGCCGGCCTTGTCGCGTCGTTGGCTCACCGCCGGCCAATCGTTTCTCGCCGGCCTTCTGATCCTGCTCGGCGCGGTCGCTCCGTTCGCGGCGCAGCGGGTGGAAGAGGTGCCGCCCTCGGTCCTCTACGTACTGTCCGCAGTGCTGTTGGTCACCGGGCTGTCCGCGCTGTGGGCCGGGGTCAAGCGGAACCTGTTCGCAGCCGTAGTGATTCCGGGTGCTGGTTTCGCCGTCACTTTTCTTTTCGTCGCGGTTTTCGTGTACCCGATAGCCGACGCCTTCAAGTCGGGTCGCGAGTTCGCCGGCGTCATCGCCGCAGAAACGGCGGCGTCCCGCGCCGCCGGGCACCAGGTCCTGGCCTTCGATCTCGGCAACCTGCCGGTCCAATACGCCTTCTACACGAACGGGATCTACACGGTCGAGACCGCCGAGATCACGGACCTCGTGCACCACCTGGACCGGGACGAGAGGGTCCTCGCCGTCGCCAACGCCAAACGGCTCGACGAGCTTCCCGCAGCCGTCCGAGAACGAATGGAAATCGTCGCCACCACCAATGCCAGCCGGCGGGAGGTGGCGCTCATCGCCAACCACCCACCCAGTAACCAGTGACCAGTAACCAGTCGCCTGCCCGTTTGTCTCGGGAGAGTGGGTGGGTACTGGTTACTGGTCACTGACTACTGGCTACTGATGACTGGGTGGATGGACGGGACTCGTCACTGTTAACCGAGCTTGTCGAGCACGCGTCGTAATCTGTCCTCGACCTCCTCGGCGATTGGCACCACATCCGGGTTGTCGACCAACGAGAATCCGGCGGTGGGTTTGAAGGCGGAAACGATGGACCCGCCGCCCTCGCGCTCCATCACAACGACATTGCACGGCAGCAGCACACCGATGAAGGGCTCGCCGGTCATCGCCTGGTGGGCGAGCTGCGGGTTGCAGGCGCCGAGAATCACGTAGGGCTTGACGTCGACATTGATCTTTTTCTTGAGAGTAGCCCTGACGTCGATCTCGGTGAGGACGCCAAAGCCCTCTTCCGCAAGAAGCTCGGTTGTCCGCGCTACGGCGTCGTCATAGTCCAGCTCGGGAAGCTCCTTGACCAGTGCGTAACGGATTTCCATCGGGGGCTCCTTTTCGCTGCCGCGAAGTGCCGTCGATACGACCCGTGCGGTCGTCGTGATGAGACAATACCAGAACCCGTCCGCAGACAGCGACATGGTTTTTGAGGGGCGATGGGGTATCTTTTTGCGGAGACCGACATCCGGGAACCCTCCGGCTTGCCGCCAGGTCGTCGATAAAGGAGACAACGGACCAATGCCCGATCCATCACCAGGAAATGATTTCCGTCACCAACCGCTTTTGGACCCCGTATGACCCGTAGGCTCGCCCTCGTGCTGCTGGCAGCTGCGGCGCTCCGTCTCGTGATCTCCGCTGTCCTACCGGTGGTTGACCCAACCGAAGGCCGGTACGCCCAGATCGCACAGGAGATGGCAATCAGCGGAGATTGGGTGACGCCCCGTGTGTGGAATCACGGCGAACACATTCCTTTCCTCGGCAAACCCCCCCTCTTTTTCTGGGCCGCCGCACTGAGCATCAGGGTGTTTGGCGCCAACGAGTTCGCCGTCCGGCTGCCCTCGTTTCTCGCCGGCGCCGCGTTGCTGATCCTGATGTACGTCGTCCTTTTCCGATATTTCGGCCAGCGGGTCGCTACTTCGGCGTTCCTCATGACGATGACGAGCGCCCTCTTTTTTCTTCTGTCCGGAAGTGTGGATCTGGACATCCATCTCGCGCTCTTTGTCGCTGGAGCACTCTTGAGCTACCTCGCGTTCGCCGTCGAGTCGGACGCAAGAATCAGGAAACGGTGGAGCCTGCTCGTGTTTCTGCTCCTGGCGGGCGGTTTCCTGACCAAGGGCCCGGTGGCCATCGTTTTGTTTGGATTACCCGTGTTCTTGTGGACCTGGTGGCGAAAGAAGTGGAATCTTCTCCCGCACCACGCTTGGTGGGCCGGTGTCGCACTCTTTGCCCTGCTGGTCACACCCTGGTTTATTCTGGCCGAGGCCCGCAACCCCGGTTTCCTCCACTATTTCTTCATCCACGAAAACCTGATGCGCTACCTCAAACCCGAGTATGGCGACCTGTACGGGACCGGCCACCCGTTCCCCCATGGATCGGCGATCGTGATGTTCCTGCTCGCGGCCCTCCCGTGGAGCGTGGTTGCAGCCTGGTTGGTTGTGAAACAGCGGTGGTCCGGTTTGAAGGAAACGCTCCACGACGATGTGCGGTCGTTTCTCCTTCTCGGTTGTGTCGCCGACGTAGCCTTTTGGTGCTTTGCACGCCAGCTCCTGCCCACCTACATGGTACCGATGGTCCCGATGCTCACTGCGTGGATTGCTGTGAGCGCACGCGAATCGGAGATTGCTCCTCGAGGCCGCCAAAGAACGGCGCTCGTGACGCTTGTCGTCTGGTTCGTCCTGCTCATTGGCGCCATGCCAAGCCTCTATAAGGACTCGACCCGTGAGATCCTCGAGGAGGCTGGGCGGGTCGCCCGAGAGCTGAACATTCCGGTCGACGTCACCTTTGCCGGCCGTACCCCCCATTCGGCCTTTTTCTACCTCCCTAACAATGTCAACGCCCACCCCAAGGAAGACGTCAAAAAAACCGTTCGCCGGGTCCTCGACAGCCACGAGCGCCGGCTACTGATTATTCGGCCAGTGGATTTTGACCACCTCCCGGCTCGCCTGGTCGCCCGGCTTCTTCTCGTCGGACAGTCGGACGACTGGCTGGTGTACGTTACTCGGGAACCCAATTCATGAGGGGTTCGCTGCGGCCACCCAACCGTGTGACCACGCGGTATCACCCCTCCAATCGAGCTCCGGCGACTGGGCCGGTGATGACCCGTTGAAGGGCACCGTCAAAAAGATTCGAGGAAACTTGTGGATGGCATCCTCAGTTCATCACGCATGATGGTTCGTAGCATTTCGGCGGTCACCCTCTTCACGCTGATCGCCGCGGGCCCGGTCTTCGCTCAACACGATCCTGACGACACCTCGCGCTCCCCTTCATCCGGGGCCCGGAAGAAAATGGTCGGCCAGTGCGATGCCACATGCCGTTGGCTGTCCGCAGCCCTGGCGGCGATCGGCGTCGCCGCAATAGCGACTCTTGACGCTGAAGACGCGGCCTCTGTCGGTGACGTCACGCGCCTCATTCCCGCCGCCGCGGGTCTGGCGATGACCCTGGGGGCCCGGGACTCGGAGGGGCGAAAGCAATGGCTTTTGGCCGGGAGCACGTCCTTGGCCGCCACATGGGGGCTCAAGCACATCGCCGACAAGGAGCGGCCCAACGCTCATAACAACAGGTCATTCCCCTCTGGACACGCATCCGCAGGTTTCTTCGGCGCCAGCTTCATCTACCGGCGATACGGCCCCAGATGGGGTGTGCCGGCATGGGTCGTTGCCGCCTACACCGGTGCCAGCCGCGTCAACGCGGAACGACACTATGTGGACGATGTCCTGTCGAGCCTCAGCCTCGGCCTCATGTCCAACTGGCTTTTTACGTCACCCATTTCTGACCGCTTGGCACTCAACCCGATGCTGGCCGGTGACGGTTTCGGCCTCTCCGTATCGATTCCAACCTCCTCGGTCGTAGGTGGCGGCGACGAGGCAACGGCGTGGCTTCGTCGTCCTCACTTTCGGTACGGATGGGAGTTCGGCCCCGCCTGGGTCTCTGAAGATCTCGTGACGACCCATGGTGACCCCATCGATTTTCGTTTCGAAGCCCTGAACGACCCTTTCTACTCGGCCCGCATCGCCCTCGAGTGGTCCCCGTCCAACCCCCGGCAGGAGCTCGATTTCGGCTTCACCCCCTACGAGATCCGAGACTTCGGGTCGTTCACAGAGGACACCGACTTCGGCGGTGTCACCTTCCCCGGGGGTGAGGATCTGCGCATCCGCCACGTCGCGTACGATCTCACCGCCCGGTATCGCTACCATTTATTTCAGCGCGGTCCTCTGGACATCCGCGTAGGTGCTGGCGCCGCCTTCCTCTACACCGTCGCCGGTCTTGCACAAACCCCGAGACGAGAATCAATTGGCTACCTCGATTTCACCGAGGTCCGAGATCTCGCAGTCATCCCGATCGTTCATCTCATGCTCGGGTTGGAGTTCGGAAACAGCGAGCGCTGGCTGCTCTACGTTGAGGCCGACGGCATGGACTTGAGCTCCTACCGCTACATTGACGCGACCGCACAGCTCCGATATCGGGTCAGCCCGAGATGGGATGTCGGCCTTGGATACCGACGGCTTGAACGGGTTGTCGATCAGGGTTCGCTGTCCAACACAACCGATCGCACTCAGTACACGGCTCACATCGGATACCGGTTCTGACGGGCGATTCCGCAAGTCTGGCATTAGCCTGCATATCTCACCAACTATCTGCTGCGGCCGGGGATCTGCAGGTCAGAGGGTTGACAAAAGAAATTTGAAACCCATCTTGTGTCATAGCGTATTACTTCGCTAATACGGTATGGAACACACATTGGATATCACTGGAACCACCCGACGGACACCTTGGAGACCAGCGCAATGCTGATCGTGGTCGATCCCTCGAGCGGCGTGCCTGTCTTCCGCCAGGTCATGGACCAGGTGCGATTCCACATCGCCAGCGGGCTCCTGAAGGCCGGTGACGAGCTGCCACCCACCCGTTCACTGTCAGCCGAGCTCGGAGTCAACCCGATGACGGTTTCCAAGGCCTACAGCCTGCTCGAGCGTGACGGCGTGCTCGAGAGGCGGCCGGGCAGACCTCTGGTGGTCGCGGCGCTCGACCCCGTGGAAATCGAGCTCGAAAAGCTCGATCAGCTCCGCTCACATCTGTCTGGCGCCGTTCGGGCGGCCCAACAGCTGAGCGTCAAACCAGGCGAAGCCGTCAAGATCTTTCGCCAGATGCTTGAAGACGACAAGGAGGACTGAGATGGGTGTCCTCGCCCTGACAAATATTCACCGATCGTTCGAACCCGGCATTCCCGTGCTCGACGGCGTCGACTTCAGCGTCGAGGCCGGAGAGGTGGTCGGTCTCCTCGGCCGCAACGGCGCCGGCAAGACCACGCTCCTCCACATCGCCATGGGGATGCTCCACCAACAACGGGGAACGGTCGAGGTCTTCGGGCTCGACCCTCACCGCCAGCCCGTGGAGGCCAAAGGCCGGATCGGTTTCGTCTCAGAGAACCAGATCCTGCCCGCCTTTCTCAAGGTCCGGGAGGTGATCGATCTCCACCGTTGCCTTTTTCCGTCGTGGGATGACGAGATGGCGGCTCGGCTGATCGACCGATTCGGTCTCCGTCCGGGCGCGCGCATCAAAACGCTTTCAAAAGGCCAGGCGCGCCAGGTGGCGCTGCTGTGCGCTCTGTGCCACAGACCCGAGCTGTTGCTCCTCGATGAGCCCGCAGGCGGGCTCGACGCCCTCGCCCGCCGGGAGTTTCTCGAGACCTCCATCCAGGCCTTGAGCGACAGCGGAACCACGATCGTTTTCTCTTCGCACTACCTGTCGGACGTCGAGCGACTGGCCGGCCGGGTCGTCATGCTGCACGATTCGAAGGTGCTGATCGACAACTCTCTCGACGAGCTCCACGAGTCCTTCTCCATCGCCCTCGTTCCGCACCGGCCTCAGGGCACGAGCGACGCCCTGCTCGCGCTGCCAGAATGTCTCGGCATCCGCGTCCGCACCGACGCCGTGCACGCGGTCTTCAGACTCGATCCAGACGAGGCACGCGCCCTCATCACCGAAAAGCTCGAGGTCACGGACGCCCTCTGCCGGACCGCCGGCCTCGAGGAGATGTTTATCGAGGTCGCGGGAGGCGAGCGATGAGTTCGACCCTCTGTCTCATCCGCCAGGATCCCGCTCGCGGCGGGCTCGTCCGGGCGATCGGGTGCTGCCTGGCGACCGGCTTCCTCTTGCGGCTTGTGCCTGATCTGGGCGAGAACATCACCAACCTCTCCGCCGCCGACCTCCCGGGCGGATTCGCACCCATGTACCTGGTGGCCACGGCGTTGGTCGCGACCTTTGTCCTCGGCGCCAACGCATGGACCAGGTCGAGCCGCCTCGCCCTCGGCCTGCCCCTGTCCACGCGCCAGGTTTGGGCGGTGCGTACCGGGTCATTGGTGGTGGTGGCGCTGCTGTCGATCGCCACGCTCGCCTCAGCCATGGGTCTCTCTTTCGATCTAGAGACCCGACGCCTGACGATGAATGCGATCGTCGCCCTCGCCGCAGCGCGAGCGGCGGCAACCAGCCTTGTTTTGATCTGCCTCTTCCAGCTGCCACATTCCGGGCGCGATCGCATTCCCATCAGTGCTCCGTATGTCGTGTATCTCATCGGCGCGTCGCTGTTCACCCTGGTCTTTTCGTCGGCGCAGATCACCTCAATAGCTGGCACTCTGGCTCTGCTCATGATCGCCGCCGCATTGGGGGTCTACCTCTACCGCAGGATTCCGCCGACATTCTCGATAGGTCCAACAATCGAGGAAAGTGAAACGCCGGTCCTGCCGATGCCTGACGAGCGCGACCTGGCCCTCCTCGAGCCCCTCGGCGACGACACTCTCGATGGTGAACGACCAGGTCCCGTCGTTGCCCTGCATTGGGTGCTTTTCAGAGGTCTCAAGACCAACATCCTGACGTGGTTTCTGCTCGGAATCGTGGGCGCCTCGGCGGTTGTGGCGACCCTCGAGTTCTTCAAGGGCACCAATGCCTTCCTGCCGCTGTTCTTTCTGACCATCTACCAATTCCCCCTGCTGCAAGCCGCCCTCGAGAGCATGACGCCCTATGATGCACTGCCCATCCCGAGGCGGGTTTTGTGGGCGCACAGCGTCGGTCCGATCATCGTTGTGACGCTTGTCGGGGTTGGCATCGCGTTGTCGATCGTCATCCTCAACCCGCAGCCCTTCACCCAGATCACGTACTCCAGGTGCTGCGTCAAGGTCCCATGGGACTACATGGAGCTGAGCCGTGACGGACAAGTGCCGTCCGTCACGGCCGCATGGGGCGAGAGCTACACGCCCAGGGCCCACCCCCTGTGGAAAGGCGTGATGATCGCTCTCTACGACCCCTACGAAGTCGGGGCGGAAAGCTCGCCGCGTTTCGTCGAGTACCAGATGCACCGAGCAATCGAAGCGGTGTATGACATCCCGGTTCCGGCCGAGCTCTCGAACCCAAACTACCAACCACCGCCGAAAATCGCAGGGGGTGCCGAACGTGGCGCTTTCTCCCTCGATGCAACGCGAGGCCGGATGTCCACGGATCGCAATCGGACGGCCGCGGTCGCTCTCATGTTGCTCGCCCTGCTGACCACGATCCTCATGGTCTTCTCGTTGCTCCGATTCGGTTCGTCCGCTCATCGCAAGGTCTTCAAACGGGCTTCAATTGGTTTCATTACTCTTGCCGTCGTGATTGCCGTCGCGATTTCCGTCGCCCGTCTCCTGGGATTCACCGAAGTCTGGTACATCGGTGCGCTGATTTCGATGGGCATCCGCTCCCTCGCCCATTCGCTGCCGATTCCGACCCCGATTCTCTGGATTTTGTGTGTAACTTTCTGGGCTGGCGCGTATCTATTGTTAGAGAGGGTCTTCAGTACAATAGAGTTTCCGCGCGAGAAGACCATGAACCGTTTTGCCGAGGAATACTGAGATGGACGACACCACCCTGCAGGTGACCGCCAGGCCTTCAGCCGGTAATGAGCTGGTGCTCGCCGTCGAAGGTTATCTCGACGAGGACGGCGGCCTGACGCTCGCGCGGGAAACCCACGCTGCACCGGCAGCCGAGCACCGGCGTATCCGTATCGATCTCGACGAGGTGCGTCTCTTCAATTGTGCGGGAGCGCGACAGCTGATTGCTCTCCTCGCCGACCTGGATCAATTGGGTTATGAGGTTGATCTCGTCGGCGTGCACCCGCCGTTGCGGCGATTGCTCGATTTGACCGCCTGATCGCTTTGCAGCGAAACCTGGCGGGTAGACGCAGGCTAGCCACCCATGGGATAAGAGCCAAGCCGCCCGGCGATCGGAAGAGCGAGGAGCCAAGGGAGGCTTTGGCGCGGCCGATCCTGGAACTGGCTGAGCCCGATGGTCATCGCCTCGTGCCCGACCTCCGGTTGGTCCCGGTAGGTGCCGAGCAGCCGGTCCCACCACGGAAGGTTGAAGCCGAAGTTCCTGTTGGTTTCGGCCGGCTTGACGGAATGGTGAACCCGGTGCATGTCCGGGGTCACCACGATCCACCGCAGCACACGATCCACCACCGCAGGCAAGCGGACGTTGCCGTGATTGAAGATCGCAGTTGCGTTCAGAACCACCTCGAAGAGGATGACGGCCACTGCGGGCGGGCCCAACACGGTCACCGCAGCGAGCTTGATCAGCATCGACAGTACGATCTCCGCCGCGTGGAAGCGGAGACCGGTGGTGATGTCGAAGTCGATATCGGCGTGGTGCACTATATGCAGCCGCCACAAAGCTGGAACGGCGTGGAATAGAACGTGCTGGAGGTAGATGACGAGGTCCAGCATGACCATGGACGCGACGATCGCAACCACCGGCGTCAGATCGAGGTTGTTCAATAGTCCCCAACCACGCTCGGCAGCTACCAGCGCCATGCCGACTGCCGCGGTCGGAAAGACGATCCGGACCACGACCGTGCTCACAACCATGACCCCGAGATTGGCAAACCACCGCGCACTCTTCGCGGCTCTCAGGCGGCGACGGGGTAAAACGAGTTCCCAAACTGCCATCACAACGAACACACCGAGGAAGAACCCCAGTCGGACAACCGATTCATGGCTCATCGCCCAGCTCATTTCAGACCGACTTTTTCGTGGGCAATCGTGAGCACTGTATGTCATCCACACGCCACTTTGTCGCCGCCGGAATCGTCCGGGAGCGCCGCGTCCGGCGCCGCGTCGCCTTTTCCCTCATCATGTTTCGTGAGTCCGACGAACCGAAAAGCCGATCATCCGATATCCGCCCGCCGCAGGCGAAGCGCGTTGGTTACCACCGACACCGAGCTGAAGCTCATGGCCGCTGCGGCGACGATCGGGCTCAGCAGGATGCCGAACACCGGGTACAGCACGCCCGCCGCTATCGGCACGCCGAGCGAGTTGTAGACGAAGGCGAAGAACAGGTTCTGCCGGATGTTACGCATGGTGGCGCGGCTCAGACGGCGCGCGCGCACAATGCCCCTGAGGTCCCCCTTCACCAGGGTGACACCGGCCGATTCCATGGCCACGTCGGTGCCGGTGCCCATGGCAATGCCCACCTGGGCCTGTGCGAGTGCCGGCGCATCGTTGATGCCGTCGCCGGCCATCGCTACCGTGTGCCCCTCGGCCTGCAGCGCGCGCACCGCCTCGCTCTTCTCGTCCGGCAGGACCTCGGCCATGACCCGATCGATTCCGAGCCGCGCCGCCACAACTTCGGCGGTGGAGCGACTGTCACCCGTCAGCATGACCACCTCGATGGCCTCCTCGTGCAGGGCCGCGAGGGCCTCCGGCGTGCTCTCCTTGATGGGGTCCGCAACACCGAGGAGCCCTGTGACGTCGCCGTCCACCGCCACGTAGACAACTGTCTGGCCGTCGGCCCGAAGCTCTTCGGCGCGCTTCAGCGCCGCGTCCTCCAGGGTAGCCCGCTGCTCGACGAGGGCACGGTTTCCGACCGCCACCGAGCGTCCGTTCACGGTTCCGGCGACACCCGCCCCGGTGAGAGACTCGAAGCCGCCGGCCTCCGCGAGCGTGATGCCCCGCTCCTCTGCGCCGGCGACGATGGCCGCCGCCAGCGGGTGCTCGCTGGCCCGCTCCAGAGACGCGGCCAGGTGCAGCAGGTCGCTCTCACCGCCGCTGTCTAGTGGTGTCACGCTCACCAGCCGCGGTCGACCCTCGGTCAGGGTCCCGGTCTTGTCCACTACCAGGACGTCGACGTCCTGCATCACCTCGATGGCCTCGGCGTCCCTGAACAACACCCCGCTCTCGGCACCCCTGCCTGCGGCCACCATGATGGACATGGGGGTTGCGAGGCCGAGCGCACACGGGCAGGCGATGATGAGC
>CAYRFI010000058.1:5158-26787 GCA_964423595.1 uncultured Thermoanaerobaculia bacterium | reverse complement strand
GGGGTGCTCGACGTACTGCACGTACGCGCTCCGCGCCCCTCGGATCGAAAACCCCACTGTGCACGGCACCTCGACGCCCTCGCGACGAAACCCGGTGAGATATGCAGGTTAGCCGTCGATTGATCCTCGGAACTGGTGGACCCCTCCAAAGTCACAACGTCACTCTGGCATCATTCAAAAAAATATTGAAACTGCAACTCAATATGCTAAGCTTCACCGGTCTCATCAACAGATGAAAATTGACATTTAAGCGCGCCGGGAGGCACCGCATGAACCTTGGCACTCTCTACAGCGACGTGCCACTTTGCCCCTTCAACCACCGCGTGCAAATTGCGGCCACCGAGTTGGGGGTGGATATGACGGTCGCCTACGAACCGAACATCCCGGAGGCCATCCGCGAGGCCAATACAGGCGGCGAATGGCCGGACTTCTCCCCCGCCGACTGCGGCCGGCTGCTGCAGGATTCGCGGGACATCGTCGACTAACTGATTGACCATGCCGGTGCTCGCCGGGCTGGAGGTCGAACAAGCACGTCGAGATGCTGCGCGGTGCCTACGAGATGTGCATCCTCGAGCGGCCATTCCTGATCGGCGTGCTCGCGTCGTGTATGCCGATCGAAAACACCCTGTCCCTGCTCGATTCTCTGCTGAATGCCGTCGAGCCCGACTCCGAGCAGTGGCGCAAACTCGTGACCGAGATCCACCGGTCTCTGAACGCCGAGCAATGGCACAGGGTTGTTCGCCGCTTCGAGGACGTGCTGCCGACCACGCTGATGGTGGTCCCCGCCGGTCATCGCCGCCGAAGTATCGGTGCGGTGGCCCAGGCGCTCCATGCGGCCGCGCCAGTGGATCGCCTCGAGATTCCGACTGCACCGGCGGCAGCCGTTCGAAGTTGAGTCTCACGTTTGCGACACGAATGCCGCTGACCGAGACCTCATACATCGACTCATCGTTTGCGATCTCGATGTGACTTCGCGAACAGAAATACCCGAGGTCAGTCGAAGCTGCGGGGATCTCCAAGCCGCGCCATCGCGGTCGCGATGCCATTGGTGGTGACCATCGTCACCCCGATCACCGCGCCGTCGTCACCCGCCTGAAACTCCCAGGTCGCGCCCATCGAGTCCTCGAAGACGTCGCCACCCTGATGAGCGAGGACTGGGGGCGACACATCGGCCCACAGTGGGACCGCCACCAGGAAGTCTTCGCAGGCGGTCTCGATGTTCCAGGTTTGCAGTCTATCGGCATCATCGGCTCGTCCGTACTCACCTTCGTAGCGGGCGCGGACCTCCGGGTCGGAGATTTTCTTTTCGGCGTTCCACTTATTGAGGACCTCGCAGAACTCGGGGTTATCCGCCGCCGAGGCTGAAGGCAGGGCGACCGCGGCAAGCACCCACGCGAGGAGACTGATGGAAATGACTGATTTCGTGTAACGACAGTTCGGCATATTTCCTCCACGCACTCTTCGGCTTCCTCTCGTTGCGTCTCACGCTCTCGCGGCCACACACCGCGACCAGGAGCGATCCGAGGCGAGCTGGGCTGGATTTGACGTGCGCGATCATACCATGTGCCACATTTCGCTTCATGAGTTTGGGCATCGATGGCGTAGGCTCGACAACATCACAAAATGATACGAGGCACCCTGGTTCGGACTGCGAGCCTGGCCGTTGTTGTGAGAACATCACAGGAGGCATGAGAGATCCGAAAACCCCCCGGGGCCGGGCCTGACGTGAATCTCGCGGGATGACCTACGACTACTACTCTGAGCAACTCTCCGCAGAGCGTCTCGAACTCTGCTACGAGCTGGCACCGCCGCGAGTTCGGCAGCACCTGTCAGCGGAGATCGAACATCTCGTGTCGCTCATACCGAGTGGCGGAGTCGTCCTCGAACTTGGCTGTGGTTACGGCCGAGTGATCGAGCGGATAGCGCCGGTGGCTGCCCTCGTCTGCGGCATCGATACCTCGGTTGCAAGCCTCCTCCTCGCGCGACATCGCCTAGCGGTGGCAAAGAACGCTGCCATCGCCAGAATGGACGCTTCTGATCTGGCTTTTGGTGCTGCTACTTTCGACGTAGTCTGTTGCGTGCAGAACGGCATCTCTTCATTTCATGTCGACCAGCGCGCCCTCATGGAAGCCGCCGTCAAGGTCACGAGGCCAGGAGGGAAAGTTCTTTTTTCGTCCTACGCCGAAGAGTTCTGGGAGCACCGCCTCGAGTGGTTTCGGACGCAATCTGCGCATGGGCTCGTCGGAGAGATCGATGAATCTGCGACGGGAGACGGCACGATTATCTGCAGGGACGGGTTCACCGCCACCACCGTGACTCCCCGGCGCTTTTCTGCTCTCGCGCGCGGTCTCGGCAGTGAAGTGTCGATCGACGTCGTCGACGGTTCCAGTGTTTTCTGCGAGATCACGCCTGGATCTGAATAGACGGCGCGCTCAGCGAATCACGGGGGCTCAACCCCGATATGGGAACTTCTTGGCCAGCTCCTCAGTGAACCCTGCGATCACCTGGTTGGCGGGATACTGCCAGTCGGCCGATTGTGCGAAATCCGTCTGCCAAATCACCGCCCCGTCGACGCTGTCGATCAGCTCGCAGTTGGCCCAGATGTCGTGGGTCTTGACCAGGCCCCACGGGAGCACGGGCGCGAGCCTGCCCCGGGTGACCTCGTTGACGATCTGCAGGCCGACATCGACGCCGAAGGACTCACCGTCGGAGAGATAACGGGTCTTTGTCACCGACGTGCTGACCACCGCGTCGACCCTCAGCACACTGGCCAACGATTTGGCGGACATGCCCCACGATTCACGGATTCCGATGCCGGCTGCTGCGAGCAGCTGGTTGGTGGTTTCGACCGACTGGATCTCGATCCTGATCGGGCGCTTTTTGTGCACGCTCGCCTGGTGGAGGAGACGGTAGTAGTACGCCTCCTGGAACGCAACGCTCTCCGCCTCTTCGATCTGGGCGATCTGCTGGGCTGTGAGATTGCCGGGCGGATCCCCGGTGAAGACCATCTCGAACGGCAACACGGCGATGATCTGGTGGTGGCTGGCCCGTTCGGCGAACTGCGGCGACTCGTAGTTGACGGTCGAACACGCTGCGACCAGCAACAATATCGCGACCAAAGGGAATCTCCGGGATTTCATTGCTGCTCCTCCCTTCCTCGGCGATCGCTGGATGCGATCTCTACTCGCGATAAGGCAAGTCCCGTGCCAACGTTTGAGAGGCTGCGCAGGATCGGACGGGCTTCGGAAGTCCACCCGAGAGGACAGGGTGTCCCTGGAAGCACCCTTCGCCTTTTTTCGCCGTGACAGCGCCATGGGTGACTCAACCTGTGGGCAGTGCAATCGAAAGCCGCGTAGACCGAACGTCGCTGAGGTGCGGTGCGCGCACAATCCCAGGCCCGAGGGTGTACAGTGGCAGCATCGGCGACCACCGGCCGCGCGGCCACATTGCCCTGTCGCCGAACTGGAGGCTCCGAAATGGCCAAGGGTCAAGTGAAGAAAGAGAAGACCAACAAACCCAAACTCTCAGCCAAGCAGAAGAAGGCGAACAAGGCGGCAAAAAAGGCCGCGAAGGAAACAAAATAGGTCCCGGGCGCCCATGCACGGATGATGAGGCCGCGTGGGTGCCACGTCATTGATGCACGTACTCACTCTGTGACTTCAGATCGCGCGCTAACGCCCAGGCTCCAGCTTCCGGTCAAAGAAGTCGGCCATCGCCTCGTAGGCGCGCACCCAGTTGCTGTAAAGCAGGAAGCTGTGTACGTCGTCCGGAAAGACCAGCAGCTCGTATTCGACCCCCATCGCGTCGAACCTCTCCACAAGCCACTTGGTCTCTGAAAACGGCACGTTGCGATCGTCATCGCCGTGGATCAGGAGCACTGGAGAGCGCCAGCTCTCGATGTCGGCGATCGGCGACGAGCTCCACTCCGTCCGATCCTCGTCGTTCGCTTGCCCGGTAACCCAGGCCTGCCACTGGTTCCAGTCGTGTACGCCGTGGAGATCAACCCCGGCGGCAAAGAGATCGGAGTTCCGCGCCAGGCCGAGAGCGGTCATCAGGCCGCCGTAGGATCCGCCCCACAAACCGATCCGCTCGGGGTCGACCCGAGGATCGCCGCGCAACAGCTTGGCGGCGGCGAGCAGGTCGAGGTACTCGGAACCCCCGCGCGGTCCGCCGTTCGGCACGTCCCTGAAAGCCCGGCCGTAACCGATACCGAGCCGGTAATTGACGCTCAGCACCACATAGCCGCGTGACGCCAGGTACTGGTTCATGGCGTAGCTGCGGTGGTAGTAGCCGCGATAGTGGAATCCCAGCAACATCTGGCGAATCGGACCGCCGTGGAAGAACAGAATTGCCGGCCTGCGGGCATCGAATCGCGCAGGCGGCATAAAGAGCTGGCCGTGGATCGACAAGCCGTCCACGGAGTCGAAGACTACGGCCTGAGGCTCGACCAGCCGGCCCGACGGGAAGTTCTCGGGCAGGGCCTCGGGCGCGAGCTGTCGTACCTGACCGTCGGCGAGCCGCCGCACGTAGATATGGGCCGGGGACCGCGCATCGGAACCCACGTAGGCCAGGTGGAGGCCGTCGGCGATCGGAACCGGGGACCACTCGATGGAGGACCCTCTCGTCACCTGCACCATCTGACCCTTCGCATCCACCGACCAGATGTGGCGACGGTCGATGTCGTCGCGGTTGCAGGTGATGAATACCCTCCCCTGCTCATGCGCCGGGTGGAAGGCCTCGACCTCGTACTCTCCGCTGGTGAGCTGTGCGAGACCACTGCCGTCGGCGCCGACCAGGTAAAGGTGACGCCAGCCGTCCTGCTCCGAGCGGAAGATCACACGCTCATCGTCGAACCACTCGACGTCGGCGAAGAAAAAGCTGTCACTGTCAGGCGAGCGCCATGCGCGCACTGCCTCGCCCGTCGAAACGTCTGCGACCCGGACCTCCCACGGGTCCGGCGCGGACACCGTCTTGGCGGTCAGTCCCGAGTCGTGACCACTGGTCAGGCGACGCAGAAACGCGACCTTCGTTCCGTCCGGCGACCACACCGGTCTCACGTCGAGGTAGACCGATGGGTCGAGATAGCGAATGGTGTCGGTCTCGATGTCGTAGACCATGATGAAGCTGTAGCGGTTCGGAAATTCCCCGCGCATGGTGGCCGTCAGCAGCTTCGTGCCGTCGGGTGACCAACGCGGTTCGGACAGCTCGCCGCGGGCATCAACGACCTTCACGGCTTCCTTGCCCGGCTCAACAACCCACAGCTCGCTTCCCTCCTTGACGAAGGCGAGTTTGGTTTCGACCGGAGACACCGAGGCGGACGCCGCCTCTGCCAGCTCCTCCGGCTTGCCGCCGGTCCACGCCACGCGGTACAGCTTCGATGGTCCGCTTCCCTGTGCCCTGTGATCCGGATTGAACTCCGAGATTTTGGCGAAGAACACCGACTCGTTGTCCGGTGCGAAGCCCAGCACCCGCAGTGGCCGCCCGTCGTCAGCCGAAAAACCGGTCAGCTGCCGTCCCTCGAAGTCAGGACCCTCGGCCACCCACACGTTGGCGACCCCGCGCATCGTGAAGACCCACGCCACCCGCTGCCCGGTCTCCGCCGCAGTCACGTCGGATGGGAACGGTGAGGCGAGCACGTCGTCAATCGTGAAACCGTCCTCCCCCGGGCCGCTCCTCGACACAGCGAGGATGGCCAAGAGCAACGACAGCGCCACCACCCAGAAGCGCCCGATTCGATAGCTTCTTCTCATCTCGCTCCCCCCTCCAGCCACAGCCCGACGAAGTGACACCCACATGATACGTGGGTGCCAGTGATCATTGCGACACAATCCGTTCCTCGTGAAGTCCCCAAGGTCACGTTGAGATCAGAGGCTGCCTTTCTCCACAACAGAATCGAGGACCATCTCGAGTACCCGGTAGGAACTTCGACCCCGCGGATCGACCGCGTCACATTTTGTGACGATGACCATGTCCAGCCCGGGGATTACGGAAATACTCTGACCACCCCAGCCGTCCGCATCGAACGCTATGTGTCCAGCGCGTTTGACGACCATCCAGTGATACCCGAAACCAACTGTCTCGGATCGAAGGACGCGATCGCGGGTCGATTCCCTGACCCACTTTTCTGAGACGATGGTCTTGCCGTCCCATCTGCCCCGGTTGAGATAGAGGAAGCCGAACTTGGCCATCTCCCGCGCGGTCAACCGCAGTCCAAAGGCGCCGATTTCCAGCCCGGTATTGTCCTGCCGCCACGTTCCTTCGAAGGGCTCGTGGAGCTGCCGCCAGCTCGTATAAACCGTCGCACGCGCCGGTGGCACAAACTCGATGCCGAGTGGTACGAAGAGGTGGTGTTCGGCGAAGGTCCCTGGATTTTCTCCCGTTGTCTCTTTGATTGCGGCCGACAGGAAATGAGAGTTCGCCGAGCTGTAGAGCAGCACCTGACCCGGTTCGTTGACGAATCCCCGGTCCAGGGCTTCGGCGACCCAATCGGGCGACTGGATCCACGATTCCTGACTCCCCTCGTCCCAGGCGAGTCCGGTCTCGTGGGTCAGGACGTCTTCGAGGGTGATCTCCCCGAAAGCGGGGTATTCCGGGAGGAGATCCACCATCAGCGCACCGGTCCAAGGAATGTAGCCTTCGTCGATCGCTATGCCGACCAGGGCCGATGTAAAGCTCTTGGTCACCGACCACACCTCTGTCTTCTGGTCCCGTGCGCCACCGTGGAAATAGTTTTCGAAAACCAGATACCCGTTTCTCACGACCAGCAGACTACGGAAGAAGGGGTCCTCTTCGGCAACGTCGTTCGCCATGGCGAGTCTGTTCGGATCGAGACCGTGCCGCTCAGGCGGTGCGCTCCGCCAGGAAGTGGTCGGCCAATAGTCGCGGTCCTGTTTGGGCCACTCGTAACCGGCCGCCGGGACGATTCGCGCGTCCCCCGAAACGTCGACCGCCTCGTCACGGCTATCCGTCGTCACGGCCGGTTGAACAGCACAAGCAAAGCCAAGCAACGCCATTGCCCACACTGTGGAATGGACCTTCATACGCTTCCTCTCCCCTGACAGAGATACGCCACAAGAGCGCCACTGATCACACAGGGCCGACACGCTGGGGAGCCAGTGTGATTCTACGATACCCCAGCTCTTCCAAAGAGATCCCATTCCGACCGATCGGCGAGTGTTCGTGCACGGCGTTGCATGTCGTCTGCCCGCCCCTCATCGTCGCGTTTCCGGCCATGTCGGACGCGGGCGTCGCTGCGCAGGTGCTGGCGAACTCTTGACCCTCCCCATCACGCGTGGCCGTGAGAAAATGAAGTGTGCCACCCGCCTCGACCCTATTTGTCGGGATTCTCGCGGGCGTCCTCGGAATGTCGTATTTCATCTATGGAAAACGGCAGGAAAGGATTGCCTTCCTCGCTGCCGGAGTCGGCCTCTGCGTCTACCCCTACCTGGTCTCTGGACTCGCCCTTCAGATCCTCATCGGTCTCGGACTGGCGGCGGCCCCGTTCTTCATCGACCTGTAGCAGCCGCAACCGCGTCCAGCGACGATGGGTGGCACCATCGAATGTGCGATGATTGGAATCCCACGGACCTCCCTCGTGCCGTGGCCAGACCCCGAAGGAGGTGAGCATGGCATCCAACGGAAGTGGTATCGACCGCCGCAAATTCCTCAAGCTCGGAGCAGCAACGTCCGGTCTCGCGATTGGTGGCTGTGGCCGGAGGGACGTGGTCACGGCCGAGGTCAATGATCTCGAGATGCGGTACCGACCGCTCGGAGGGACAGGCCTGAAGGTCTCGGCCGTCTCTTTCGGCTCATACGGTTTCGACAACCCGGCCCTCCTGTCAGCGGCCCTCGATGCGGGAATAACCACCGTCTGCACCAGCGCCAACTATCAGGATGGCCGTGCTGAAGAAGCCATCGGCAAGGCTATCGGGACCGTCGGAAGCCGGCGCGACGAGCTGGTTCTGTTCACCGGCGCGGTCATCAAGCCCGGGGCCAACAGGCAGAGCGTCCTCGACTCGATCGATGCCAGCCTGCGCCGGCTCGGAACAGACCACGTGGAGATCTTCCGCATCACCGGAGTGAGCTCGCCCGATGACCTTCGGGTGGACGCCCTTTACGAGGCCTTCGAGGAAGCCAGGACGGCTGGCAAGGTGTTCCATCTCGGGCTCTCCGGGCATCACGGCGGGATGCAGGATGTCCTCAACGCGGCAATCGATGACGGTCGATTCGAGGTCCTCTTCACCAAGTATGACTTTGCGTCATACCCGGATCAGGACGAAATTCTGGGCCGGGCGAGCGGCAAGGGAATCGGCACCCTGGTTTTCAAGACCGGCGCCGGCAACCGCGAGAAGGAGATCAAGGACCTCGAAGCGGGTGGGCTGTCGTATCGCCAGGCCACCATCAAGTGGGCGCTCACGAACCCGAACGTGGCCAGCGTCTGTGTCGCCATCACCAACTTCTCCCAGATCCGGGCATATGCGGAAGCGGCCAGCTCCAAGATCACGGCGCCCGAAATCGCCATGTTGCGTATTTACGCCGAGCAGATGTATGACAAGTACTGTCGATTCTGCAGAACCTGTGAATCGAGCTGCCCAAACCAGGTGGCGGTGGCCGACGTGATGCGGTACGCCATGTACTTCAAGTACTACGGCCGCGAAAAGGACTCGATGGAGCTCTACGGGAAGTTGCCTGGGGAATGCTCGGCGGCCGCGTGTGACGGGTGCACCGCTCCCTGCGACTCCGCGTGTCCCTTCGGACGGCAGGTCAAAGAGGAGCTCGTCGAGGCCCACCAACTTCTCAGTTTTGCGCAGGCGTAGAGCGCCATGACTCTCCGTTTGCAGTGCGTCCTCGTTGTGGCGACTCTGGTCTTCGGTTGCGGTTCGGGTCAGGAGCCGGCTGTCGGCGGGACCGGTCTCGCCGAGTTACTGCCTGACGCGGCATCGATGAGCGGATGGAAGATCGCCGACGGGCCCAGCGACTACGACTCCGAAACCCTCTACGAGTACCTCGACGGAGGCGCGCCCCTCTACCTCGATTTCGGATTCCAGGGGATGGTTCACGTCCGCTACCAGCGTGGCGATGACTCCCTTTCGAGCGTTACGCTCGACATCTACGACATGGGCTCCGATCTCGGAGCGTTCGGTCTCTTCAGAAGTGGCCGCCCGCCGGAAGCCGAGGTCCGGCCTTGGGGCGCTGAGGGCTACCGTTCGGGAACGACGGCTGCGGCCTGGAAGGGCAGCGTCTCCATCCAAGCTCAAGCCGATGACGACCAACCGGAGCTGATCGAGGCCATGGAGAGCCTCGTGGCGCAAGTCGCGGGTGGTGTCGTTGGCGGCACCTCGCACCCGCAGATCATCGATCATCTGCCGAGCGACGGCCTGGTCCCGTGGAGCGAGCGCATCGTCGCCAAGGATCTGATGGGCCACGCATTTCTTTCGGGTGGCGTCCTCGCCACGTACCGGGTGTCGGGCGACGAAGGGACCGTGTTCTTCAGTGAGCTGGCGGGAGAGTCTGCCGTCACTGAAGCGATGGCTGCGCTGCGTGCCCACCACGAGCAGTGGGGCGAGATCGTTGGCGTTGTCGACTCGATCGGGGACAGTGGATTCCATTTTTCGGACCCCGGTTTGGGTTCAGGTGCGGTGGTTTCGACGGGCTCATACGTAGCGGGAGTTTACGGCGGTCTTCCGAAGGACGTGCAGATGGATCTGCTCGGCCGACTCGTCGACAGTCTTGCCTCCGCGTCAATGAGGTGACCGAAACGCCACCGTCTTGGGTGGCACTCTCAGCGAATGCCACCCTGCAGGCTCGTGATTGGAGGAACCATGGGCGAACTCAAGGGCTCACAGCGGAAATACCTGCGCGGCGTTGCCCACAGCTACAAACCGCAGGTACAGATTGGGAAAGAGGGTCTGACCGAAAACGTTCTTGGAGCCATCGGCACCGCCCTCGAGGCGCACGAGCTGATCAAGGTGAAAATCGCTGCCGAACGGGACCAGCGGGAGCAGTTCGTGCCGGTCATCGAGGAACGTCTCGACTGCGAATGCGTGGGCACCGTGGGGCGGATGGCCATCCTCTACCGTGAGCATCCCGATCCGGAAAAACGGAAGATTGAGGTCCCAGGACCATGATGGGTGCCGCCGTCAACCAATGACACCAGCAGAGAATCGCCAGAATCTCACGCCCGCAGCTCTCACTCGACTATGGATCGAATCCCAACGACGCCGACCAGTTTGAGGGCTGGACACCGCTGATGTTTGCCGCCGCAGAGGGCCAACTCGATGTCATCCGGACGTTGCTGGACTACGGCGCCAACCCATCCGCCATCGACAAGGACGGTGACGTAGCTGCGGACCATGCAGCGCGGAATCGACACTCAGAGGCCGAAGATGTGCTGCGAGAGGCCGCGCAATGAGCTCGCATGGGAGTAGCCTCCCGCGGTGCGAAGAGACTGCCGCGGTGGTCAATCTCGAGCAGGGCTACACCTCGAGTCGGCCGGCGCGAAACGCAGCGATAAAAGCGGTACAGAACTCATCGTGACCCGCGAGCGCCTCCGCCGCCAGGACGCTGGCCATGGTGAGATTGTTACAAGGGTCGATGATGGCGGAGTCGAGCCCGCGCGCGATCAGCATGGCCAGGAAGGTCGCGTTGAGGATTTTCCTCACGGGCAGACCGAAGGACACGTTGCTGGCCCCACAGATGGTGTGGACACCCGGGTACTGCGTGCGGATCTGCCCTATCGCGTCGAGCACGAAAGAGCCGACGTCGGAACCCGTGCTGATCGGAAAGACGCAGGGATCCACGTAGATGTTTTCCAACGGCACGCCGTCCCCGGTCAAGCGATCCACCAGACGCGCGGCGATCTCGAGCCGGTCGTCGAGGCCTTTCGGGGGCCCGTCGTCGGACATGGAGAGAGCGATCACCTTGGCGCCATGCTCCTTGATCAGCGGTGTCATCCTCTCCAGCCGCTCCTGCTCAAAGGTGATCGAGTTGACCATCGGCGGCTGGTTGCAGCGGGGAAGCGCCGCGGCGAGAGCATCCGCATCTGCGCTGTCGAGACACAGGGGCACCTCCACGACTCCCTGCACCAGTTCGACCAGCCACAGCAAATACTCGGTCTCCCGGCCGGCGATCCCTCCATTGACGTCGATCATTTGTGCCCCGGCCTCGACCTGCTTGATCGCCTCCGCCTTGATGAGCTCGGCGTCCTGGCTTTGAACGGCCTCACCGATTCGTTTCCTGGTGGCGTTGATGCGCTCGCCGACGATCAGCATAAATGCCTCCTTCTACCCACGCGGTTCCGGAAACGCGATCACGACTCCGCCTCACCGTCCGCAAGATCTTGGCGGCGGCAGGCGTTGTCGAGCCCGAGAATCCGGTTCGCCATGGCGTTGGTCTGGTCGAGACACCAGTCACGCGGTGGGACCAGCGTCCTCGCGAACTTGCGGGGATCGGAGTCCGCCGCCAGCGTGGTCTCGTACACCGTGTTCCAGATGCATGGAAGAGCTGGGTCGGCCTCGCAGGTGCCGTCGATGCGCGAACCGCCGCACGGGCCGTTGCGAAGCTCCTTGTAGCATTTGTTCATCGTGCACCCGGCATAATGCAGATGGTCTTGTAAACAGTCGCCGCAGGACATACAGCCCAGCGCCGCCTTCCGGTAGACGGTGGAAGCGCCGAGCACATGGTGCCACACACCGGACCGCCGGGCGGTACCGTCTTCGTTCTCGAGCCGACCCTGCAGGAACCTACCCATCGCCGAGTCCTGGGAGATGAGATGGTCGTGTGCGAGCCGGCCGAGCCGTTGTGTCAGTCCCGGACCGGAAGACGGACCATCCGAATTGTAGGGCCCTTCGGGGTCGCTGAGGCCATCGCTGCCCTCGGGCAGCAGGTAGAACTCACCCGGCTCGGTGAAGACCAACTCGTCGAGCCGGTCCCGCCAGCCCCCACCGATCTCGGCGCTGAGCTCGAGGATCTTCATGAAGTCACCGTGGGAGAGGCCGAAGCCGCCGATGTGTGCGCCGGCGAAACCGAGGTCGCGGACCGCAGCCACCGTCAACGCGGCGCGCTCCAACCGCTGCGCCTTCTTCGCCCCGTCAAGGCTTTGGATCAGAGCCTCCGGCGCCACACAACCCGAGATATCGCCCGCCCGCATCATCTTGGCGATGGTCGCCGTCGCGACGTAGATATTGGCGAGGACCGGTACGTGGCCGAGGCCCTCGCGGTCCATGTACTGCTTCAGCTCGTACAGCTTGCGCAGGTTGAATCCGAGCTGGGTAATGACAAAACGAGCGCCGAGCAGGATCTTCAGCTCGAGCTTGTAGAGCTGCATCATCTGGTCCGGCTCGTTGCACTTGTAGGGACTGACCACCGCTCCCGGAAAGAAGTCGAAGGGTGTGGTCTGGATTTCCCGCGGCCCCATCTGGTAGGTGATCCCATCGCGAAGGGCCTGCACGAGCCACAGGATCAGGACCGAGTCGAGGTCGTAGACGCGCTTTGCCTCCCCCTGAAAACCCCGGTGCTGGATGTCGCCTGTCAGGGCGAGCACGTTCTCAGCTCCCATGCGGGCAAGGCCGTGCAGGCGCGCCTCGACGGAGTTTCGATTACCGTCCTTGCCGCTCAGGTGCGGGACCGGCGTCAAGCCATGTTCCAGCACGAACGGTACAAAGGCCTCCGGCGGCAGCGCCGGTCCGCCGGACGGGAGGTCGGTGAGGCTGATGACCTTGATGCCGTCCGGTTCCTGGGAGGCGTCGAGGACAAACGTCTCGGCCTGGGGAACGGTGTGGTCCCGCCCCAGTACCAGCTCGGCCGAGCAGATGAAACGGTTTTCAACAAGCGCGGATCGCAGGTGGTTCACGGCCATGAGCTAGGGTAACCCGCTCAATCGACCTTGTGGTAGCAATATCTGCCGATGAACAGGGCGATGTTTCCGTCTTCGCCGAGCGCGAATTCAACTGGGGACTTGAGGCTGTTGCGCAGGGTGTAGAAATTCGTCGTCTTCCACTTCAAAATGCCATCATAGACGTGATCGAATCCGGCATCAGTTGCAGGATAGGAGTGGAAGGATGACCGACAACGATTTCCAGCCGACGGACGGTGGGTGCACCTGCCGCAGCGTGCGCTACCGCATGACCGCACCTCCGATGTTCGTGCACTGCTGCCACTGCCGGTGGTGCCAGCGGGAGACCGGATCCGCATTTGTTCTCAACGCCCTGATCGAAGCCGATCGGATCGAGCTGCTGAGCGGACGAGTCGGGGTGATTGACACCCCGTCGGAGAGCGGCAGGGGGCAGAAGATCCACCGCTGTCAAGACTGCAAGATCGCCCTGTGGAGCAACTACGCCGGCGCCGGCGACAGTATCCATTTCGTCCGCGTGGGCACGCTGGACGAGCCGGATCGCTTCCCGCCGGACATTCACATCTTCACCTCATCAAAGCAGCCCTGGGTGATGCTGCCATCCGATGTGCCTGCCGTGTCCGAGTTTTATCGCTTCAAGGACTACTGGACGAAAGAGCGCATCGAGCGTTACAACGTCGCGCGAAGCAAGGGCCAACCGTAGGCCCGAGACACCACGGGTGTGGTACGCCGCCCATGGGCATCAGGATGCCGGGTGCCACGATGGTGGCGTCACTTCTTGATCCGGGCCGGCTTCTTCGTCGGTTCGACGGGGGCCGCCCGGAGCTGCATGGTCTGCTCTTTGCAGGTCACGCTGTAGTCGGCGGCAGAGGACGGCGCGAAGCCGATCGGTTCGACAATTTCGAGCCGCCGCCAACCAGTGTAGTCGGCACCCTGATCGCCGGAGCCCGCTGCCAGCGTCCCCGATGGGTCCGGCTTGCTGAGGGTCTCGCCCCATTTTGTGATCGGTTTGGTGCCGGCCGAACCGAACGAAAGTGTGTAGACCGGTGACGCGTTGCCGTCGTGGGCGACGGTGCGGTATTTTACGGTTCCGGCGCGGGAGGTGGTAATCGAGCCTGAGAAGACGAGTCCGACCGGGCACTTGCCGACATAGCTCGGGCGGTCGACCTCGAAGCTGAGGTCGGAGATGAACGGCGACAGCTTCGCGGGAATGGCCTTCATCGTCGGGGCCGCAGGCTCGGCGGCTTCGGGGCTGCCGACACACTCCACCCAGAGATCGAAGCTCTCGGCATCCGAATCGGTGTTGTTGTAGCCGGAGCAGTAGAGCATCGCACGCCCCTCGATCCAGTCCGGGTAGCGGATGCCGAATCCTTCGGCCACCAGATCGCGCCGCGATCGGCCGGTCTCCGCGGCAAGCGTCTTGAGCTTGGCGTTGCACATGGCAACAGCGTCGAAATCGTGCAGCTGGTGATGGGGGACGTCCACCACGCCGTCGCGGCTGAACCAGGCCCCTCGCCCATCGGGGTGCGAGACCGAGGCGCTGGTCTCCGCCACCTTGAAGGACAGCGATTCGACCTTGTTGAGTTTCGCACAGCTTCCCGTGAGCAGACCCATGAACCGGACCGGTTCGTTGGTGTGTCCGACGAAGTCGAAACGATCCCCGCCTTCCGAAAAGACCCGAATGACGGGGCCACCGACCGGCAGCGGGTCACCGAGCTTCGGCCGCGACCAGCTCTGGTAATCGACCTCGTGCAGCTTGACGTCTTCGCCTGCCAGTGCCGTCACCGGCGCGGCGACCATCAGAAACCCGATCAAACCTCTCGCGAGGGGCGGAACATTCATGGCGCATCCTCCTTTTCGCGTTGGAGCCTCAACCCCGCGATGCTCTTTTTCGAGCTCGACCCGCACCATCCCACCGCAGGGCTGTCACTCGAGTCCGAGACCTGCCGACGCTTCGTGTCCATTGCTGGTTTCTGTTCTTATTGTAACGGAGATTCAGTCTCAGATCAAACAGATTCGAATGACGAACCCGGCACGCGTGGGGGGGCGTTGAACGTTATCGATAGCTGCACCGTATTGCGTCGCGGGCTCCCTCACCCGCGATGAGGCGCTCCGGACAGGTCGGCGCACCGCACACGGCGACCGGCTCGAATCCGCGGCCGTCGACGGCCAGATCGAGCAGATCCTCGGCCGACAGGGTGGGCCGGCCGGAACGTTCCGTCAGGGCCAACCGCATAGGCCCGAGGCCGTCATAGGCGCGGTAAATCACCTCGGTGCAGACCAGCCGGTCGGATCGAAAGAAGTCGAAATCGAAATCGTAGAGCTTGCCCTCATGGTGTGCCGCCCTTGAAATCGCCTGGGCGATTCCGGGCTCGTCGAGCTGCGGACGGATCACCGCCACCGCGTCGACCGCGAGGGTCTGATCGAGCGGCCGGAAAAGCACCCCGTCCTTCAGGGCCTCGAGCACCCGCCGGTCACCGGTCCACCGCGCGTTCCGATCGCGATCGAGTTCGATCTGCAACCGCCGGCGGTCGCCCTCGGAACCGATGTACAGGGCGGCGTGCGGCCAGTAGCCGGGGAGAAAGAGATTGGTGAACGCGTGGTCGTGCCGGGTGATCAAGACGTCTCCGGGTCGGAGCATTTTCTCAAGGTCGCACCGGAATTCCTCGCTGACCCTGTCCGGCGTCCAATGGTCCCTCAGCTCCGACGCCAAACGGCCTCCCGTCTCGAGAGCCGCAAACAATGCCTGCTGGCGAGCGGACGCTCCGGTGCGCCGGATGGCATGGCCGAGAAAAGACGCGAGACGCGACAGATACCTCCGGCGGCTCGGCTCCAAGACCTCTTCCCGCTTCTCGAGATCGGCCACGAGGTGCCCCACGACCGGGTCGTCGGTCATGGCATCGAGGCGATGCCGGTGGCGGCTCGCAAAGCGCATCGCCTGGTCCATCGAATGTGCCTTGCCCGGGTTGGTAAACGACTCGAAGACGGCGGTGTACTGCTTGCGAGGGATCCGGTGCATCTCGGATCCCTCGTTGAGCTTGCGCTGGGTCGCAGAGTCGCGGGCGACTTCTTCGAGCAGCAGAACGTCGAGCCGTACGACGAGACAGGCCGATGTGTAGCCGAGCACGAAGCAACGCCACCCAGCGAGATCGAGCACCCGACGGACACTCCCCCCCACCGGTCGCGAGACGTCGCCGAGCACCTCCCACAACGCTGTGCGGATGGTGAGAAAACGAGCAAACCAGGAGATCAGCGCTGCTTCCTCGTCCGGTCGAAAATGTCCGCGACGGACGGCGCGTTCGATCTGCGCCTCTTCGGGGACGATCGTCGCGAGCTCATCCACCGCCAAGGCGAGCGATTCGACGGCTCGCCGAGAGCCGACGATGAACTCATCCTCAACCCGCAGAGGGCTCATCTGGACTTTACTGCTCGCCGTCCGGTCCGCGGCGCAGCAGGCGGGCCACCAGCCCGAACAGCACGAGAAGGGCCAACACAAGGGCACACCAGAATACGATCGTGCCGACGCGACTCACACCGACGATGGGCAGCTCCTCTTCGACGTCCGAAAGGCCAACCTCGGGTACCCGCGCGCCGAGCACTCGCGGCGCCAACAGCGCCAAATCGTAGCGGGGTGCGGCAAGCCCATCCTGGCCGTACATCAACCACAACTGCTCCTCGTTACGCCGCAGGAACCGCAACCGATAGGTCGGCAGATAGAGTTTCGGATTGCCGAGTTGCAGCGGACTGTTGTCGCCCTCGTCAACGATCAGGAGCAACTCGGCCCCCGCACGAGCCGGGATCGTCAAACTCAGATGAGGCGCCTCTCGCCCGGTATGCCGATTTCGCCAGACCTGCTCGTCGAGAACCACCTGAATCGGCGGATCGCGGGGGGTGCGGGTTTCAACACGAATGAGCCGGACACGCCGCTCGAAGACCCGGGCCGTCGTCGTGATCGTCATTCGTGCGGTTGGCAGGCTTTCGTAGGGCAAGGTCATGCCGTAGACCGACTGACCTTCGCCGCCTTGCCCCGGCATCGGTTCCAGGTCGGCAAGATCGAGGATCGTCGGCTCGCCCAGGCTTTCCTGAATGTACGGCACCTGGACGGAATGGCCGTCGACGATACGGAGTTCAGAGAGGGTACGGCTGCCCGCTAACACCGCCGGATCGAGCCGCAGGGCGTTGAGTCCGAGCGGACCCTCCTCCACCGCCCGCCGCGTCCGAAATCCTGCCAAATTGATCTTCGCTCCCCCACCGACGGCGTCCTCGATCGCGAGCTCCTCGGGAGTTGTCGTCACAACCAGGACCCTGGTCTCTCCGAACCGCGCCTCCTCGGCGTCCCGCGCGATGTCCTCGGGGCCGAGTGCTTCTCGCAGTGCTACGAGATCGTACGAGGGTGCCCGGAGCCCGGAAGCGCCATAGCGGGCTGTCAGCGGTTGGCCGTCGGGGCTCTCGAAATAGATCCACGGCTGGGGGGCGAATCGGGCGGTCACCGTCTTCAACTCGAGCGGCGGATTATCCCCGTTGTCGACCTCGATCATCACCTCCGACTCGGTCGGGGTCGATATAGGTATCTCCATCTGGGAGGCCACGAGGTCGTCGTGGACGACACGCCGAAGGGTCGCCTGACCGAGAACCGAGGGTCGGATTTCGCTGCCGGACAGACGGGCTTCGGTGACCCTCGCCGGGCGCAACACATACGAGGATTCAACCTCCAGTTCGAGACCCACGATCGGCAGCCCCGGTGCCGGGAGTCCTACCCGAAAGCGACTGACCCCAGGCTCGCTCGCCCGTTGATCAAAGCTCAGCTGAGCTCGGAGTGGCGGCGGTGGCGTGCTGCCCTCGAGCAAACGGGCACCGACCCGTCCCGGCAGCGGCAACCGCCCGCTCGAGCGATCGCTCCACACCACCCGAAGGTAGCGATACTCGCCCGCTTCAAAATCGAGCTCGAGCAATCGAAGACCCTCGTCGGGCAGGTCAAAAAGGGTCGCCTGCTCGTGAAGCAGGGTCCATCGGGTTCGGTCTCCACCGGCCTCGATCCGGGCCCTTTTGAGAAACGGCGCGGGCAGGCCTTCAATCCGCAGCCTGTCGATCCGGATGACCTCACCCAAATCGACCTCGAAACCGCTGCTCGATTTCGATTGGCGCAATGGCAGGATTCTGCCATCCTTCCATTTCCGCTCCGCTGTGGGTTGTGCGAGCAGCAGGTAGGGAATCTCTTCACCGGACGCCGACACGAATCGCAGATCCCGGAGGTCATTCGCGGCGCCGGCCAACAGCTCCACATCGACCTCGAGCCTGTTGCCACCCATTCCACCCGGCACCACACTCCGCTCGATCGATGCCTCCATTTCACTGCCGGCACCGGCACCTGGACACAGCAGAAGAATAATCAATCCAGCGAAACCACAACGGGCCACCATCGATGTGTTCATTGGTCTCCATCCTCAGGCCGCTTCAGGACGAACTTCTGCAGCGCCACCGCCACCACGGCCAGAGAGACGGCCAGCAGGGCGAAGGACGCCACCCGGTACAGGCCACCGAGGCTCGGCAGGTCGTGCAGGAAGGCTTTCAACACGGTGATCGCCAACAGCGCGATCGAGGTCATGCGGGCCGCACGGCTGCGGAGCGCGACCCCCGCCGCCAGCAGACCGATGGCGAAGACGGCCCAGCCCAGGGTGTAGCTGAGATCCTGGGCGAGCGAAGCGCCGGAGAAGGCGAAGGTCAGGTTCGGCCCGGTGGCAAAGAAGTCAGCGATCTCGATGTTGAGCAACAGGAACAGCAACACGGTGCCGAATGCAGAAAGAACGTACACCGGTCGCAGCTGCCGGACGTCGAAAAGCGATTCCTCTCCCCGCAGCAGGGAGGCGGCGACAAAGGTCGCGGCGGCCGCAATCACATATGTATAGAGGTACCAGTTGAAGACCGCAGTCTCGGACCGTGCGTGGTAGGTGAAGACCGCCGGGTTGAACGCGAGCCGTATCAGGACCACCGTCAGCAACCCGAGCGAGCTCGCGAGAAGGCCGCGGTGCCGTATCCGAAGGAAGAGCCAGGCCAGGGCGCAGCCCTCGAGCGCCCAGCCGATCGTGATCCACTGCTTTTCCAGCTGGAGAGGAATCGCGAGGGTCACGAAGCCGAGCACCGCCGCGGCCACCAAGGCCAGGCGCCCGAGATCGCGGTCCGCCTTCGGCTCCAGCTGCACCAGCCTGATCAACACCACCGCCAACACGATCGCCTGAAAGACGGGCAGCGCCCCGATGATGAAACTCACGCCGCCATCGATCATCGCGGAGCGGGCGGCGAAGAAGAACGGAACACTGGCCAGCACCGGCGCCACCCACGGCCATCGATCACCGAGAACCCGTTTCCCGAGGACCAGCGGGAACAGCACGAGCGGTGCCCAGGCGAGAAGGTCGAAGAGCAGCACCTCCCGCCAGGCCACGCCATTGGCAAGCTCGCAGTACACAGCGACAAAGATCGGAAGGACGGCAACAGCCGCCAGGAAGTACCACCGCCTCAGGCGGGCCACCACGAGCAGCGTGACCACCAGGGTGAGATGGGCAAAGAGGATCAAGCCGAGAGCCGGCGCACCCGGCGTCCTCGCGGCGCCGATGGCAACACCCTGTGCCAGGAGAAGGCTCGCGGCCGCGCCTCCGGCAAAGACCTCGAGAGCCGCGTGCCCGGACCCGAGTCGGCGACGAGCCAGCGGCCACCAGACCACGGCCAGAGCCGCCAAAACCATGGCGCTGATCACCGCCACCGCGGGCCAGGGCGCCTGTCGCGCCGTGAATTCAAAGGTCAGCAACACCCCCATCGAGGCGACCAGGGCCGCGGCAAAAAGCTCGCCTCGTCGGATTACGAGAGCCGCGAAGCCGGCCGCAACGTCGAGCACGAGGAGAACGCCGAGCAGCGGCCAGGGCGGAACCGCCAGCTCGGGCCTTCCCGCCACCAGAAACAGAAAGGCATGGCCCACCAGCAGCAGGTAAACCCCACCGCCGACAACCGTCGATCTGGCCGCATCGCCCGACGTCACCCTTTGGCCGAGGAGCGTCGCGCCGGCCAACGAAATCACGGCAAAACCGGCAACGACGACCAGCGCCGGCACCAACCCGGCCGAGACATCCGCCACGCTCCACCACGCTGCCAGAACCAGCCACGAAAGTACGGTCCCGGCGATCGATAGGACCGGCAGCCGGCCCGCCGCCCCTTCCAGGAAGAGCCCGGCGTTGAGCACGATCAGCAGCAGGGCGAGGCCCCACAGCGCCGCCTGCGCCGCCGCCCCGAGGGCGAGGAAAAAAAGCAGTGCCAAGCTGACGAGCAGGAGCACCGCGGCGCCGCCGACGGGTTCGAGGGGGTGATCGACACGGCGCGCCAACATCGGAACGCCAAGGTAGAAGAGGGCAAATACGCCGTATACGGCAAGGGCTGCCAGCAAGGTCTCCTCGTTGAGGTAGCGCACCGACCAGACGGCCTCTGCAACGACTGCAAAAAAGGCGGCCGCGTAGTGCAACCTGCCCTGCCGTCGGGAGACGGCAAAACCGGCGATGACGGCCATCAGCGCGAAGAGCGCGCCGAACACGGGCAGCGGCGCGCTGCACTTCGGCTCGATCGCAATCAGCGCCGGGAACACAAAAAGCAACGCCGGCGCAGCCAGAACCGAGTGTTCCACCGCGCCGTCGAACGGTCTGCCGACCCGGGCTGCGATCACCGGCGCAAGCAGGAACAGCAGAATGAAAAGGGTCACGGACGCCAGGATGCCGGGCCATGCGGCGTGGTAAGAACGTATCATCCACGCCGCACAAACGAACAGCGTCGAACCGGCACCAAAGAGGTGCAGCTGCTGCGGTCCGCGCCAGATCGCGATCGCCGCCAGGCCGGTCACAACCAGGAACAGAAAGCCGAAAAGCAGTCCGAACCGAGCTCCGAATTCAGGGACCAGGGCCAGGTAGGCGGCAAAGAGCACGGGCAGCACCACCGCGACCACTCCGGTCTGCTCGAACCGGGTGTCGACCGATCGGTTGCGTCCGCTCGCGAGAATCAGCCCGGCGAATGCGAGCAGCGGAAAGACCAGGAACACCGTCAGCGCGACCCCGACCTGTGAGGCGTCGAGAAAGCGCATGACCCATACCCACTGATGAACGGTGGTGAAGGCCAGGCTGAGCGCCGTCAGGATCGGCCAGTCGCGGCGATACGCGACCCAGGCCAGGCCGGCATTGAGGATGACGAGGTAGCCGAAGAGCGACAGCGGCCGGTCGAGGGCCGACGACAGCATGAACGGGGTGGCAAAGCCGCCGACCAGCCCGAGCAAGGCGATAAACAACGAGTCCCTGCGGATCGCGAGAACGACCGCGGTGGCGGCCACCAGGGCCATCGCGACGAAGGTGGGCACCACCGCCATCAGCTGCCACATCACGTGGGCCGAGAAAAAGGTCGCGAACAGAACCGCGATGCCGGCGCCGTCGAGAGCGTTGGCGGTGATCGGGTACTTCCGAGCCGCCCTGAGCTCGCACACCACCAGCAGCGCGACTCCCGCCAGGAGGCCGATCGCCATGCGCACCTGCGGGCTCAGCCAGCCGTGGTCGATGGAGTAGCGCAGGAACGAAACCGCCGCGATCACCAAGGCGATGCCGGCGATCCAGGAAAAGAGCTTGACGCCGACCAGGTTTTCCCAGTCGAAAGCGGCCTTCGTTTTGACCGGCCCCGGTGGTTCCGAAGGCGGCATCACGACCGGCCTGGGAGCTGGTGGCTTTTCGGGAGGCGCGGGTTCGACGGGCGGCGCCGG
>CAYRFI010000058.1:0-5058 GCA_964423595.1 uncultured Thermoanaerobaculia bacterium | reverse complement strand
GGCGGCGCCGGAGAGCGAGCCTCGGAAGCGGGTTCTTCTGCGGTTGGCGCGGCCGCCGGGGTTTCTTCGATCACAGCCTCCGCAGCGGGCGCCGGGGGCGGGACGGAGCTCGAGGGAGGCCGTGTCACTGCCATCGGTCGTACGCCCTCGGCGCTGATCCCCGCCGGGGCTTCGGACACGTCCTCCTTCGGATGCGATGGTGGCTCCACCTCGGCATCACCCGCCGCCCTCTCCCGCGTCAGCTCCCTCAACCGCATGTCCAGCCGCAGATTGTCGGCCTCGAGAGACTGAATGCAAGAATCGCTTTTGCGCGCTTTTGAAAGGGCCACGATGGCGATGATCAAGGCTATCGGCGCCAGCACCAGATAACCCACGACCAGCAGAATGAGGAGGTTCTCCATCAATTGCGCCTGTCTGCGCGCGGCGTTCTCGCGCGCTGTATCGTCCTTCAACTGTAACACCCGAGAAGGCTTAACTCGTTAGACGGTGGGCCAAGGCCCACCCTACATCGGACCCAACAATTTCCGCATCCGTAGGGTGGGCTTCAGCCCACCATGGTTTTTCGAAGCCAGAAGGAAGGAGTGCGGTCTAGCCGCCCGGTCCCCTCCTTCCGGAAACCCGTCGAGGAATCCGGGCCAGGCGCCGCTGTCGGGTGGATTCAATGTAATCGTCGACCAGGCGCTCGAGCAGGGGCAGCGGGAGACAGTTGTGGAGCAGCACCGCCCGGTGAAACTCCTTGATGTCGAAGTCTTCGCCCAGCTCGTCCATAGCGTGCTGGCGGAGCTCGAGGATCTTCAGCATGCCCGTCTTGTAGGCGGTGAAGTAGCCGACGTAATAGAGGTAGAGGTCGATCTGCTGGGAGGCCAGCGCGGTTGTGGCGCCCACGGTATCGACGTAGTAGTCGATCGCCTGCTGGCGGCTCCAGCGGTTGTAATGCAGACCGGTGTCGACCACCAATCTCGCCGCTCGCAGGAGGTCCCACTGCAGGCGACCGAGCTCGCTGTAGATATCATCGTCGTACCAGCCCAGCTCCATCGCCAGGTACTCGGCGTACAGGGCCCAGCCCTCGACAAATGCCGTATAGAAACCCCCGCCCTTGGTGAACAGCGGCACGTCCAGCTCGTTGCCGATGGCGATCTGGAAGTGGTGTCCGGGGACCGCTTCGTGGTAGGCGATGGTCCGCATCCAGTATCTGTAGCTGTCCGTCTGATTGCCGATGTAATACGCCCCGGGCCGTGATCCGTCGAGGGACCCCGGAACGTAGAACCCCCCACCCGTTCCACCGATGACGATGATCTCGGCCTCGGGCTCGATATCGAAGACCTCCTTGATGTCCTCCTGGGCTTGCCGGATAAAGCCTTCGTTGAGAGGCACGATATCGGCGGCGCGGACGATTCCCGAGTCCCGCGCAACACGGTCGTAGAGCTGCTGGAAGGTCTCGTTTGTCGGGTAACCCAGGGTGACGAAATGGTCCCAGATCTCGCCGCGGATCCGATCGACCTCGTCCAGGCCCATTTGGTGGATCTCGGCGGGAGTCAGATCGGTGGTGGTGTGATGGCGCACCCTGGCAGCGTAGAAATCGTCGCCGTCCGGGAGCTGCCAGACCCCGTTCATGGCCGGTGCGCGCGGAATCTGCTGGTCCAGCTTGATCACCAGCGCCTGATATGCCGGGATGACTGAAGAGTTGATGGTTCGGATGGCACGGGCAAGCAAATCTTGTCGTTCAAACGTACTCAACTCGACAATCGCCTCGGTCTTGGTGGCCAACGTCGTGTAGAAGGGCAAATTGGCGGCGCTCCCTGGCACAATGCCCCGAATCTGGTCGGCCGCCTGCTGCAGCATCTGGGCGGGGGCGAGAATGCCGCGCACCTCACTGTCTTCCAGGTTCTGGATGAGGCACGCAAACTGGTCGTCGACTTGTTCGAGCCGACTGATGTAGTCCTCGACATTCGCGCGAGTTTCCAGAGGATGATCATCCTCCAAGAACCTGAAGAGATCGTTCTGCCGGCTGAACCCGTGGGTGACCGGGTAGAAGTGATACATCCACTCGTGCTCGACGGCCCAGCCGTCGAGGGTCCACGAGTACGAGTCATAGCTGATCTGCTGCTCGTAGCTCAGCGCCGAGCGATCGTAACTCTGCAGGATGTCGTAGATACCCGCCTTGAGCTCGTACGTTTCGATCACATAGTCATTACAGATGTTGTCGAGCTGATCGTCCCTGATGCCCAGCGTCTCGGAAAGACCCATAGACGTGACCAACTCCGGAGTCCTGAGCAGGATCTGCTTATAAGAGGCGTCGACGAATTCGTCGAACTGCAGACCCTCGAGGTCGTCGAGGATGTCCTGGATTTCAGTCTTCTGGGGTGGCGAGGCGAAGCAGGGCGGAACGGCAACCTGAAGGCCAACAAAAACGAACGCGGCAACTGCAATCATAAGAGAGATCCTATTGCGCATTGACGCCTCCCGTGATCCTCTGCAGGTGGCTCTGGCCCGACAATCGCAGAATTGTGTCCAGAAGACTCGTCAAAACAGATTCTATCCCAGGTCCACGAAATCCGTCGAGCCATGCGCGGCCATAATCCACATACAGCTTTCGCAGCCTCTTCGACCAGCGCCGGAACTTGGCGAGGTTGGCGGGGACGTCCCTCAGCCTGTACTTCGACATGAATGCGAAGAAGTTCCTCGGCGGAATCGACTCGGTATAGAGCCGATAATACTGCTCGTAGAAGTCCTCGAGGAGCAGGGTGGTGGGCAGCACGGTGTGATTGAAATCGAAGAACTCCCGGACGGGTGTCCGCGAGCGGCGGACACATGTCCGGGTGAACGCGGAGTCCGCCATCCGGCCGAGGAGGCTTTCTCCACTGAATTCAACGGTTTCTATTCTGGTTCGCCGACTGGCACACAGATTGCTCTGCAAGGTTTCGATGCACGAGAAACCCTCATGATCCGCGACGCCTCGACCATGGACCAACCGATCGATTCTCGTCCGCAACGGGTGCGACGCCTGTGGGCGCTGGCAGGCGTCGTCGCCGCGCTCCTGGTCGTGGGCCTCGTGCTCGCGCCTTCAATCAGGCGCTGGGTACGTTCGGAAATCTCGGTCCCGCGCACCCAGATCCGTCTGGGAACCGTGGAGCGTGGTGACCTCGTGCGCGAGGTCGCGGTCGACGGACGCGTGGTTGCGGCGTTTCACCCGACGGCATTCAGCCCGGCGCAGGGCATCGTCACCATCGCCACCAACGCCGGAGAGGTCGTCGAAAAGGGTCACATCCTGGCGCGGGTCGAGAGCCCGGAGCTCGGGAGCCGTCTCGACCAGGAGCGGGCGACGCTTGCGGCCTCTACCTCTGATCACAACCGGCTCGAAGTCTCGAGCCGCCAGCAGCAGATCGAGAACCGGCAGGACGTCGAGCTTGCGGAGGTCCGCGTTGCTGCCGCGCGGCGCTCTCTCGAACGCGCCCAGCGTCTCTTCGACCTCGGCCTGCTCAACGAGATCGAGCTCGAGACGGCGCGCGACGAGGTCACCGTGCGCTCCCTCGAGCTCGCGCAGGCCGAGAAACGCGATGAGCTCGAACGCGAAATGCTCGCGCTGGAGATCGAAGACTCGGGTCAGCGTCTCGAACGGCAGCGCCTCCTGGTCGCGGACCTTGAGCGACGGGTCGACGCCCTCGTCATACGGGCGCCGGTCGCCGGGCTGGTGTCGCGACTCCATGTCGAAGACCGGGAAGCCGTTGCACCCAACACGGCCCTGGTCACCGTGGTGGATCTCTCGGCGCTCGAAGTCGAGATTGCCGTCGCCGAGAACCTCGCTGACGAGGTCGCTCTGGGCACGCCGGCGATGATCACCGTCGGTATCGACAGCTTCGCGGGCTCGGTTGTCGGAATCTCGCCCGAGGTCGAAGGCAGCCGGGTCAAGGGTCGGGTCGCGTTCGCCGGGGAGATTCCGGCCGGCCTCAAGCAGAACCAGCGCGTCAGCGTGCGTGTGGTGCTCGAGACCCGGCGCGACGTCCTCAAGGTCCCGCGCGGGCCTTTCCTGGAGGCCGGCAGCGGCCGGCACGCCTACGTGGTCGCCAACGGCATGGCCGAGCTGCGGCCGATCGAGGTCGGAGCGACGAGCGTGTCCGAGGTCGAGATCGTATCCGGTCTCGAGGCAGGCGAGGAGATCGTCATTTCCGACACGACACGTTTCGAGAGCGCCCGCCGCGTACTAGTGCGCTGAACAAGGAGAACCACATGATCGAAATGGACGGCATTCGCAAGATCTACCGGACTCAGCATGTCGAAACCCACGCCCTGACTGATTTCACCATCACTATTCAAGACGGTGAGTTCGTGTCGGTGATGGGTCCGTCAGGGTCGGGCAAGACGACGCTGCTCAACATCGCCGGTCTGCTCGACACCTTCGAGCAAGGGAGTTACCTGCTCGATGGCGAGGATGTCAGCCGCCTCACCGATCGACAGATGTCGGCGATTCGGAATCAAAAGATCGGTTTCATCTTTCAGTCCTTCAATCTGATTCCGGACCTCAATGTCTTTGACAATGTCGACGTCCCTCTGCGGTATCGCGGGATGAAGGGGTCCAACCGCCGCGCGGCTATCAGCAAGGCTCTCGAGGTGGTCGGTCTCAGTGCGCGAACCAAGCACTACCCGGCGCAGCTGTCGGGTGGTCAGCAGCAGCGGGTGGCGGTCGCGCGTGCCCTGGTCGGCAACCCGAGCCTGATCCTCGCCGACGAGCCCACCGGCAATCTCGACTCGGCGATGGCCAACGAAGTCATGGATTTGCTAGAGACGATCAACGACATGGAAACGACGGTCGTGATCGTGACCCACGAGCCCGAGCTGGCTGCCCGCGCCCAACGCCGCCTGCATCTGCTCGACGGGCGGTTGATCGACTTCGAGGCCGCCGACCGGCCGACGCCGCTGGTCGCGCGCCCCGACGGCTCCTCATCGGCGCGGGTGTGACACGGAGGTCGAGATGCTCGCGTACATGATCCGCATCGCCCTGCTCAGCCTCCGGCGCAACCCGGTGCTGTCGACGCTGCTGATCGCGGCAATTGCACTTGG
>CAYRFI010000057.1:3949-26823 GCA_964423595.1 uncultured Thermoanaerobaculia bacterium | reverse complement strand
AGACCTAGTCGACAACATCTATCAGAATCTCGGTGAGGACGCGGATGGAGACGGCACGGTGATCGAGAAGTCGGGGGATACCTGGATCTTCGACCCCGGCGACGTCAACGGTGTCGACGACGACGGCAACGGCTACCCGGATGATTTTGTCGGTTGGGACTTCTTCAACGACGACGAGCTCGAGGACAACGACCCCGACGACCCGGACAGCCACGGCACCCATGTGGCCGGCCTCGCGGCCGGGCGGACCGACAACGGCGTCGGCATCGCCAGCATCAGCTGGAACGTGAAAATTCTGCCGACCTCGGCGTCGAACTCCGATTCCGGCGACTCCATCGATCGGGGCCTCGCCAGCGTTGCCTATCTGGCCGAAAACGGTGCCGACATCATCAACATGAGCTGGGGGAGTGAGACCACCTCGCAGTTTCAACAGGATGTCATGGAGTATGCCCGGGCTCAGGGCAGCCTGTTGGTCTCTTCGGCGGGCAATGACAGCGTCGCAGATCCTCAATATCCGAGCTCTCTACCCGGCGTGGTGAGCGTCGCTTCGGTCGGCAAGAGCGATCGCCTGGCCAGTTACTCGAACTTTGGTATCAGCGTCGACATCGCGTCGCCGGGCGGTGCGGGGATCAACGGTCTTCGCAGCACGACACCTCCGAACAACTACGGGAACCGGGAGGGAACCTCGATGGCCTCCCCGGTGGCGGCCGGGGCCTTTGCGCTGGTCAAGTCTCTTCACCCCATGTGGTCCAACCAACAGCTCATCGAGCAGGTGCTGGGGACCGCCGATTCGGTCGACGATCTCAACGTCAACTTCGTCGGACTGATGGGGGAGGGGCGCCTCAACGCGTTCCGTGCCCTCACCGAGCAACCGACGACCGATGAGCCGGAGTTGCGGCTCGAAGTGACGAACGCGGTGGTTGTCGATGACAGTGGCGACGGTTCACTCGAGGCCGGAGAGGGTGGTGAGATCGTGATCACTCTGAGGAATTACAGCCACCTCGCGAGCAGTCAGGCCGTCACCCTGACCCTGCAGACCGAATCGCCGTATGTCGAGGTCATCGACGACACCATGGTCGTCGCTGTGACGCAGGACATGGCGGCGGAGTTGCCGGACACCTTTTCGATTCGGGTCGTGCCCGAGGCCCCCTCGGGATCGATCACCCTCTCCCTGATGGCCGAGGCTTCCGACGCTTCCGTGTCGCCCCACAGCGAGCTCGATCTGACGATCTTTGTCGCCGGTGGTGGACTCCTGGTGTGGGAGGGTGCCGAAGGCGGCGCGACATTCAGCGGGCAGTACCTCCGTGATGCACTGATGGCCCGCGGTTACGATGTCACCTATGTGGCGGGGGAGTTCCCTCCGGGTCTGGTCGGTTTTGACGGCGTGTTTCTGTCCTTTGGCAACGCCGGTCTCGATCCGATCGGTCCACCGTATTCCGCCCGCCTCGACGCGGATTGGAAGGTGGATGCGATCAAGAACTATCTCGAGTCAGGGGGCCGGGTCTTCCTCGAAGGCAGCGACACCCTTGGCTACGACATTTACGATCTGGTCGACGGAACCGTCTTGTTGCCACTCTTCGGCCTCGAGGGCGGAGTCGACGGTGACACCAACGAGATTAACAGTCTCGATGGTCAAGCCGGCGCTCTCACCGAGGGGATGCGATTCACCGGCACATCCCAGGATCCGGTGGACTGGATCGACATTTTCACGCCGTCGACCGGCACCGCGGCCTTTACGGAGTCCGATTACGGAGTTGTTGCGGTGCAACATCGGGGGCGGTTCGGGCAGCGCACGTTCTGCTTTGCCTACACCCTCGCCGAGCTGGTAGACGGCTCGACGACCCGAGAAGGTTTGCTGGACGCGATCATCGGGTTCTTCGACTTCGGTTCGGCGGGTGGATCACGCGTCCGTCGCGGTGGCCGCCGAGTCGTGCCACCGGCCGCTGACAAGAGCTTCACAGGTGCGCCTGTGATTCAATGACAATCGTAACGGCGCCTACAAACTCGCAGAGGTTCGGTTCTGAACCTCACAACCGCGCCATCAGCGCCGCGTAGATCTCGATGCCCAGCCAGAGGTTTTTGATCCGGAGGTTTTCATTCGGCGCATGTTGGTTGTTGTCGTGGTTGGCGATTGGCACGACGACGATTGGCGGGGCGTCGAGAATCTCCGAAAAAATGTAGAGTGGCAGACTGCCACCGAGGCTCGGGGTGAGCACGATGGGCCCGTCGACGGCCTCATCCACGATCCGCGCAACCGCCTTCGATATCGGCATGTCCATATCGGTCCAGAGGGCGGGGTAACCCGTTTCCCACTCGAGCCACACGACCCGGGCGTGTTCTCGTCGCAAGTCTTCGCCGGGCTCTTCGTGGACGATGTAAAACCCCTGCGCGCGAATGTGCCGTTCGGTCGCGGCTCGCACGGCCTCGGGCGTGACATCCGGTACGAGTCGGAAGCCGACCACCGCCGTCGCCTGAGGTGAAATGGCGTTCTTGGCTTTCGCCCCGACCTGCCCGACCGCGAATCCCAGCAGATTGATTGCCGGGCGAGTGATCCGTTCGGCGAGCGGTGTCGGCTGGCCTTCCGTCCAGCTCAGGGCGAGGTCGTTTTTCAGTTGTTCGTCCACCGGCGGCGCGTCTTCGATTGCTGCCAAGGCGGTCTCTCCCAATGGACGCACGAGCTCGTCGATGCCGCCGATCACCAGATTGCCGTCGGCATCGCGCATCGACGTGATCAGGCGCGCCAGCGCCATCCCCGGGTCGGGCGCCCAGTTCCCGTAGTGCCCCGAGTGCAGAGCGACCGCCGGGCCGTAGGCTGTGATCTGCACCGAGGTCACACCGCGGACGCCGAAGACGACCTGGGGCAGACGGGTTTGGTGCATCGGCCCGTCGCAAAACACCCACAGATCGGCTGCGAGAAGATCGACGTTGGCGCGCAGGATCTCCGGGATGTGCGGTGAGCCCCGTTCCTCCTCGCCGTCTATCAGGAGCTTGATGTTGATGCCGGGTTCGATCCCCGCCGCATCGAGGGCATCGAGAGCGGTCAGCAGAGCGACAATCGACACCTTGTCGTCCGAGGTCGACCGGCCGTAGAGCCGCCACTCCGGGTTGATAGGGGCCTTCAGCTTATCGAACGGGACATCTTCGCCGCCGGCCTCCACGCGCCCCGTCCGGACCACGACCTCGAACGGGTCGCTCGACCACAGCTCCGGCACGACGGCCTGTCCATCGTAGTGAGCGTAAAAAACCACCGTCAGCCCGGCCTTATTGAGCAGGCGCTGTCCGTAGACTACTGGAGGTCCGCCTTCTGCCCTCAGTAGTCGGACGTCGAATCTGCGGGACTCGAGCAGACCGGTCAGGTGTTCGGCGTTGCGCTCCAAATCGTCGGGATCGGTCGCGGTGTTGGGCAGGGTCACCAGGGCGGCGAGCTCACGCACGATCTTGACCTCGTTCTGAGTTCGGTAGAGCGTCACCGCGTCGCGGATTTCTTCTCCGCTGTGTTCAGCCGCATGTGCGAACACGGCGCACGTCACCAGGATCAAAGCGAAAACAATCAATCGTCGAAACGTCATCTCGAACCCTCCCGGAGGATCTCTCTTCTCGCGCACAGAGGATGGTAAAGGATCGCGAGCGCGTCATGCCGGGTTTGAGAAGAAACCACTACGGTAGCCGGGGTGGCGTTCGTCTACCCGCCGAGAGCCTCGAGCCGCTCCCGCGCCATGTTGATCTGCTTGAGGTCGGAGTCGGCGCCTCCCCACAGCTGTAGGTAACGCCGATACCACGCCACGGCTTCGCGTGGGTTGTCGAGTCGCTCGGAGACCTGTCCGAGACGGTAGTGCGCGGTGATCCAGGGCACCAGACCCTCGTACGAATCCCATCGAAGATCGATCAGCCGGCGCAGGACGCGGTCGGTATCCTCCCATCGACCCACGGCCGCGTAGGCTTCCGCCAAACCCGTTTGCAGGTCGGGAAGCGGCTGGGTCGAGAGCTGCGCCTCGGATTCCAGCAATTCAATCGCATGCTCGGCGTCGCCTTCAGCGAAACGCACACGCGCCTCGAGGATGCGGCACTGACGGAGAGTGTCTTCTCCTATCTGATCCCCGTCAGCTTCTTTCCACTCGTTCAAGCGATCGGTGACCCTTCGCGCAGAGGCGGCGTCTCCAGCCGCCAGATAGGCCGATCCGAGGATGACGTGGAACGGTATCGATCCACTACTGGTGGGCATGATTTCGGCGGCCTGATCGAGGGCGTCGATCGCGGCATCCGTGCGGCCGCGTGCGATTTCAGCATAGGCCTCAAACATCAGATCGCGAGCAGCGCTGAGCGGCTGTTTGGCGGCCGTGTGCAGGCCGATCGCCTGCCGAAAGTGGTCGATGGCCGATTCGAACTGTCCTCGATAGAGCTCGAGATGACCGAGCGAGCGATGGGCTTGACCGCGTTCGCCGGCGTCGGGCGACGCAAGTCGTTTTTCATAGAGCTCGCGCGCCTCGGAATACAATCGTGCGTTGGTCAGGGTGACGCCGTACTCGTGGTTGATGTTCGACGACACCGCCCACTGCGGCTCGATTTCGAATGCCTCCCGGTACGCCGCGATCGCCTTTTGGTCCTCTCCCATGCCCGAGAGACAGGTGGCGAGATTGATCATTGCCGCGGCGTTGCGCGGCGCCACCCGGAGGACTTCGTTGAATTCGCCAACGCACCGCTCGAGTTGTCCGCGATCTCGAAAGCTGCTCCCGAGGTTGAAGCGTGCGCTGGGATCGTCGGGATACTCCTCGAGGTGAAGCTCGAGGTAATGGATCTGTTCGTCCACGCGACCGAGAAAGGCCGCGTGCTGGGCGCGGATGAAGTTGAGCTCCCTCCGCCCGACGCGATCGAGCCGAGCCAGTGCGGCGTCGAAGTTCTCCGCCGCCAGCTCGCGTTCGCGAAAGACGAACGACGAGTAGGCGGCTCCCAACGCGGCGTAGGCTGAGGCGAAATCGGGATCGATCTCGATGGCTTCCCGGTACAGGTCGACCGCGTCGTTGTAGCGTCCGGTGTTCCAGGCCTTTAGGCCCAGAGTGTATCGTTTGAGGGCATCGAGAGAGCCGGTCGTGACGGCAGCGAGCCGTCTGTCCTTTTCTTCGAGGGAGGAGAGGGAATCGCCGAGACCATCGCGAAGTCGCGAGAGCAATTCATCCAGGGCGTCGAGCAAGCCGTCGTCGTTGTTGCTGCGGGCCGAGAAGCTGGCGACAGTCGCTTCGGAATTCGGCTCAATCAGGTTCGCGGTCACGATGTAGCCGCTGCCGACGCGGGCGACCTCCGGCACCAGCAGACCCTTCAAGGAGGCCCGCTGACAGACCTCGAGCCCGACGGCCGCATCGATAGTGGTGTCCGGGGGCCTCTCCATCATCTGCAAAACGTCGGCGATCTGGCTTCGGTTGACCACGTTGATGTAGCCGGACTCCTGGAGTCCCACCGTGAGCGCCAGTTTGAGGGCGTTGGCGAGATCGTCCTCTCCTTCCGGATGACCAAAATCGGACACCAGGATCCAGTCGCGCTCCGAGAAACCGAGCAGCGGCGCGGGTCGCCAGAGATAGGCGACGGCAAGTGCGGCGATCATGAGGCCGGATCCGACAACGGCCGTGCGACGCGGCGTCAGCCACCGACTCTTTGTCAGACGGGCCTGGGGCAACCTGCGAGCGAGGCTCAGATCCTCGAGAGCGTGGCGAACGTCGCGTGCTGATTGAAAGCGATCTTCCGGTCGCTTCTCGAGGCACCGCATGACGAGCCTTGCGAGCTCTTCGGGCACCTTCGGGTTGACGACCGCTGAGTCCTCGGGCTGGTCCGAAAGCACCGCCGAGATGACGTCGGCAGGCGTCGAACCGGAGAACGCTCGCTTGCCGGAGAGCAGTTCGTAGAGCACGCAGCCGAAGCTGAAGATATCGGTTCGGGCATCGGTCGTTTGGCCCCGTACCTGTTCGGGCGACATGTAGCCTATGGTTCCGAGGATGGTTCCGGTCGCGGTCGATTCTTCACCGAGGACTGCTGTCTCGGGGTCCGGATCCGTGCGAGGCTTGAGTTTCGCGAGCCCGAAATCCAGGATCTTGACGAATCCATCCCGGGTCACGAAGATATTTGACGGCTTGAGGTCACGATGCACGATTCCGGCCTCGTGGGCGGCGGCAAGGCCAGCAGCGATTTGCATCGCCAGTTCGACCACTCGTTCCGGCGGTAGCCCTTTCCGGGTTATTACGGTGTGTAACGTGTCACCCTTGAGGAGCTCGGTCACGATGAACGGTTGCCCGTCGTGTTCGCCGATGTCGTAGACGGTCAGGATATTCGGATGGTTGAGCGCTCCCGCTGCTCGCGCCTCGTGTTCGAACCGGCGCAGCCTGTCCGGATCACGGCTCACCGCTGTGGGCAGGACCTTGATAGCGACGTCACGGTCGAGCCGATCGTCATGGGCGCGATAGACCAGTCCCATGCCGCCCTCGCCGATCTTCTCGATGACATGGAAGTGTGAGATCTCGCTGATCATTCGTCCTTCCACAAATGTCGCGACATTCCTGCAATGCTCATTGTAGAGATCGGTAACAGTATGAGTCTGCTCAGGGGTGTAAGCAAGCTCGTCGAAGGTGCCACACACGTCGAAACACGAAGACTGCGCTCGATCTGTGGCACCCTTGCGGGCATGAGAATCTGTGTTTTCGGTGTCGGAGGGGTCGGGGGCTACTTTGGCGGGCGGCTCGCCGCCGCCGGAAACTCGGTGGCGTACATCTCCCGCGGCGCCACCCTGGATGCTCTTCGCAAGGATGGCCTGCGGGTCGAGAGCCCACTCGGGGACATTTCCCTAGCGGATGTGGAGGCCAGCCAAGACCCGGCCGAGGTGGGCGAGGTCGATGTCATCATCCTCGGAGTCAAGGCCTGGCAGGTGCCCGAGGTCGCCACAGCTGCGCTTCCCATGATCGGAGAGTCGACTGCGATCCTCCCCCTCCAGAATGGGGTCGAGGCCGCGGACCAGGTGGCTGCGGTCCATGGCGTCGAACACACGCTCGGCGGCATGTGCCGGATCGTCGCCTTCGCGGTCGAGCCGGCGCGGATTCGCCATCAGGGGGTGGAGCCGTTCGTCGCCCTTGGTGAGCTCGACAACCGGCGCAGCGAGCGGGTCGAGCGGCTCGCGGTTGCATTCTCAGAAGCCGGTGTTGACGTAAAGGCGTCACCCGACATCCAATCATCGATCTGGCAGAAGATGTTGTTCATTGCTCCGGTCAGCGGGGTCGGCGCGGTGGCCAGGGTCCCCGTCGGGGAGCTTCGCTCCAGGCCGGAGACATATGATCTGATTCGCGAAGCGATGCTTGAGGTCAAGGCGGTGGGGACGGCGCGTGGTGTCGCCCTCGCCGACGACGCGGTCGACAAAACCTTGAGGTTCGTCGACGGTCTGCCGGGAGACGTGACGTCCTCGATGCAGCGCGACATCATGGACGGCCGACCGTCCGAGCTCGAGGCGCTCAACGGGGCGGTGGTCCGGCTCGGCCGTGAGGCGGGCGTGCCCACCCCGGTCCACGGGTTCATCTACGCTGCGCTGGCGCCGATGGAGACGAGGGCCCGGCGCCCTGCAGCAGACACGGAATGAATAGACTCTTCTCACGTGAGAACGCGTTCGAACTTCCGGCGATATGGTGGTGTCAAATACTGATGCATGTGGTTTTTTGGAGGGGGCGGTGTCATTCGCCGAAGCCGCGCGATCGATGGCCAGCGATCCCAAAACCAGCTTGCCGAAATTCTGGAGGCTTCATGAACTATAGGAGCAGAATGCGGACGCGATGGGGTTGGCTCCTCGCAGGCGTTTTCATCGCGATCGGCGCGATAGCGTGCGGCCCGACGACCACGGAGGAGCCCGGGAGGGTCGCGCCGAGGACCATAATCTTCGTCCACGGCGCCTGGGGCGGCGGCTGGCAGTACAAGAAGGTGCAGCCTCTGCTCGAGGAGGCCGGGTACACCGTCTATCGGCCGACGATGACCGGCCTTGGTGAGCGGGTCCATCTGGCGAGGCCGGATATCGGACTGTCGACCCACATCGAGGATATCGTCGAGGTGATCGAGTTTGAAGAACTCTATGAAATCGTGCTGGTGGGTCACAGCTACGGCGGCATGGTGATCGCTGGAGTCGCGGAGAGGATGCCCGAACGGATCGCCAAGCTCGTCTTCTTTGACGCCATCCTTCCCGAAGATGGTGAATCGGTCGCCAGCCTGTTCGGTGACGCCATCGACACGATGGCGACCGCGGGCGGTAGCGGCGCCGAGCCCTGGCAGCTCGTTCCTCGATGGGTGAAGAAGTGGGAGCGGCCCCCGGTTGACGTGCCACAGCCATTGCTCACTTTCACCGAGCCGATCAGACTCGCGAACCCGGAGGCGGCGAAGCTGCCGGCGGTGTTTCTCCAGACCGTTGAAGCCGGGAAAGAGGTTGACGATTTCGATGTCTTCGCCGACCGCGCGCGAAACCGCGGCTGGGAGGTGGTCACGATGGAGGGGGGCCACAATCCGCACTGGTTCCAGCCCGAGAACTTCGTCAACGTCCTGCTGCAATCCATCAACTCATGAAGTTGTGATTTGGACTGCGACAGAGATTCTTCCGGCAGTGTTGTTGAGGGCCCCATCCTCTGGCGCTGAGAAGTAGAATGATCGGGTGACCGAACTCGAAGCCGAACCTCGATCCCAAGGCCCGCGACGCGATCTGGCTGCGACCGTCGTGACCGCGATGTTGATCGCCGTGGTGGTCACGCTGCTCTATGGACCGGCAGTATCGTTGCCGCTGACCGGTGACAGCTACCAGTGGATCCAGCATGCCCACGCTGCAGTTCACCATCCAAACCTTCTGTTCGCGGACCTCGATACCTTCCTTCGCCCATCGAACACCTGGACACTGGCGGTCGACCGTCTTCTGTGGGGTGGTTTTAACGCCCGCGGCTACCGAACCACGTCGCTGGTGCTGCACGGGCTGGTCGCGCTGGCGCTGGCGGTTGCGGGTCGCCGTCTCGGCCTCGGGCAGATCTCGGCCGCAGTCGTGGCCCTGATGTGGGTGACGTCGCCGTTCACCGACGAATCCGCCTTCGTCGTCGCCTACCGATTCCAGCCGCTGCTGTTGTTGGCCTGGTTGGTGTTGATCGCCGTGTGGCCGCGGGCGGGTATGTCGTGGAGCCGAGGCCGTGTCGCCCTGGTGGCGACTGCGATCCTGGCCGCCGCCGCCGCCAAAGAAACGTGGGTCGTGACACCGGCCCTGGTCGCGGCTCTCGAGTTCGACCGTCGCAGATCGCTGCGCGCCATCGTGCGACCCGTGGCCCTTGTCGGGATCACAGCTGCCTTGTACGTGGTCCTCTATCTTGTCGCCTTTCCGACGACCAAGTCGTACTTCGAGCTTGGATCCCACGTTATCGCCAGGATCCCGCAGCAGCTTGCGGTATTCCTCTATCTCAGTGAATTGCGGCCGTACGTGCTTGCGGTGACCTGGGAGGGTCTGTTCGCGTTGGCCGCGGTTGGCCTGATGGCAGCCGCCTGTCTGCGTTGGCGGGTGGCGGGTACGCTGGTCGCGTTGTCCCTGATCGTATTGCCGACATTGCCGACACTGCTGGTTTCGTTCATGCCCCAGCGCTACCTGGCGATCCCCTATGCCGGGTTTTTGTTGTTGGTCGCACTGTGGACCGGTGCACTGGCGGAAAAGCTCCCGCGATGGCAGACGGCGGTTCGAGGCATCGCGATCGCAACCGCAGTGTTGGTTGTGATTGCGGGTTCCATGGTCGTACGGGCCGACCTCCAGGACTACCGCGCGATGGCCGCGACCCATCAGGCGCTTCTGGATGAAGCTGCTGACATAACGGACGCCGTTGCCGAAGGGAAACCCGTGCTGATCGTCCGCGAAGAGCGGGTGCAGCCCTTGGTCGAGATCCTCAGCGATCCGCAGGGCTTACCCAAGCTGCCCTACACCCGCCACGAGGACCCCTACGGTCTGATCGACAGCGCAGCCCTCATCGAGTGGGTGCTCTCGCAGGAGGGGACACGCGTGGAGAGGATCGATGATTGGCCGACCTCCTGCAATGGAGTCGAAGGCGTCATCGTTGTCCACCGCAAAGGTGGATTCGTTGATCTCGGTGTGACTTCGGATGTGGCGGCAGAGGCCGAGCGCATGCGGGCGAAGCAACTTCACCTGCGCGTCGTGCGGGTCGTGCCCATCGCCTGAAGCCCTCAACACCTGGGACAGTTTCGGCGAGGCGTTGATGAGACTGGGCAAGGAAGCCAAGGCTCTTTTCTGCACTCAGAAATCGCTCGATCTCAACGCCGAAAATTCCCAGGCAGAGGAAATGATTGGGCGTATCCAAGTGGGCGGTGCAGAGGCAGATTCCACGGGTGCGCCTCGTGCTACGATGCACCATGCCCGACTCGAGAATCCTTATCATTTGCCTGATCTCGTCAGGGAGTCGGGCCCGCGTCTCCAACCACACCGGGAATTGGTGATGACGCTCGAAAAGCTCGGTTGGAACGACCGATTCGAGTCTCTGTTTGCGCCGTACAGGGCCTCCAACCTCATCCCGGCCCGAGTGACGCGGGTGGATCGGGGAGTGGTGACCGTGCAATCGGAAGGGGGAACGGCGACGGTTTCCGTTGCCGGTCGGCTGGACTCGTACGGTGAATCGGGGCAGCCCGCCGTCGGCGATTGGGTGGGCATCGACCTGATCGGCAACCTCGGAGTCGTGCACGTCGTTCTCCCCCGTGCCGGGGCGCTGGTCCGTCGACGACCCGGAAAGAGAGACCAGGAACAAGTGGCCGCCGCCAACGTGGATCTGGTGCTCGTGGTGGAGTCTCTCGAAGGTGGACCCGATCCGGGGCGTATCGAGCGGGCGTCCGCCATGGCGTGGGACGGCGGCGCAACGCCGATTGTGGTTCTCACCAAGCTGGACCTCTGTGATGACGCCGAGGCGGCCATTGCACGGGCGAGAGAAGGCGCGCCGTTTGTCGATCTGTTGATCGTGTCCGCGAAGGTCGGTGTGGGCACGGAGATACTCGCCGGCCGGCTCGCCGAAGGATCGACTGCGGTGGTGCTCGGACCGTCCGGGTCGGGGAAGTCGACCCTCATCAACCGATTGCTCGGTGAGGAAAGTCTCGCAGTGGCCGACGACCTGGAAGTTGACCAGAAGGGCCACCACACGACCACCAGCCGTGGGCTCGTCGTTCTTCCAAGCGGTGGCTGCCTGATTGACACGCCTGAAGTGCGGGAGCTGGGCCTGGCGCTCGACCCCGAAGTTGCGATGACAGCATTTGCGGAGATCGAAGAGGCGGCTCGACGTTGCTTCTTGGGTGACCTTCGGCACGAGAAGGAGCCCGGGTGTGCTGTCCAGGAGGATGTCGACCTCGGGCACCTCAATGCCAGCGGGATAGCGAGCTATCTGCGTCTCCGCCGTGAGGAGGAAGATCTCGAAATGCGGCGGGATAGGTCGCGACGCGACGAGATTCGGGCGCGTGAGCGGAGAAACGGCAAGGTGGACCGGGATGCGATGCGCGACAAAAAGAAACGATGATGGAGGTGCTCATGCGTCGGTTGGCTGCAATTCTGATAACGGTGTTGGTTTCGGGAGTGGCGACAGGTCAAGAACCGGCGCAGTCCATCGCCTCTGATCCGCGGATCGAGGACGCCCTGGCCGCCTGGACGGTCTGGGTCGAGAACGATCTCGGTGAGTCCGGGGTCCCGGCCGCGTCCTACTCGTTTGTCTTCCGTGACGAGCTTCTGGCTTCCGGCGGCATCGGTCTCGCGGACCCGGCCGCCGGGGCGAAGGCCGATGCCGACACGCTCTACTCGATCTGCTCGATCTCAAAGCTCTTCACGTCGATCGCGGTGATGCAGCTCCGCGACGCCGGCAAGCTGCGTCTCGATGATGACCTCGGAACGTATGTACCGTGGTTCGCATCGCTGACTGATGTCTTCCCTGACGACGAGCCGATCTCGATTCGACGGGTCCTGACTCACTCGGCGGGCCTGCCGAGGGAGTCGGACTCGCCCTACTGGGTCCCTGACTTCGACTTCCCGACCACCGAACAGATTCGCGAGCGGCTGCCTTCGCAGCAGACGCTCTACCCTTCCGGCCGTTACTTCCAGTACTCCAACCTCGGGATGGCTTTGCTAGGCGAGGTCGTTGCCGCTCAGGCGGGTCGGCCGTGGGCCGAAGTGGTTCAGGAGGACATTCTCGCTCCACTTGGCATGAGCGAAACCTTTACGTCGGTGCCGGAGGCTGCCGCAACCGGCCGCCTGGCAGCCGGTTTCGCCGCCCGCCGCGGTAGCCCGGCTCGCGAACGGCTCGGGCTCTTCGATGTCGAGGGCATCGGCCCGGCTGCGGGCATGGCGTCGAGCGCCAACGACCTCGCGACCTTCGCCCGCTGGCAACTGCGTCTGCGCGCCGACGGCGGTAACCAGGTGCTGCGCGCGGCCACTCTGAGAGAGATGCAACGGGTCCACTGGGTCGACCCCGACTGGGAGACGACCTGGGGGCTGGGCTTTTCGGTGGTGAAGCGGGACGACACGACGTGGGTGCGGCACGGTGGGGCGTGCCCAGGGTACTATACGGAGTTTGCCATTTTGCCCAAGGAGGAGCTGGGGATCGTGGTGCTGACCAACGCGATCCGATCGAACCACACGCTCTACGCGCGCAAGGCAGCGGCGGTGCTCGCTCCGGCGATCAAGGCCGCGAGCAAAGATCCGGCAGATCGGCCGGAACGCGATCCCGAGCTTGACCGCTATGTCGGTGTCTATGACTCGGTGTGGGGTCGGAACGGCATCGTCCGGTGGAAGGATAGCCTCGCGGTCGTGTGGTTGGAAAACCGGGCGATCGACCCCGACGACTGGATTGCGCCGCTGAAGCATGTCGACGGCCACGTCTTCCGCAGGGTCAGGAGCGACGACAACAGCCTCGGTGAGGAATGGGTTTTCGCGGTCGACGAGGATGGACAGGTTCTCTCGGTCACCGTCCACAGCAATCCGTACGTCCGGGTGCGTTAGGGAAGCTCGACGCCCGCAGCAGAAGGTTGGTGAGATATGCGGGCTAGATGGTCGGCGCAGAAATGACGAATGGGGGAGTGATGAAAACGATCCATGGCTCGGAGAACCGTTTCGTGCTCGGCGTCGGCGCCCTGGCCGTATGCCTTTCGTTTGTGTCGGTGGTGTTTTTGCCGGCGCAGGAGATGGTCAAGGAGGCCGCAAAGACTGGCGGCGTGAGAACGGTGTACCTGATTCGGCACGGCGAGTATGACCACGACGACGAGCGAGATCCTGATGTCTGGAAGGCCCTTGTACCGCTTGGCGTAGCGCAAGCTCGGATGGTGGGCGCGAGACTTCGAGGGCTGCCGGTCGAGTTCACCTCTCTCCACAGCAGCACCATGACCAGGGCGAGGCAGACCGCGCTGGTCATCGGCGAGGAGTTCCCCGACCTCGAGCTCCAGACCTCGCGCTTGATCCGCGAATGCATCCCCCCGACCTGGAGCGAAGACATCATGGCCGGCGAAACGGAGGCCGATCTCCAGGCATGCACCGAGCAGCTCGAGGAGGCTTTTTCGTTGTACTTCGCACCGTCGCCCGACGCCGATCGCCACGATCTGATCGTCTCCCACGGCAACGTGATCCGATACTTCGTGACCAAGGTTCTGAAAGTGGACCCGATGGCCTGGCTCGGAATGTCGATCGGCAACTGCAGTCTGACGGTGATCACGATCGAGGCCGACGGATCGATGAAGCTGCTCTCCTTCAGCGACGTCGGGCACATTCCACCGAACCTGACGACGAGGACGGCCCCGGAAACCGACGTCGATCTCGAGGTGCCGGCAGGATAAGGCGAACGGGCGGCAGGAACCTGATGGGAGGGCCGCGAGAGGATCTCGTCCCTTCGAACGATATCTGAGCAGAGATCTCGCGCATCACCGGCGAGAACTCCTGCGCGATCGTTCCGTATCAAGGCACGAGGAGGAGCCTGTCATGCGGTGTGTCGCGTCGTTGGTGATGTGTGTCGTGATCCCCGTGACCGGCTGCGGGAAATCCCCCGAGCCGAATCGCACTGAGGTGGTTACTGATCCCACCGCAGTCTCCCCCGGCGAGCTGCTTGAGCAATATCAACAAGCGGCCGATGCCTACGACTCTGGCGACATCGCCAGATTCTGCGAGCTCACGGCAGCGCTGACCGAGGCGTGGCCGGACCATCCACGGCTGATTTTCAACCTTGCCAGGTGCAGCGCGCTCGAGGGAAATGAAGACGGTGCCCTCGATCTGCTGGATCGTCTGATTGCGATAAGGGTCGCCATCGACCCGTCCGAGGACGAGGATCTCGGGTCGCTGCGCGAGCTGCCGCGGTTCAGCGTGCTGATGGACCGGTATGCAGCAGCGATTGGACCGACAGTGGTCAGCGAGGTGGCCTTCAGGTTGGACGATCCGGAGTTCGTACCCGAGGACGTGGCGTGGGACCCGGTCTCTGGCGATCTTTTCGTATCCAGTATCCGCAAGCGCAAGATCATTCGAATTGATAAACAGGGCCGCCGGACCCCGTTCGTGGGATATCCCGAGGTCGATATGTATGCTGCGCTCAGCATGGCGGTCGATTCCGATCGACGACGGTTGTGGCTTACGACGGCGGCAACGCCGAGCATGATCGATTACCGGGCCGCGGAGCACGAAGGACGAACCGAGTTGCTCGGCTTCAATCTCGACAGCGGCCTGCTGGTGACGCGAGTCGCCGCGCCCGCCGACGGCGATCGGCACGAGCTCAACGATCTGGTGGTCGAGGCAGACGGTGCGGTCCTGGTCGGGGATGCTCCGGCCAGAGCGATCTATCGACTCATGCCGGGTGTCGATCGGTTCGAAACGGTGGTTGCGCCCGGCACCATGTTTTCACCTCAGGGCATCGTCATCTTGCCCGATGGCGGTCAGACCCTGATCGCCGATTACAGCCGGGGGCTGTGTCTGCTCGGATCCAACGGATGTGTTCATGTCCTAAAATCACCTCCGAATGCGTGGCTCGGCGGCATCGACGGCTTGTCGGTGGTGGGGCGGCGCGAACTGATGGCGGTCCAGAACGGTGTCACTCCGAATCGCGTGGTGAGGATCCGATTGACCGAAGACGTCGATGGAGTCGAGGCCGTTGACGTCCTCGATCTCGCTCACCCCGAACACGATCAACCCACCCTGGGCGAGGTCGTCGGAGATGATTTCCTGTACGTGGCGAACAGCCTGTGGGGCGCCTGGGATCGAGAGGGGAACCTGGTTGAGGGCCGGAAGCTCAGTCCACCGGTGATCTTGCGCATTCCCCTCGGTTGAGGGTTTGCGTTTCGCTGATCGGTGCGCAAATGGCTGACCGTCATCAGCGTTCCCGGAGTCAGGTGTATCTACCCGATCCAGCACTATTGCGGCCGACGACCGGACGGTCGATGCGGTGGACTGCTCAAGCCCTTGCATGAGAAGTTCATGTAGTAAAGAATTTCGTTTTCGATCTCGCTTTGTGAGGGGCTTTGACCCTGGAACGACTCCTTGAAGTGGCGATAATGATCACAGGCCGCCTCGAACGTGAGGTCTTGAAAGAACGGATGAACATTTCCGGACGACGGTGTCTGGACGTCCAACATCTGGACTGGTTCTCTGCAGGATACGTTGAAATCTCTGAGATCAAAATATTTGACGCCAGGATGAGAATAAGTTTTGAAAAACACCCGCCTTCTTTTTGTGTCGAACACAAAACTCCACTGAGTTGTGTTTGGATAACCGTAGATCGCTTCACTCCTGATATCGTGAAGCGTTTCGAAGGCATATTCTACGGCTGAATCCGCTTGAGTTGGTGAAAAATTTTCAATGCTTTCTGCTGCAATACAAAACCGTTCAAGACTTCCGTTGGCTGGTGGAAAGCCATATTGGTAGTAAGTGTTCCACGCTCGGAGAGAATCGCTGTATGTCGAGTTGGTCAAAACACTTACTGGAAAACCTTCACCAATATAGAAGATTTCTTCACCCCTGAGACATTCAAAGGCCGCGCTGTTTCCAAATCTGTCGGCAATATGGTAGTGATCAACGGTCAATATCCGCACATCCTTTGCTGCTTCAAGAACCTCCTCTACTGTCTCACAGGTATCGAGCATATATTGGATCCAAAGCCCGTCTTGAAGCGGCGGTCTTGCGTCGGGAGGAGGGCCGACGATTTCGGGTATCCCCATCATGCTGATAACGAGACCTTTTTCGTTCATACCTGTCCAAACATATCCAACGTGAACAAACGAGAAATTGACGCTCGTATACCGAGAGATCCAGCGCGCTCTCGCTCGCGTCGTACTGACATATGGAGCTGTTCTTTCCACTCCCCTTTTGTTGATGAGAATGAGGCCCTCAGTGGTGTACGAATTGTCGAGGTTCTTGCCGAAGACAGAGTATCCGTTGTTCACGAGATTGATGGAGGAACAGCCGAGCCCGGGAGGTTTTGACTCTGGCCCGGGATCGAAGGTTGTCTCGTGGAATGCACAGGAAAGGGCGACGAGCAAACATGCGAGGAGAGAGATTCTTGTTTGTGATCTTGGGAGGAACTTCATCGTCCGACCTCCTTTCGGTGTGCCGGGGTTTTTCACGTATGGCGCGGCGGTGGTGAAAGATGGCCTGTCGATCTTTCTCTGTTTTCCAAAGATATGCCGCTCGCGGGTCGTTGTCATAAATGTTGGCCCGAAAGCTCAGGAGAGCCGACAGGGTCCCCCTTCTATGTGTTACCGCGAAAAACCCTTCTCTGGAGTGCAATTGAACGAGAAACCCTGAGTGCGACCGTGGCCAACCAGAGGATCATCGGAAACGAGTCGAGTTGGGCCAGATCTCGATCTTTCACCGACGCAGGAATGCCAGGGCTTCGACCTGTCGGGTCTGGGGCATCATGTCGATAGCTTGAAGGCTTACCAGCGCGAAGCCGCCTTTGATCAGCGCCGCCAGATCGTGGGCGAGCGTGGTCGGGTCGCACGAGAGATAGGCCACCGATCGCGCCGTTGAGGCGACGATCATCTCGAGGGTCGGCGGGTCGGCGCCGGCAGCTGACGGATTCAGGATGATGGCATCGGGCCTCTCCGATCGCAGTCGGCTGATGGCGCGGTGAATCGGATTTGCCAGGATCTCGACGTTGTCGACGCGGCCCGCCTTGATGGATGCGCGGCCGTCCGCCACAGCGCTCCTGACCCCCTCGACGCAGAGGATGCGACGAAAGCGATGACGCAGGGCGAGGCCGTGGGTCCCGACACCCGCGTAGAGATCGACGAGCAGCTTGCCGCCATCGAAAAACTCCGCCATCCGTGAATGGATCTCGGGCAGGAGGCCGAGGTTGACCTGGAAGAAGGACCCGGGGGAGACCCGAAGCGAGAGGCCTGCCGAATCCACCCACACCTCGCGCGCCCCATGGACGGGCTCGATAGGCCCCTTGATGACCTGGGGCCCGCGCCCGGGGTTGAGGTTGACGCCGATGCCGGCGACGTGGGGGCAGGCCGCGGCGATGACTTCGATCGGAAGTTTGGGCGGTGTTTCGGCCTTGATGACCAGGGTCAGGTGTTGCCGCGTCGGGTCGCTGCCACAGCGCAGGTCGATGTGGCGCAGCACGAATGGGAATTTTGTTGATGAGTTCAGCAGCTTGCGCAGGCTGCGTGTGGTCTCGAGCAACTCGGGGACCAGCACCCCGCAGTGCGGGGCATCGACGACCTCGCGGCTGCTGCGTTGAAAGTAGCCCAGCGCGGACCGACGGTCACGGTTGGTGGAGATCGCCATCTTGGCCCGGCTTCGGTAACCCTCGATCAGTGGCGAGGGCAGGGTCGGTAGAATCTGGTCTTTCTTGTAGCGCACCTTTTTGGCGAACGCATCCATGAGCCAGCGCCGCTTGCGCTCGAGCTGCTCCTGATACGGTTTCCGCAGCAACGAGCAGGCGCCGCACTCGACGCGGTGTGGGCAATCGACGGTCTGATCGTTCAACTCAGTCATGTTCGCCCTTCAGCCTATCGGAATCCGCCGAACGGTGCCGCAATTTTCTCAAGAGGGAGGAGATTGGCACCCGCGGCGAACAAAGGAGCGCCAATTGCCGTTCAGAAAGGAGGGCGGGGTTCTCAAAGCCCTCTACACTCCGATCGTCCAAGGTGAAAAGGCGGAGTTCAAGATGCTCAAAAAAATTCTCGTAGCTTCCATCCTCGTGGTTATTCTTCTCGGAATTGCACTGCTTCCGGCGCTGCTCAGGGACAGGTCTGCAGTTCACCTGGCCGGCTCCGAGCTCTCGTCTTTCGATTATGAAGACGTGCAATTCAGCAACGGGGATTTGCGGCTGTCCGGAATGATCTTCCTCCCGCCAGGGGAGGGCCCGTTTCCGGTTGCGGTGATCATCCACGGTTCAGGGCCGAGTCGCAGAGACAACAAATGGTATCTGTCCGTGACCCGCCACCTCCAGGACAACGGCATCGCGGTGCTGCTGCCCGACAAGCGGGGCTGTGAACAATCGGAAGGCAATTGGGTGGGAGCCGATTTTGACGACCTTGCCGGGGACACGTTGGCCGCGGTCGAGTTTGTCCGCAACCGGGCCGAGATTGATTCCTCGAAGATAGGTCTCGTCGGCATGAGCCAGGGCGGATGGATTGCTCCCGTCGCCGCAGCCGAAGAAAACGGCATCGCGTTTGTCGTGAGCATGTCTGGATCAACAGTGACAACCGATCAGCAGTTGCTGTACGAAGAGATCCACAACATCTCCGATTTCACCTGGCCGTTCATTGCGCGCCTGTTGGCCCCCATCACAACGAAGCGGATTCAGCAGATGGATCACTTCAGGCCCATATCGGGCTTCGACCCGATCCCGTACTGGAAAAGAGTCGACGCACCGATCTTCATCGCATTTGGGGACAACGACCCGAACGTTCCGGTCGAAGACAGCATCGAAGCGCTGCGAGCGAATTTAATTGCCGCTCGAGTCGAGGTCTACCCCGACGGCGGCCACGCCATCAGGGACCCGGCGACGAACACGGTCCAAGCGGAATTCCTCGACGACCTGGTGGAGTTCATCGGGCAGTCGTAACGAAAGCTGTTGAGATATTCGCGTCAGACCCCGGGCAGATCGACCCACTCACTCCGGTGCGGTGCCCCGTGAGTGAGGATGAAGCGGTTGCGCGTCAAATCCATGATGATCCCGGCGAGGGTCGAGGACGAGGGGTCTGGGTTGTGCTCCCGGCTGATCGGGTAGGGGAGCTCGGCGCGAGACTCGAGAATGATCTGGGCGCGCCGCACGGGATCGGCCACAGTCGGCTGGAGTTCGGCCGCCAGCTTCTGAGCCGTCTCAAAACGCGTCATCGTCGAGGGTCCCCGTCCGCTGGTGCAGCCGTGGGCCAGCTCTGGATCGAGAAAATGGTTGGTGTGGACTATTCCGGATTCGCCTCCCTTCAACGTGGCTACGGCGTCGGCCGAGATCTCGAGATCGAGGGCCTGCGGCCCTCCGGCCGCGTCCTGCGCGAGCATGAAGTTGGCTGAAGCGCAGCGCGGCGCGGACGCCACTGTAGCCACCGCTTCGTCAATCGATGAGCAATTCATCGCGGCTCGAAGCAAACAGTGGATCGGCACACCGAATTCGTCGGGCCGGCCGTCGGCCTGGTGGCTGAGGAAGTTGAGGCAGACCCCGAGACGGTGCTCGTTGAACCCGATCTTGCCGATCATCCCCGCCTCGACCAGAGTCACCAGCGCGGGGCCGTTGCTCGGCTGTAAGCGCAGAACGACCGGTGCCTCGGCGAGCGCAGGATCCCAGTCCCAGTTCTGACACAGCGCGAGGACCTGCTTCCCGCGGACGCGCCCCTGAAGCGCCAGCGCCGTACACGCTGGAATCTTCTCGCTCGCGAGCTCGGCCTCCGCGAGAGCCATGATGTCGGTCCGCGCGTTGATCAACAGGATCTCTTCGAGGCGCATCGCCGCTCCCCGGGCGACTCCATCAATCTCCTCGAGCATGGAGGGAAAGCGCTCTTCCAGAACCGGGGCAAAACCACGGGCCAGCTCGTACAGACGATCGATCGGGATCTGTCCCGACTGCGAAAGCCATTGCAGGTAGAACTCGAGATTGGCGCGGATTTGCGAAGCAAAGGCCCTGCCCTGGGCAAGCCCGAGATCACCCGGCATTCCGGACGCCTGAAGCTCCGGGAAAGGGGCGTGGGGGTTTTTGGAGCAGGCCACCACGCTCAGGGCGGCGAGGGACTGGATGAACGCTCGTCGGTCGATCGTCATGATTCAGCTGACCTCCTCGGAGTGTATGCCCCAGCGACATCTGCGCTCTTGAGATCAGGTCCTCGAGTGTGCAGAGGTTGTTGGTGCTGACACCTTTCGGGAGAATCTTACACTGCTCCCGACACATCAGAAACTCGGTTGGATCCTCGTCAGGCCGCGCACTGTGGCACACAACCGACCCATCCGACGTGGTATCGTCATCCCCACGCTCAAGCGAAAAACGAGAGGAGAAATAACCGTGAACGACATCAATGCGGACAAGGCGCGGAGCAAAACTCCTGTCCATCTCTGGATTGTCGGAGTGTTGTCCCTTCTCTGGAATCTGATGGGAGCCTTCGATTACCTGGCCACCAAGTTGAAGCTCGACTTCTATATGAACCAGTTCACCCAGCAGCAGCTCGAGTATTTCTACGGATTTCCCAAGTTGATGACCGCCTGTTGGGCATTCGGCGTGTGGGGCGCACTCGCGGGTTCAATCGGCCTCCTCCTGCGCAAGAAGTGGGCGGTGTGGGCATTTGTCGTTTCGTGTGCCGGGATGGTCGTCACCACGATCTACAACTTCGGGATGACCAACGGCGCCGAGATCATGGGCTCAGGCGGGGTGATCTTCACCGTCGTCATCTGGGTCGTTGCGCTCTTCCTGCTCTACTACTCCTGGTCGCAGGCGAAAAAGGGCGTTCTCACCTGATCTGAATTCGCGCCGGCGCCCTGATTGAAGGACGCGAAACAAAGAGCGATTTCAGCACGTCGGAGTCGTATCTTCAACGCGTGAGAATCCAGTTGACAGAAAAGACACCAACGGAGGTGCTCGAGATGTCGAAGATTGCCGTTATTCAAACTCCGCCCGTGTTCCTGGATCGCGAAGGGACCATTGAGAAGGCCGTTGCCCTGGTTGGAGAGGTCGCGGCCGCAGGGGCGGAGCTCGTGGTTTTTCCGGAGACCTTCATTCCCGGATATCCGATCTGGATGTGGAGGCTCCGGCCCGGTGCCGACATGGCCCTCACGAACGAGCTTTACGGGAGGCTCTTCGACAATGCCGTGAATCTCGAGGGTGATGATCTCCTCCCTCTCCAGAAAGCGGCAAAGGAACACGCGGTGACGATCGTGTGCGGCATGAACGAGCGAGAGGGCCAGCTCAGCCGCGGCACACTCTACAACACGGTGGTGGTGGTTGGAACGGACGGCAACATTGTCAATCGCCACCGCAAGCTGATGCCCACCAACCCCGAGCGGATGGTCCACGGCTTCGGTGACGCCTCGGGGCTCAGGGCGATCGATACTCCGGTTGGTCGGATCGGCACCCTCCTGTGCTGGGAGAACTACATGCCGCTCGCGCGCTACGCGCTCTATGCGCAGGGCGTCGAAATCTACATCGCGCCGACGTATGACAGCGGCGATGGCTGGATCGGAACCCTGCAGCACATCGCCCGCGAGGGACGCTGCTGGGTCGTTGGTTGCGGTTTCGTCATGCGAGCCTCCGACATCCCGGACGACTTCCCCGGCCGGGACGAGCTCTACCCGGACCCCGACGCCTGGGTCAACCCCGGCGATTCGCTGGTTATCGGCCCCGACGGCAAGACAACCGCGGGGCCCCTGCGCCAGGAGATTGGGGTCGTCTACGCCGACATCGATCCGTCCGCGGTGGGCGTGGCCCGGCGTTCCCTGGACGTCGCCGGTCACTACTCGCGGCCCGATATCTTCGAGCTCCGGGTCAACAGAGATCCGAAAGAACCGATCTCGTTCGGATAGTCGGGAGCTCCGCTCAACGGGAAACGGTGCCGGGCGCCCAATGGCGCTTTGTGATAGGCAGCTCTTCGGTACGCTGTATCGAGCTCCGGTTTCGGTGTCTCCCGTATCGCTGGGGTAGAATGAATCTCAGCTTTCTCAAAAGGGGAGACGACGATGGAAACCAAGGTCCGGGCGGCACTGATTCAAGCGACGCTTTGTGAGGACGCCACCGCGCCGGTGGAGAAGATCAAGAACGCGATGATCGACAAACACGTCGACCTCATCGCCGAGGCTGCGAGCAAAGGTGCTCAAATCGTCTGTCTGCAGGAGCTGTTCTACGGTCCCTACTTCCCGGCCGAGCAGGAGGTCAAGTGGTACGAACTCACCGAGCCGATTCCCGACGGCCCGACCACCAGACTCGCCCAAAAGCTGGCAAAGAAACACGGCATGGTCATCGTGCTGCCGATCTACGAGGAGGCTGGCACAGGCATCTACTACAACACGGCGGCGGTGATCGACGCCGACGGCAGCCTCCTCGGCACCTACCGCAAGAACCACATACCCCACTGCAACCCAGGATTCTGGGAGAAGTTCTACTTCAAGCCGGGCAACCTCGGCTACCCGGTCTTCGACACCGCGGTCGGAAAGGTCGGGGTGTACATCTGCTACGACCGCCACTTCCCCGAAGGCTGGCGCGAGCTCGGCCTCAACGGCGCCGAGATCGTCTTCAACCCGTCGGCGACGGTGGCCGGGCTGAGCGAGTATCTGTGGAAGCTCGAGCAGCCGGCGCACGCGGTTGCCAACCAATTTTTTGTAGGCGCTGTCAACCGAGTCGGCTTTGAAGATCCCTGGCGAATTGGCGAGTTTTATGGGCAGAGTTATTTTTGCGACC
>CAYRFI010000057.1:0-3939 GCA_964423595.1 uncultured Thermoanaerobaculia bacterium | reverse complement strand
TGGCCGGGCTGAGCGAGTACCTGTGGAAGCTCGAGCAGCCGGCGGCGGCCTGCGCCAACATCTACTACATCGGCGCCATCAACCGCCCCGGGACGGAGGCGCCTTGGAACATCGGTGAGTTCTACGGCACGTCGTACTTCGCCAACCCGCGTGGCCAGATCATCGAGGAAGGCCCGCGCGGAGGCGACGCGGTCGTGGTCGCCGAGCTCGACCTCGACCTCATTCGCGAGGTCCGAAATGTTTGGCAGTTCTACCGCGACCGCAGGCCGGAGACCTACACCGCTACGGTAAAACCGTGATCCCAGCCCGCACTTCTCACCGCCTCGCTACGAGAGGTCGTTAGAAATGCGGGCTAGATTCGAATCGGAGCGCCGACCGATGAGCCGATCGCTCGTCTCCATGACGCCGACGAGGAGGGAGACACCGACAATGTCTGAGATCCAGATGCCGCCGTGCGACCACCAACCCACGCCATACACCGGCCCATCTCGCGAGGAGGTTCTGGCCACTCGCAGGGAATTCACCAACCCGGCCATCTTCACCTTCTACAGAAAGCCGATGATGCTGGTCGAAGGCCACATGCAGTGGCTGTTCGATGAGACCGGCCGGCGTTACCTCGACCTCTTCGCCGGCATCGTAACCGTGTCGTGCGGCCACTGTCATCCGAAGGTGGTGAAAGCGATCCAGGACCAGGTCGGGAGGATTCAGCACACCACCACGATCTATCTCCACCCGAACTTCGGCGCCTTTGCCGAGGCGCTGGCCGCCAAGATGCCGAGCGGCCTGGACACGAGCTACTTCGTCAACAGCGGCAGCGAGGCCAACGACCTCGCCATCCAGATGGCGAGGCTCCACACCGGCAACTTCGATGTGATCGCGGTGCGCAACGCCTACCACGGCGGCTCTCCTACGGCGCAGGGGCTGACATCGCTCCACACCTGGAAGTACCCGTTGCCCAACGGCATCGGCGTGCATCACGTGCCGTGCCCCGACCCCTACCGCAGTCTCTACTCGGGAAGTGCCGAAGAGATTGCGAAGCGGTGTGCCGCGGAGATCCGGGAAGTCATCCGCTTCTCGACGCCCGGCAATGTGGCCGCCTTCATCTCCGAACCCATCCAAGGCGTCGGCGGCGCGACCTCCGGCGCTCCGGAGTACCTGCGCCTCGCCTATGACATCGTGCGTGAGCACGGCGGCGTATGCATCGCCGACGAGGTGCAGACCGGGTTCGGCCGCACCGGCGAGCACTTCTGGGGCTTCGAAAACTCAGGCGTGGTGCCGGACATCGTGACCATGGCGAAGGGAATCGGCAACGGCGTGCCGCTCGGAGCTGTCACCACGCGGCGCGATATCGCCGAGTCGATGACCCAGCGCGTACACTTCAACACCTTTGGCGGCAACCCGGTGTGTATGGCCGCCGCCCTCGCCGTGCTCGAGGTGATCGAGGAAGAGGGGCTGCAGGAGAACTCACGGTTGGTCGGCGGTCACTTCAAGAAAGGGTTGGAGGAGCTGCAGCAACGCCATCCCTTGATCGGCGATGTGCGTGGCATGGGGCTGATGCTCGGAGTCGAGCTGGTCCGGGATCGTCAAAGCAAGGAGCCCGCCACTGCCGAGACGGCGGTGGTGCTCGAGGAGGCGCGCTCGATGGGCGTGATCGTCGGCAAGGGTGGTCTTTTCGGCAATGTGCTCCGCATCAAACCGCCGATGTGCATCACCCGAGACGACGTTGATTTCGCATTGGCGGTGCTCGACCGGGCACTGGCTGTCGCCGCCGATGCCGGATAGGGAGAAGGATCATGAAGTTCGACACCATCGTCACAGGGGGCAGGGTGGTCACGCCGGGCGGCGTGGTCGAGACCGATATCGGCATCCGCGGCGAGAAGATCGCGGCCCTCGGACAGGATTTGGCCGCCGAAAAGAACGGCGCCACGGTCGTTGACGCGTCCGGGCACTTCGTGCTGCCGGGGGTCATCGACGTGCATGTGCACCTCGAGCTGCCATTCTGCGGCACGGTGTCGTCCGACGACTACCGCAGCGGCACCCGGGCCGGTGCGCGCGGTGGGGTCACGACCCTGATGGACTTCGCCATTCCCTATGCCGAGGAGTCGCTCAGCGAAGCCGTCGACAACTGGCACAAGCGTGCCGACGGCAAGGCGCTGATCGACTACGCCTTCCACCTCTGCATCACCCGCTGGCAGGATCACCGCCACCAGATCAAGGACATGTTCGAGCGCGGAATCACCTCGTTCAAGGAGTTCATGATCTACGAGTCCGAGGGCTGGCAGTCCGACGACCGCGCCATGTACTGCACGCTCGAGGAACTGCGCGATCTCGGCGGCATGCTGATGGTGCACGCCGAGACGGCGCGGGTGCTTGACGAGCTTATCGAGCGCCACCACCAACCGGACGAGATGAAGAAGTACGGCGCGCAGCTGCACGCCATGACGCGCCCCCAGTTCACCGAGTACGAGGCCATCCAACGCGCCATCACCTGGTGCGAGGTGACAGGCGGGACCCTGTACGTTGTCCACATGTCGACCGGCGTCGGCGCCGATATGGTTCGCAACGCACAAGAGCGCGGCGTCAAGGTTTTTTCCGAGACGTGCCCGCACTACCTGGTGCTCGACGACTCGGTCTTTGCCCGGCCCGATGGCCACCTCTTCGCGACCTGCCCGCAGATCAAGAAGAAGGAGGACTCGGAACGGCTGTGGCGGGGACTCGCCGCCGGCGAAATCTCGGTCATCTCGACCGACACCTGCAGCTTCACCCGCGAGCAGAAGGCGATGTGGGAGGGCGACTGGACAAAGATCCCGATGGGCATGCCCGGTCTCGAAACCCTGCTGCCGATCGCCTACACCCGCGGTGTGCTCGAGGGCCGAATCGGGCTCGAGCGAATGGTCGCGTGCCTGGCCACCAATCCCGCCAAGATCATGGGACTCTTTCCGAAGAAGGGCATCGTCCAGGTCGGCAGTGACGCCGACCTGGCGATCATTCACCCCGAAAAGACGATCGCCGTCGATCCCGCCGAGATGGAGACCAACACCGACTGGTCGCCATTCGATGGCTGGGAGTTGGCGGGGTTCACGCGTACCACGATGTCCCGCGGTGAGGTGATCGTGGATGACTACAAGGTCGTCGGCAAAGAGGGTCGAGGGCAGTGGTTGCCGCGGACGTCAGCCGGTGTCCCGGGAGGTCAGTTATGAGCAGCGTCAAGGCCACCGTCCATCGGGTCGCCAACTTCGTCGGCGGCCAGCCGTTTGCGAGTCCGTCGCCTAGGACCCTGCCGGCCACCAATCCGACCACCGGCGAGATCATCGCCGAGGTACCCATGTCGACCGCCGCCGAGCTGGACGACGCCGTGGTCCGCGCGGCCGAGGCGCAGCGGGGGTGGGGTTCGACAACGGTGAAGGACCGGGTGCAGGTCCTGTTCCGGATGAAGGCGCTGATGGAGGCCCAGGCGGACCAACTCGCCGCGATCATCATCGAGGAGAACGGCAAGACCAGGGAGGAGGCACTCGGCAGCATCCTGCGCGCCGTCGAATGCGTCGAGTTTGCCAGCAGCTTGCCGCAGCTGGTCAGCGGCGGAGCCCTCGAGGTGAGCCCGGGCGTCGAGTGCCGTACGACACAATTCCCACTCGGCGTGGTCGCCGGTATCACGCCGTTCAACTTCCCGTTGATGGTGCCGCTGTGGATGATCCCGACCGCTCTGGCGTGCGGCAACGCCTTCGTGTTGAAGCCCTCTGAGCAGACGCCGCTGAGCGCCCTCGAGCTCGCCCGTCTCTTCGATGAGGCCGGCTTGCCGCCTGGAGTTTTCTCGGTGGTCAACGGCGACCGCGAGGTGGTCGAGGCGATCTGCGACCACCCTGGCATCAAGGCCATCGGCTTTGTCGGCTCGACCAAGGTCGCCCAGGCTGTCTACCGCCGGGGGACGGCGAACTTCAA
>CAYRFI010000056.1:0-27460 GCA_964423595.1 uncultured Thermoanaerobaculia bacterium | reverse complement strand
GTTGTCCCTGCAACTTCACGTTTCAACTGTATTCCCTGAAGTTTCTCCGCCCAGCTTTTCTGATAGGGCATACCCGCCAGAGACATCACGGCCGCCTTCGCCGCCGTAAGTGGGGGGGCAACTGATACTGGGTCATAGCGGATCCAACTGTCAGGAAGTTTGTACTGAATCATTGCGACACCTTCATATCAATATTCGTTACCAACCCAATTACTCTATCATATTTTGGTATTTACTTCATCATAGTGAAGTTATACAAATTCATTGATCGTTCATCTATCAACTCATTTTCGATTCATTTCCAGATCGTTTCCAATCCATTTTCAGAAGCATACTGTTTCGGCCGTTCCGAACTCGCCAACAATACGCATCAAATCAGGATCCAATACTATTAGCAAAACCTGTGATCATGTCCTCTTCTCATAACCGTTGACAAACCTGCGACAAGGCGACCGCCACAGGGCGCCGGTTATTCGCTGAATTGGCTCATGAAGCTGCCAATCCCCCACGCTATCGCCAACCGACACCTGATCAAATTGCGGCCGATGGCGCAAGGAACGCCACCTACCTGCCCGTTTGAGGTTTTCGGGAGGCACAGCACCAGGAGTGCACCATGGAAAACCGTTTGTCGGGGCGATGCTCTTCGAGCCGCGTCTTCGCACGGCGCGACAGAGGCTACCGCACGACTTCCAGAACTCGTTCTTTAATGCCGTGCGAAGGCAACACCCGGCGTTCGGGTCTACGAGGCGCCGGGGTACGGTGGACGTGACGGATGATCCTCCCGCCCGTACCGGTCGCGTGCAGCATGCGGTTGTCGCCACCAATAGAGACCAGACGAAGGCCGGTACCTGTGGTCTCCGTAGACCAGTTGAGGCCATCTGTACTCGTAAAGATCGTATCGCCAAGGGGCCTTCCAACTGCCAGGAACCGGACACCCGTCCACGCGACATCGAAAAACACCGACCCGTGGATGTCTGGAGCAAGGCACTCCACCCAATTCACGCCGTTGGCACTCGATAGAATGAGCCTGCCGGTCTCCCAGTGACTACCTACCGCCACCAAACGGTCACCGTTCCATTCCATGTCTCTGAGAGAGACCTGCTCGTCGAGTTGATGTTGCGACCAATCGAACCCGTCCGGGCTCGTAATATGAACGCCATTCGCTCCCACAGCAACGAATCGCGAGCCGGTCCACCTCGCGGCCCTCAACACGGCGCCACCCGTGTCCAGCCATTGATATGACCAGTCGAACCCATCCGGACTGGTAGCCACCAGCGCGTCACCCTCACCAGGGGCCGGATTCCAACCCACGGCAACGTAGATCGAGCCGTTCCAGGCGAGATCGAATAGACGAATGTCCGGGTCATACAACATCAGGTCCCAGTCGAGCCCGTTGTGGCTACTGACGATGCCTTGGTCGCCGACCGCCCAGAACTCGGACCCTATCCGGCGCACCGAGTTGTAATCGCCGATCGTCCATGCAGGCCCTATCAGCCACGGGCCTCCGTCAACGCTCCGAACAATCAGGCTACTGTTCCCAACCCCGACGACAACATCGCCTTTTTTCGCGATCTCGACAATCTCATCGAGACGAAATAGTCCAAGGATGTCTTCGCTCAACTCCTGCCACGATGTCCCGTCTGGACTCGTCATCATGAAGCCGTCCTCACCCACCGCCAGAAAACCGCTGCCGGCCTCCGTTATGCCCCACAAATCAAGATTGGTCGTGGGGTCTTGGAAGGACCAGGTATGGCCATCCGGGCTGGATGCCACGAGCCCGCCATCGCCGACCGCCAGGAACCCCTCGTCTGCGAAAATAACATCGTAGAACCTCCCGACACCCTCCCAAATTTGCACCTCCCACGTGGAGGCGTCGTCGCTGGTCAGGATGGTCCCATCACCCCCTGGCGTCCCACCGACGACAACATATTTCCCATTCCCCCAGGTGATCGCCGCTGAGAAGCACTCACAACCGAACGGTTGACTCTGCCACGTCAAACCATCTTCGCTGGTGAAGGCTGATTTTGTCCCATCGGAGGTGGACCCTTGAGCCACGAAGCGCGAGCCGTCCCAAAGGAGATCCCCCAAGCCCAAGATTTCCTCACTAAGCTCTTCTTCCGTCCAGGAAACCCCGTCCGGGCTGATCAGCACCCTCGGGCCGGAGGTGGCGATGAATCGATCGCCGTTCCAGGCGAGGCCGCCGACCGGTATGTCGTCGATACGGTGTTGCTCAACCCAGTGAAAACCATCGGTGCTGGTGAGGATTACACCGAACCGCGGCAGGAACTGATCGTAATTCCCGCCGGCCGCGACAAACTGGCCGTTCGCCCAGATGATTTCGTACAGGTCATAATCCGTGGTGCCATTGCCGACTTTCCAACTGATGCCATCGGTGCTCGCAATGATGGACCCGTCGTAGCCAGCGGCCACCATCACGCCGTTGCCGGCGGCTACCGCCCTGAGGGTGTGCCCTTGGGGCAGTGGGTTCACCCACTCCCACGGGGGCTCCGTCGTCGCCGCAGTTGGACAGGGCAGTAGGGCAATGATGCCCGAAATCAGAAGGCTTAATACGGATGGTTTCATGGTCACATCGCCTTATTGTAGCCCGATCACTTGGTTGTCCCTCTGAGAACGCCATAAAAGGCGGCGCCCGCCCCTGAGGGCGAGCGCCGCGGTTGATTAGACGATTGTGCCACTGCCCGGCATTTCGCCACTCACGTGTGGCCCACTCCAATCAGAGTTTGTCACCCGACAGCCGCCCTACAAGAAATCAAGGCCCGCACTGGACCAGAAAGGAGGAGGGTGAATCGCCAATGGCCCGGAAGGCATCGCGGGCGGTAATCTGGTCCAATGGGGCGTTTGTGGTCGGACAATCGGCGTAGAGGAAGAACGCCGCGGCTTTTGCGATATCGCCGAAATCGTCCCATTCCGAAGATGAGGTCGCGACGTTTGTCAACGCATAGAATAGAATGCGGCCCGCCTTGTTGACGCCAATTCCGCTGACATTCTCATCGCATCCGAGCACCTCCTCCTCTAGCAACGCCTCAAGTCGAGTGCAAGCCGGGTTCCCGCCGCCGATTGCCATCAAGTAGTACGCCGTTGCCAAGCGATTTCCACTGCCGTGGGGATTTGTAACCCCCACCACATCTTGCTTGTGAAGGGAATAGGTATCCTCGTCGTCGTCGTGATTCGCAATTCGCATTGTGGTGCCGTGATCCTCGCCGAATTCCCAATCCGCTTCTTCGTCGCCAGAACCGGAAGACTGGTTGTCCCACTCGACAAAATGGCCGACGATATCCGCCCATCCCTCGTGGAAGATTGCACCATCACCCTCGGTCCTGTCCCACAGGTCTTCGGCAAAAATTACGCCGTGGCCCCATTCGTGGGCGATAATGTCGATGGCGGCCGCCTGGCTGTAAGTGGCGACGTCCTGCGCACAAACGGAGACGCTCGGCGTGGGAGCCCAGTCCACGGTGCCGTCGTATATCATCGCCGCATTGTCCCTTTTTGGAACCCACTCCTGAGTATAGGGATCCTCATACCCGCAATTAGTCTCGAAGACCACAACAGCGGCGCCATCGTCGTCATCCCAGCCGTCACGGCCTTCGTCGGCAAATGTCTTCATGGTCTTGTAGGTGAAAAAGAGGGCGTCTCCAGCGATCTTTCCCTTTATCGAAGGGGAGGTGTAATTGAGGTATTTGACCGTTCCGCTGATGGTTTTCACCGGCATCAGAGCATAATCCTCGTCGTCGCATCCGTCATCATCCATCGGCATGAATACCTGAATGTCGGGATTTGAACTCGAGGCGATTTTGCGCGCCTCATGGGTATAGTCTTCTCCTCTGTCGTTTGTTTGGGTCGCCCATACATATCGATTGGGGGAGATTGAGGTGTTCTGAGGTTTGCTGCGCGCCGCATCTTGGTTAGCGCTTTGCGGTATACATTCATCCCATGCGACCCCGTCACTTAGGGAAACCAGATCGCCGGATTCGGCGTCGATCTTCGCGACAAGCGAGAGCGCGGTTTTACTCCCGGCATGAACCCTCCACACATAGTTGAAGGTGTCGTCGAATCCACTGCTGTGCAACAGGAGAGTCGCGTTTGACATTTGGTAGTCGACCACTGCGGGTGATCGCTCCCTCATGTCAGAAACCGAGAACCTCGTTCGGTCGGCGACAACTTCATCGGTAACGCTGACCGCGTCGGTCGCGGTACCGATGACGGGAGCGCTGGTGGCTGCAACATCCTCAAACTGTGTGCCAAACACGTACACGAGTTTGCCGTCCTTGTCGTAGTGAAGACCTACCTCGGCGCCCACCAGCCAAACACCCTTGGTGGCAACAGGCGATGCGGCAGATACCGGCCCTATTGGCGGTCTGTAAAACTGGCGATAGAAGACATGACGCGTACCCCTGTCATCATCTTTGTCGCGGATCTTTTCCCAGTAGATTGATCCGCCCGAGCTAGCCATGGTGCTCGCTACAGGTTTGATGTTCTCGAGGCCATCTCCGACCACAGCCTTGGCCAATTGGTCGGCCGAGTCGTTTCCGAAGAACTGTATCGTTGTGGAGTGCCGTTTCACGGAAGAGAACTCCGGCGGCTCCTCCGCTGCCGTGAAAGATGCGCCAACGGCTACCAGTGCCGTGGCAATGATACAAGTGCTGATCCTGATGCTCCTTTTCATTTGCGCCCTCCGTTTTTCAGTCGTTCGTTATTGGATGAGCGATCTACCGGTTGCCGTTCGCGAATGAGAAAGCGCTTCCTCTCGCAGAAACCTCCGATCTAATATTCAGGCGCCCATCTGCGAAACTCGGTCCCGAGAGAAAGTCTGTCAAGAGATCTAAACAGTTCTTTTGGTGGATAAACGAGAAAGCCAATAGCAGTTGTGACCCGAGGCACGGAAGGCGCGCCGAGTGATGAATCTGGCACGCCAGAGTTTCCGCAGATACTGTTGACTTTGTATTGGAAGTCTCGGTGCCAGACGGGATGAGTAAGCCGTCCCCCCAAAACCATCGGCACTGATCGCGATGGGAGCCGCGGAGATCAGGTCTGCCCCATCTCCTTGAACCACCGCAACGCCTTACCAACCGTCCAGCGGTCAACGCCAAGCCGTCGCCCTATTTCCAGCTGGCTCATCCCGAGCTCCTGGAGGTGGTGGGCTTTTTGCGCAATCCGCTGATAAACCGGTGGCGGCTTGACCTCGAGGATAACCACCTCGACGGCAATGGCGGCAGCGGTTCGAATTCTTCGCGTTCGCGTCCACCAAAGACATCGAATTCGCCGCCCATTCGGGCGGCTTTTCTCGTCTTTTTCTCCGCACCCGGGGATCTCGCCTTCGGTTGCTCGCGCGCTCCCGGCTCCGCCGTGGCAGGTCGCGCGCGGCGTCTCGCCGGAGCCGGCCGGTGACCAGAGGCCTGTTTTCCGCCGTCTCCCGGCTCTCGCATTGATACATTTACAATTGATCATACGCTTGGAGGTTGAATGACGATCAACACAGCAACCGTTCAAGAGTTCATCGGAACGCAGCGTGCGCCGGTGTACATGCTCCTCCACACCTACTTCAGTCGCAACCAGCCGTTCCTGTTGCGCTCGGACCTGATTGACGGTTTCAAAGAGTTTTGTGCCACCGGTCATGGCCGGGTGCTTGCGGGCAGCGTCCTCGGGGAGGCCATCGAGCTGACCCAGGAGGCGGCGATTCAGATTCCCTGGGTCTACCTGGCCGTTCGTCCGGAGGTCGGGCGATGGACGTTTCTCAGGATCCACGCTGAGACACTTCAGCTGGAGTGGGTGTCCGTTTCCCGTTACCTGGCGTTCAAGGAGTCGCTGATCGGGCGCGATCGGATCGACGACGGATGGCCGGTGGAGATCGACTTCGGGCCGTTCAGCCGCGAATTCCCTCGCCTGCGCGAGGTCCGCTCCATCGGACGCGGTATGGAGTTCCTCAACCGGCAGCTGTCCGGCCAGCTTCTCTCGCAGGCCGACGTCGGCTTGAAACGTCTCGTCTCGTTTTTGTCGCTGCACACCATCAACGGTCGCCAGCTCATGCTCAACCCTCAGCTCGACGATCCCGAGGATGTGCGTCGGGCGCTGCGCGAAGCCATGGACCTCTTGAAAGATCGAGATTCCGAAACCCAGTGGCCGGATGCGGAAACGGAACTCCGAGGGCTCGGCTTCGAGCCAGGATGGGGGCGAAGCGTTTCCCGAATCCGCGAGACTCTCGAGCTCCTGCAGGACCTGCTCGAAGCCCCGGGGCCGGACCTGCTGGAGCGGTTTCTGGCTCGCATCCCCATGATCTTTAACGTCGCTATCATGTCGCCGCACGGATATTTCGCGCAGTCCAATGTGATGGGTCTGCCGGACACCGGCGGCCAGGTGGTCTACATCCTCGATCAGGTTCGAGCCCTGGAAAGGGAGATTCGTGCTCGCCTCTTCGAACAGGGTGTGGAGTATGAGCCGCAGATCCTGGTGGTGACTCGGTTGATACCGGAGGCCGGACCAACGACCTGCAACCAACGTCTGGAGTCTATCTCCGGGACCGAGAACGCCCGCATCCTGCGGGTGCCATTCAGGACACCGAGCGGAGAGATTGTGCCGCAGTGGGTCTCACGCTTCGAGGTCTGGCCGTACCTCGAACGATTCGCGATAGAGGCACAGCGCGAAATCGTCGCCGAGCTCTCAACCAAACCCGATCTGGTCATCGGCAACTACTCGGACGGTAATCTCGTTGCAAGCATCGTCGGAGAGCGGCTCGGCGTCACCAAGTGCACGATCGCCCACGCCCTGGAAAAGACCAAATACCTCCTGTCCGACCTCTATTGGCACGACAACGAGGAGCACTACCACTTCTCCTGCCAGTTCACCGCCGACCTCATCGCCATGAACGCCGCCGATTTCATCATCACCAGTACCTATCAGGAGATCGCCGGCACCGCGGACAGCGTCGGCCAGTACGAGAGCTACCACTCCTACACACTTCCCGGTCTGTACCGCGTCGTTGACGGCATCGACGTGTTCGACCCCCGCTTCAATATCGTCTCGCCGGGGGCCGATCCCGACATCTATTTTCCGTATACCGAGTCGGAACGCCGCCTTCACGGCCTCCAACCAGAAATCGACGCCAAATTGTTCCAGGAAGGTCATCCGGGCACCCGCGGCCGGCTCGAGAACCTCGACAAACCAATCCTGTTTTCGATGGCTCGCCTCGACCGCATCAAGAACCTCACCGGTCTCACACAGTGGTTCGGCGAAAGCGACCAACTGCGCCGACGGGCCAATCTCGTCATCGTTGCCGGCTTCCTCGACCCCGAGGAATCAAACGACGCCGAGGAACAGATGGAGATCCACCGCATGCACGACCTGATGGACCAGCACGACCTCGACGGCCAGATGCGATGGGTGAGCCACCATGACCGTGTCATGGGCAGCGAGCTCTATCGTTTCGTCGCCGACCGCCGGGGGGCGTTTGTCCAGCCTGCGCTCTTCGAGGCGTTCGGCCTGACCGTGATCGAGGCCATGGTCTGTGGTTTACCGACCTTTGCCACCTGCTTCGGCGGGCCGCTCGAGATCATCGAGCACGGCGTCAGCGGCTTCCACGTCGACCCCAACCACGGCGATCGCGCAGCGGATCTCATGGCGGAGTTCTTCGAGCGGTGCTCCGAAAACCCCGCGCACTGGGACAAGATTTCGCTCGGCGGAATCGAACGAGTGAACAGCCGTTACACCTGGAAGCTCTATGCCGAGCGCCTCATGACCCTCAGCCGCATCTACGGATTCTGGAAGTATATGACCAATCTCGAAAAGGCCGAAACCCGCCGTTATCTGGAGGTGCTGTACGCCCTTCAGTACCGGCCGAGGGCAGCCACATTGCTCGAGAATTCCTGATCTAGCCGTTCTACCTACGCACCCGGACCGGGCAAGAACCCATGCCGATCGATGCCCTCGAGGATGCCTCGAGCGTAGGACGTTTCTGAGAAAAAGATCCGCTCTCGTCCCCGGAGGTACCGCAATTCGCTGCTGTGGTTCTTCACCACCACGCCGAGGACCCCAGATCGGAGCATATCCGCATCATTGCCCGAGTCACCCGCCACCAGCACCTCGTCCATCTCGAACCCCCAGCGGTTCGCCAGATATTGGATCGCTCGGCCTTTGGACGCGCGAATCGGCAGCAGGTCGAGAAACTCGTTGTGGGAGAAAATAAGGCTGGCGGAGAGACCGCGCTCCTTGAGGCGCTTCCGAACCTCTCTCGCACCCGGCCACTCGAGAGGATCGACAATATAGCTCAGCTTGAACTCGCGTTGGTCCCGCGCTGGCTGCAGGCGAATACCCGGCACCTCCGCCAGACACTCGCGGAGGCTGATCGGGTCCCACTTGAAATCGATGGTCCGACTCCAATTCAGGTCCTTGACGAGGTCCGGACGACCGTAGTGGATTTCCGACCCCACGCCGGTGACGAGCACGTCGGGTCGAGGCACGTGCCAGCGCTCGAGGACCGCGAGCGCTCGTTCGAGCACGCGTCCCGTGGCGATACCGAATGCGACCCTGTGACGATGTTCGTCGAACCATGCCAGCAGCTCGGTAAGGGCTTCACGGTCCCCAATCAGGGTGTTGTCGATGTCGCACACCAGCAGACGGTCCGCCAACGTCATCCGAGCACGCGGAAAGGCAGCCGTCTTTTGCTGCCGGCGTAGCAGTGGTTTGATCCGTTTCACGTACTGCGACACATGCCCGTTCCAGGAGAAATGGCGGTCCGCCCCGCGAATGCCCGCGCGGGCCCGCCGGCGCCATTGCGCGCGATTCGTCAACACCGAGAGCAAGCTTTGCGAGAGAGATTCGGCATCGAGTGGGTCGATCAACACACCGTTATTGCAGATGCGGACGATTTCCTGCGGTCCTCCGTCGTTGGTGGCGACGATCGGCAGACCGCTGGCCGCGGCTTCGATGAGGGTGAGTCCGAAGGGCTCGGTCAGGGCCGGGTTGACAAAAACTCCACGTCGAGCTGCGGCCACCCGGTAGACTTCGGCGACATCGTCGGAGGAGTGCTGCTTCGGATACGCCACCGAGCCGTAGAGGTCATAGCGATCGATGAGGTACAGCATCTGTTGAAAGATCTTGCGCTGTCCCTTCGGCACCTCGTTGATGTCATCCCGGATTCCGACGAGCAGAACGAGGTTGGCGAGCTCCCGGAGGGCATCGCTTTCGCCGTAGGCGCGAATCAGGGTTTCGATGTTCTTTCTCTCATCCGGACGCTGCACGGCCAGGATCATCGGCTTCTTCGGCTGCTCGAGAAAGCGGTCGATGGCCCGCGCGACATCAAATCGTTCGCCCCTCCTCGGTGGGCGGAAGCGATCGAGGTCGACCCCCGGCGGGATCACCGCCATTCGTTCACGGACATCGATATCGTACATTCGGTACTGCTCGTCAATTTCCTGATGGGTACTGGCGATGATCAGATCGGCGCGCCGGAGGACCCGCTCTTCCGCCTCGAGGCGGCGACCCATGTGGTACCGTTCCTCGATCACTTCCCGCGAGAGCCCCTTGTCGAGCAGCCTTTGTTGCTTGACCCGACCGAGCGAGTGACCCGTGTGGACCAGGGGGACGTTGATCAATCGAACGAGACGGGCACCCGCCTCGCCGGCATCGGCGTAGTGGCTGTGAATGACGTCGGGCACGCGACCGATCTCTCGAAAATGAACGAGGGCGTTGTCGACGAACTGTGGCAGGTACGGCCACAGAGATTCCTTGTAAAGGTAGCGATGGGGCCCGAAGGGCAGGCGCACGATCCACACCCGGTCGGCGATCTGCTCGAGATGATCGCCGTATTGGTGAGCGACATTGGTGGACAGGATTTGGCGGGTCATCAATTCGACTCGCGACACCTCGGAGTGTTCGCCGAGAGTTCGCGCCAGATCGAGAACGTACAGCACCTGTCCGCCGGTGTCGGCGTCCCTGCCGAGCTCGGGTTCGTCGCCGCGAATGAGCCCGTGGAGGCTGATCAGCGCAATGAAAAGGCCTTCACCGTCTGCCATCGCTCACCACCATCCTCGGTCCTCGAATCCAGAGTACAGCCGGCGGTCCACTGAGGTGGCGCCGGGCAGAGTGCAGACCGCCGCAGCGAATTCGAGGGCCCTTTCCAGGGTCAGGTCGGTCGCCCAGCCGTGCGTGAGGCCGAGGATGAACACCGCACTGAAGGCATCGCCCGCACCGACGGTGTCGACGACCTGCACCTCGTTCGGCGGGGCCGACTCGAAGGTGCCGCCACCGTCCACGACGAACGCACCATGGCCGCCCCTGGTGACGATTACCGCATCGAGATCGTGATCCTTTCGAAAGGCTTCCGCAATCCGAATGTCTGATTCGCCGGCAAGCAGCTCAAGCTCCGCCTCGTTGACCTTGACCCACCTCGCCCGGCTCACGGAAGCGACAACGTCGACGCGGTTCCACCAGGGATCTCGCAAATTGACGTCGACGAAAATCGGCGCTGCGGACCGTTCCTCAAGGTCGTCGAGCGCTGAGCTCGAATCCGCTTCTCGCGAGATCAGGCTGCCGTGATACAGCAGCGAGAAGGTCTTCCCTGCTATCGACTGCGTGGCCTCTCGACGATCCAGATGGTCATATGCCTGGTTCGCGAGGATGTCAAAAGTGGGCTCGCCGCCTGTCAGATCGACCTGCACGCGTCCGGTGGAAAAGACGTCGTCCCGCTGCACACCGGAGGTGTCCATACCCCATGCCTCCATCGCGGTCAGCACCTCGTCACCGGAATCGTCGGTCCCCACCCTCGTGACGACCAGCGGTCGGAGGCCAAAGGCCTCGAGGTGCCACGCAACGTTGAACGGCGCACCACCGAGCACACGGCTGCCGTCGGGCATGACATCGAACAGCACCTCGCCGACGATCAGAGGTCGCCGTCCTCCGATCACACGATCCTCCCTACGGCCCCAACAGGAGGTATGGCTTCTCGATCCATCATCTTCACATACTGTACGACGGAATGCGGTGAGCTGCCGGCGGAGACCTTTCGGGCGAAACGGCTATGCGGCTATGCGGCCTTACGGCGCAGAACGCGTTACTGCTTCGCGCCGAACAGCCGTGGGTGGGCGGGCGGGTGCATCGTATGGCCGTCGTGCCTTTGAATATTTGAAAAAAAGCTGACAACTGTTGTCTACTGACAACTACTGACTCTTAGATTCCAGGGTGCCGAAGGCGGCATCGCGGAAGGCCCGGCCGACGCCGCCCGGACCGAGTTTGATGCCGCCGAAAAACCGCGAAACGACCAATAGTCCCTCGAGATCGCGCTGGCGGAGGAGCTCGAGGAGCTTCATCCCGGGCCTGCCGACCTCGCCGTCGTCCCGCGCCTGCTCCACGATCTGCCCGTTTTCGTCCCTCACCCGACACGCCCAGCAGTGGTGACGGGCCTTGTGGTAGCGCTTCTTGCGCCTGGCGAGCTCGCTCTTGACGTCCTCAAGCGTTGCCGCCGGCACGGCCGCGGCGTAGAAACGCGAGCGTTGCTCGGTGAGGTCGTGTTCGGAAAGCTCTGTGATCCGTGGCATGGTGCCCAGGATACTCGAGTTGTCCCGGCATAGCCGCAGGCGAAGTCGGATGCTCGTCGCTCGATACTCGATCCGCCCACCCTCCCAATGAGAGACCGCAGATCACTCAGATATTGGTCGAGACTGATCCAACCCCCCGACCGCGCGAAAAATGTAGACTCGGTACATGGAGTTTCTTCCCGCCGGGTGCAGAGCGCGCAACCCGTGCGTGATCGCGGTGATTTTCGTGGCCACGTCACTCCTGCCGCTCGTATGTGCCGCCGACAACGATGGCCAAGAAAACCCCGAGTACCTGGCGATCAAACAGCGCCTGGCGCGAGGTTGGAACACCTGGAACACCCGTTCGGTGCTGTCGCACACTCTGCTTCCCGAGGGCTTCGGTCTCAACCTCGCCTTCAAACAGGTCAGATGGATCGATGAGCCCTATCTGCGTGAGGCCCTCTTCGGTCGTGACACCGACGACGCCCATATCCGCCCCGGCCCCCACACCCTCGACGGCAGCTACACGCGGCTCGACATCCAGTGGCAGCAACTGTGGGCACGGGTGGAGTCGGCCCACGCCGGCGATGACCTGGTGATTCTGGTGACCCCGGTGACGGCACAGACGCTGCCCGTAAAAATGGTTGTCGAGAGTGCGATCTACTGGAACCGTCCCGGCTCGCTGGCCAAGGTCTCGGACAACCAGCTACGGATGACACTGCCGACGCGAACCGTCGACGTCTACGCGACCGCCTCCCACCAGGAGGACTTCTACGTCGAGACCCAGACCCCGTACCTCGTGCTGACCCTCGAGCAACCGGTCGGTCTTTCAACCGGCAGGCCGCGGACGGTCGACCAGATTCGTGAGCTCATCGAGGACGCCCGGGAGGCGGTGGAACAGACGGCGGCGACTCACGGCGACCTCGCAGAGGCATACATCGCGGTCGAGGCGGGTATTGCCTGGAACCTCATCTACGAGCCACGATTCGACCGGGTCGTCTCCACGGTCGGCCGCCTCTGGAACGACGAGTACGGCGGCTACTGTCTCTTCGGCTGGGACAACTTTTTCCTCGCCTACATGGCCTCGCTCTTCAGCCGAGACCTCGCCTATGCCAACATCCTCGAGCACCTTCGCGGCGCCACCGACGAAGGGTTCATCCCCAACGATGACCGCGGTAACGGCAGCAAGTCCTTCGACCGGTCACAGCCTCCCGTGGGAGCCATCATGGTCCGGGAGGTCTACAAGAAGTACCCCGAGCGATGGCTGCTCGAAGCCACCTTCGACGATCTTCTCGCGTGGAACCGCTGGTGGATGAAGCGCCGCCTCAACGGCGGGCTCCTGAGCTACGGTTCGCACGAGGCCGAAAACCCGTTTCTCGAGCCCGCCACCCAGACCAAACGGACCGCCCGCTACGAGTCCGGAATGGATGACTCGCCGATGTACGAGGGGGTGCCGTTCAACAAGGTGAAGAACACTCTCGAACTTCAGGACGTCGGTCTCGCCAGCCTGGTGATCGCCGACTCGCTGGCGTTGGTCGAGATGGCGGAGGTTTTAGGGCGCGAGGGCAAGGCCGCCGAGCTCCGCGAACGCGCAGCGACCCTCTCCCGAAACCTCGAGCAGCTCTGGGACGAGGAGACCGGGCTCTATCTCAACCGCCGCACCGACACCGGCCAGCTCTCCCATCGACTCTCCCCCACCCTCTTCTATCCACTGCTGGCAGGGGTACCGGATGCCGAACGCGCGCAGAGGATGGTCGCCGACCACCTGCTGAACCCGGAGGAGTTCTGGGGTGACTGGGTGGTGCCCTCGATCGCGCGCAACGACTCGGCCTTCGAGCATCAACGCTACTGGAAGGGCGCCGTCTGGCCTCCGCTCAACTTCCTGACCTACCTGAGCCTGCGGCAGGCGTGGTTCAGAGAGGAGGCCTCCGAGCTGGCCTCGAGATCGCTGGCGCTTTTCGTGACCGAGTGGCAACGCCAGGGCTACGTGAGCGAAAATTACTCGGCGATCACCGGCACCGGCGACGACCAACGGCTGTCGTCGGACCGATTCCACTCGTGGGGCGCGCTCCTCGGCATCATGGCCTTCGTCGAGGCGGGCGAGATGCCGGCGCCCGAAGAACCGCTCGTCGATGACGCCGACGAGGTCGAAAGCAGATGACGCCCCGTTCGGCCGCCCTGTTCAAAAAACATCTCGGCGACCCGGCGGGCGCGGTGGTCGCAAGGGCACCAGCGCGGGTTACGGACGTCGTCGCGTGACCCGCAACGGTGTGTTCCCGACAGTCGGCAACGCCGAGTCGATCGCCCGTGAAGAGTACGGTCTGCACTGTCAGGCCGAGCCACTGCCGGGCGAGGTGGACCGCAACTTCCTGCTGATCACCGATGGGGGTGATCGCTGGGTGCTCAAGATCTCGCGCCCGGGAGCCGACGAGCTGGCCCTTGGGTGTCAGATCGAGGCGCTGCGCTTTCTCGAAACGTCTCCGGTCGCGCACCTCGTACAGCGCGTGCTCCCCACTCGCGACGGTCGCGGTCTGATTCCGATCGAAGCCGGAGAGGAAGGCCGCTGCTGGGTCCGGGTTCTGTCCTACCTGGACGGCGTCCCGCTGGCACACTTCAGCGACAGACCGGTTCGACTCCTCGAGGAGATCGGCCGCGCACTCGCCCGACTCGATCTCGCCCTTCGGGGGTTCGACCACCCCCGAGCCCACCGCGATCTGGTCTGGGACATCGAGCGCACGCACGAGCTCGCGCGCTTCGCGGAGCACATCGCCGAGCCGGCGCGACGCGAGATGGTGGAGCGCCATCTCGATCGGTTTCGAGAACAGGTCCTTCCGCGCCTCACCGGCCTCGAACGAGGCTTCATCTACAACGACGCCAACGACCACAACCTCCTGGTGCGGAGCCGCGCCGACGGAGAGCCGGAGCTCGCCGGGCTCATCGACTTCGGCGACAGTCTCCACACCATCATCGTCGCCGAGCTCGCCATCGTCTGCGCCTACCTCATGCTCGATCGTGAGGATCCGCTGGCGGAGGCGTCGCGCGCCGTCGCGGGATATCACTCCGTGCGGCCGTTGACCGCCGACGAAAGGTCGCTCATCCTCGACCTCGTGGTTGCGCGGCTGTGTGCGAGCGTCTTCCTGGCGGCGCAGCGCCGGCAGGTCGAGCCCGACAACGAGTACCTGCAGATCTCGACTCGGCCCGTGTGGCGGCTGCTGGAAAGGATGACCATGATCGATCCCGACGAGGCGACCCGCACTTTCGAGGACGCATGCGCGCACTCTCCAACTCCGAGTCGCAGTGCCGACGAGATCGTCGCCGTCAGGCGACGTCACCTCGGCTTCAACCTCAGCGTCTCCTACTCGGAGCCGCTCAAGATCGTCCGCGGCCAGGGCCAGTACCTCTTCGACGATCAGGGCCGCCGCTACCTCGACCTGGTCAACAACGTCTGCCACGTCGGCCACTGCCACCCGCACGTTGGCGCCGCCGCCCAGCGGCAGATGGCGGTGCTCAACACCAACACCCGCTACCTGCACGACAACCTGGCCGAGTACGCGCTGCGGCTCACCGGGACCTTTCCCGATCCCCTCGATGTCTGCTTTCTGGTCAACTCCGGAACCGAGGCCAACGACCTCGCCCTGCGCCTTGCCCGTGCCCACACCGGGTCGAAGGAGATCATCGTCCTCGACCACGCCTACCACGGCCACTCGCCGTCACTGATCGAGATCTCTCCCTACAAGTGCGAGGGGCCGGGCGGCGAAGGGCTCGCCCCACACGCCCACAAGGTGCCGATGCCCGATGCCTATCGGGGCCCCCATAGAGGACCGGATACGGGTGACGCGTATGCTGGCGAGGTGCGAATGGCGATCGCCGAAGTCGAGGGAACGGGTCGCAAGCTCGGCGCGTTCCTGGCCGAATCGCTGATCAGCTGCGGCGGCCAGGTGATTCCGCCCCCCGGTTTTCTTTCAGCCGCCTCGGACGCCGTGCGCGCTGCGGGAGGAGTCTCCATCGCTGACGAGGTCCAGGTCGGTTTCGGGCGGGTCGGCACCCATCTCTGGGCCTTCGAGAGCCAGGGTGTGGTTCCCGATATCGTGACCCTCGGCAAGCCGATCGGCAACGGCCATCCCATGGCCGCGGTCATCACCACGAAAGAGATCGCCACCTCCTTCGTCACCGGGATGGAGTACTTCAACACCTTCGGCGGCAACCCGGTGTCGTGCGCGGTCGGCCTCGCGGTACTCGATGTGATCGAGCACGAAGGCCTCCAACAGCATGCCCTCGAGGTCGGCAACCGAATGCAGGCCGGGCTGCGCGAGCTGCATGAGCGGCACCCACTGATCGGCGACGTGCGCGGCCTCGGTCTCTTCATCGGCGTCGAGCTGGTGCGTGACCGCGAGACCCTCGAGCCCGCCGACACCGAGGCCTCGCGGGTGATCGACGAGATGAAGGCGCGCGGCTTCCTGCTCTCCACCGACGGACCGTTCCACAACGTGCTCAAGATCAAGCCGCCGATGGTGATCCAGGCGCACGATGTTGAAGAGATGCTCGAGGCGCTCGACGAGGTTCTCTCCGCACTCGAGTAGCTCGCTATCGGCATCGCTGGCGATCGTCATATACCCCCGGCAAAGCTGGGGGATTTCTCAATTGGTTACCCCACACATCTCACCTTCGTGGTCACGGCTCCGATATCTGGACAGAACAGTATTCAACAAAACCGTTGATACTCTTTCTCGAATCTCGACTTGCCGGCGGAATGTACTATGATAGCCACGAGGAATCGCTGAAACGAACAAGGAGCACCGCGGTTTGTCCACCGTTACTCCGATCCGTTCCGAGCAGGGTGGCTCGATCCTGCGGCCGCCGGTTCAGTCGAACTCATCGCTGCACGTTTCACGACGCGGCCGAAGGCCGGTGACTATTGACATCCACATGACGGGACTGTACGTTCAGTTCAACCGCACAGCGAACATGTGTTCGTATGTCGAACATTTAAAAAGAGGAGTTAATGGCAGAACCGATGATTCCAGGGAAACCAGAATCACAGCGTTCCTGAAATCTTCATAGGAGAAGGAGGGAGGCGTATGACCAGACACCGAGTCACCGTTCTTTCGATCGTGGGGGTGCTGCTCCTCTTCAGCCTCTCCGCCTCGGCCCAGACCCGGACAGGTCGGATCCTGGGTCAGGTCGTGGGCGTCGACGGGTTGCCGATGGCGGGCGTCACCGTCACCGCCAGCAGCGACGCCCTCATGGGCGGATCGCGCACCGCGGTGACGGGCGACACAGGGGCCTACCGGTTCGCCGCGATGCCGATCGGCGTTTACACCGTCACGGCGAGCCTGCCCGGCTATCAGACCCAAGCCATCAAAGAAGTCGCGGTCAGCATCGGCACCACGGGCACCGCCGACTTCGTGATGCAGGCCGAGTTTTCGGAGGAACTGACCGTCGTGGGTGAGTCACCGCTGGTGGACACCACCAGCTCAGGCCCCACCGCCACCTTCAGCAGCGAATTTCTCAAGGACCTCCCCACCACCCGCAATTTCTACGACATCATCTCGGTCGCGCCCGACGTCACCCTCGCGCTGGAGGACGGCTCCCGCATGACCGCCGGCGGCTCGAACGTCCAGTCGAACAACTGGTTCATCGACGGCGTAGAGGTCACCGCGCCGGAGACCGGCACCGCCTGGGTTGGCGTCAACCCCGACGCCATCCAGGAGGTCCAGATCATGCACATCGGCGCCCCGGCCGAGTACGGCAACATGCTCGGCGCGGCGATGAACGTCGTGACCAAGTCGGGCTCCAACCAGCTCAAGGGCGGGGTCAACGCCTATTGGTTCGACGACTCGCTGGTCGACTCCCAGATCAACTACTTCACGGAGTTTCCCGAGTTCGTCCAGAACGAGTTCTGGGATGTCAGCGCGACCCTCGGCGGGCCGATCGCCAAGGACCGGGTGTGGTTCTTCGCCGACTACGAGTATTGGCGCGACAACCACGCCTATCCCGGCAGCAACCCTGAGATCAATCCGACCTGGTATAAGGACCAATACGACCTCAAGCTGTCGTGGCGCGTCAACGACGCCAACCTCATCGACGCCAAGGGCTTCTATGACAAGTGGGGGTACCCGGATCCGTCGAGCCAGTACTACACGCAGTCGGCGGCGGCGGGCGAGATCGGCGACGACACCTTGTGGGGGTTTAACTACCAGTCGATTCTCTCGGATCGCACATTCATTGAGGCCCGGTACACGGGCTGGACGAGCAACGACGACTACCTCTCGCAGACCGGCAGCGCCGAGTCGGCCTACATCGACTACGCGCCGCCGGGCGGCGGCCCGACCCTCTATTACGGCGGGGTCTACTGGCCCTGGACCTATGACACGTCGATCGACCAGGTGGCCGTCGCGCTCACCACCTTCGCCGATGACTGGGTGGCCGGCGACCACGACTTCAAGTTCGGCATCCAGGCGAGCAGCGGCACCGCTCTCGCCAAGAACGCGTCTTCAGCCACCGGCACCTACTACACTCACTACGACAGCTACGAGTACTACGGCTACGAGTACGTGTATTACTACAAGGTCGTAGGGTCGCCCTACTACTACGGCGCCGACACCGAGTCGATCTCGGCCTTTGTCGACGACTCGTGGAAGCTCTCCTCCCGGCTGACCTTCAACCTCGGGCTCCGCTTCGACCACCACAAGGGCATCATCCCCTCCTTCAACCGTTTGGGCCTCAACGGCCAGCCGACCGGCGAGAAGATCCCGGGCTACGACCCGGTCTTCACCTGGAACAACATCTCGCCGCGCATCGGCTTCGCCTACGCCGCCGGCGCCAACCAGAAGACCGTCATCCGGGGCTCGTTCGGGGTCTACTACGACGGGAACGTCAGCGGCAACTGGGACGCGCCGCCGCCCTTCGGGCCGACTTTCAACGCGTACTGGGGCGAATCGTGGGATGGTCCCTGGTCCGACGAGCCGTGGTGGAGCTGGAGCCCAGGCGATCTCAGCGTCGACCCCAACCTCAAGGCGCCGCGGACCCTCCAGTACTCGCTCGGCTTCGAGCAGGGCATCGGCGCGAACTGCTCGTTCGGCGTCACCGCCCTCTACAAGGACACCACGGACCTGATCGGGTGGCAGATTATGGACGACGGCGTCTACGAGGAGCTGCCGTGGACCGACCCGTTCACCGGCGACCAGTACACGCTGCTCGACCCGATCGTGGCTCCCACGGCGCGCAAGGGCAACACCCCGGGCTTCACCGTCGATCCGAACGCCGACCGCTACTGGCAGGAGTACTGGGCCCTCATGTTCACCTTCAACCGTCGCTTTGCCGACTTCTGGAGCATGCAGGCGTCCTACACCTACTCGAAGTCGACCGGTCTGATCGCGGCGTTCATGTCCTGGTACCAGTCCAACCCGCTCTACGGCAGCCACAACGGCTCCGATCCCAACTCGTTCCTCAACGCCAACGGCCAGCGGCTGCAGAGCGACCGGCCGCACATGCTGCGGGTGCAGGCGAACTTCGAGCTGCCGTGGAACGTGAACCTCAATACCATGATTAACTTCCAGAGCGGCCGGCCTTACAGCCGCCAGTACTACGTGCCGACGACCGGCTATCCGCCGGCGGTCGTGGCGCCGGCGGGCAGTCCCGGGTACCGCCAGGACTTCCAGTACCTGTGGGACCTCGGCATCGGCAAGAGGTTCAACTTGGGCGGCGACGTGGGCCTGCAGCTCGACCTGCAGCTCTTCAACGTGCTCAACAGCGCCCCCATCGATGCGTGGCAGACGCAGGTGCTGGCCGAGGGCGACGAGTACGTCGGCTACTATTGGGTCAAGCCGCGTCGTCTGCAGCTGCACCTCGGCATCGAGTTTTAGCGGCCCACTCCGACACGGCCCGAACGGCCTATTCCACCGGGCGGCGAGTTCCTCGCCGTCCGGTTTTTTCAAGCCCTCGTCATCCTTGTGGTGCGGGCGTTCCGGCTTCGCCCGTTGGGCTCCGCCGTGACAAGCCCGCCCGCACGGATCGCGCTCCCTGAGAAGTGCGGGCGAGACGCCCGCACCACAAAGGAAACCCGGATCAGCGGCCGCAACTCTGCATGATCTCCATCAACGCATCGTGCGGCAGCGCCGTGGCGGTGCTTCCCCGGTTCCCGACCATGTCGCGGGCGGCGATCATCGAATTGATGATGGCCTCTTCGGTAGCTCGAACGGTGGCGGCGAAAAGGGGGTCGATTTCGTCGTTGGGAATCGAGTGATGGGTGAGAACGGTGTCGATCCGGCCGAGTGACTCGTCCGCGGTCGAGAAGGCGATGAAGATATCACCGGAGCCGTTGTCGGCCACCGATCCCGTGCGGGCGAGACCGAGCGCGGCCCGTTTCGCCACCCGTTTCAACTGGTGCGGCAACAGCGGCGCGTCGGTGGCGACGACGATGATGATCGAGCTGTTCTTTCCGAGGCCCGGACTGGGTTCGCTTTCGCTCAGTTCATCGGCGAGGAGTCGGCCGACCGGCACGCCTGCAATGCGCAGCTCGGCGCGCCTCTCGCTGCCGTGGTTCGCCTGCACCAACACTCCGACGGTGTACGGCTCGCCCAGCACCTCGACGACCCGCGACGAGGTGCCGATGCCGCACTTGAAGTCGTAGCACATGGTGCCGGTGCCGGCGCCGACATTGCCCTCGGCCACTGGGCCGGAGGAAGCGCTGTCGAGGGCCGCGTCGACGTGCTCGGGCTTGACGTGAAAGCCGTTGATGTCGTTGAGGGGACCATCCCAGGTCTCGGCCACAACCGGCGTCGACCAGACGTAGCCGGTAGCGTCCGCCTCACCCTGGCGGATGCGCCAGGCGATCGTCGCCTCGTGGACGGTGCCGATGCTGTGGGTGTTGGTCAGCATGACCGGACCTTCGAGCTGACCCGACTCCTCGATCCAGGTGGTGCCGGTCATCTCGCCGCAGCCGTTGAGGGCGAACCAGGCGCCGAAGACAGGTCGCATGAGACTGTCCCTTCCGCGTGGGAGAACGGCCGTCACGCCGGTCCGCACCGCGCGGCCGTCCGGCAGGTCCTCGATCAGCGTGACCTGTCCGACCGTCACCCCGGCGACGTCGGTGATCGCGTTCCACGGTCCAGGGCTTCCGTCGAAGGGAATGCCGAGATCGCGGGCGCGCGGCGGCTCAGCGGCGAACGTCGCCTGTGAAGCGAGCAGGACGAGCATGAGGTCGAGAAACCATCGCATGAAGATCCTCCGTTCACGACCCGGGATGGCGCCGCCACCAGAGGTAGGCCGGCACGCCGGCGGCGAGGAAGGCGAGGCCGAGCAGCGACTGGACGGGCTTCTCCGAAAACGTGTTGGCGACGAGCAGGATGGACGCCAGGATGAAGAGCAGCGGGATCCAGGGGTAGCCGAAGACCCGGTACGGCCGTTCAACCTCCGGTCGGCGGCGGCGGAGGACGATGACCGAGGCCGCGGTCGCCACGTGAAAGAGGAGGGCGGCAAACACGACGTACGTGTAGATCTGCTCGTAGGTGCCCGACAGGGTCAGGAGCACCGCCCACAGGCTCTGCGCCCAGAGGCTGCGGCTGGGGGTGTGGAAGCGCGGATGGACGGCGGCAAGACGGCGGAAGAACACCCCGTCCCGCGCCATCGGCAGGTAGATGCGGGAGCTGTAGAGAATCGTTGCGGACAGGCAGCCGAAGGTCGACACCAGAACGGCGAAGGAGATCAGCTTGCCGCCGCCGGCGCCGAAGAGGGCGACCGCCGCGGTCTCGGCGATCCGCCCCGTCGCGGCCATTTCCTCGAGCGAAAGGGCGCGCAGATAGACGATATTGATGAGGGCGTAAAGGCCCATGACGATGAGCGTCCCCCACACCAGCCCGAACGGCAGGGTGCGCTGCGGGTCCTTCATCTCGCCGGCCGAGAAGGTCGGACCGTACCACCCGTCGTAGGTCCACAGCGCGGCGATCATGCCGACACCGAATGCCGCGAGGAGCGGCACCTGCGGCAGCGGGCCGAACACCGATACGGTCTCGCGCGGCTCGACGAAGAAGGCGAGCGCCACGAAGACGACGATCGCGCCGATCCTGAATACGGTCAGGAAGTTCTGGACGCCGGCGCCCTCCCGCAGACCGACGTAGTTGACCGCCGTCAGGAGGAGGATCGCGAACGCCGCCGCCACCTGACCGCCGGACACCGTCCACGACCACGAGCCCACCGGCAGCGAGAAGAGGATGTTGCCGGTGGAGAACGGGGGCACGAAGCTGCCCAGGTACTCGCCGAACGCCACCGCCAGGGCGGCGATGCCGCCCGACATGATGATCAGGAAGCAGGCCCACCCGAAGAGGAAGCCCCAGAACGGGCCGTAGGCCTCCTTGAGGAAGTGGTACATGCCGCCGGCGCGTGGGAAGAGCGCCCCGAGCTCGGCGTAGGTGAGGGCGCCGGCCAGGGTCAGGAGCCCGCCGACCGCCCACACCAGCAGGATCATGCCCTGGTGCGGAAGGACGCGGGCGATGTCGGCGGTGGTGATGAAGATGCCGGTCCCGATCACCGAGCCGACGGTCAGGAAGGTGGCGTCCCAGCGGCCGAGCCCGCGGACCAGCCCCTCCGAGGTCAGCTCGTCCTTCGAGTCGGGGCTCACGGAATCATCGAGAGACTTTTTCATGGCGCCGGCACCAGGGCGGCGGCCTCGCGCGTCGCCGCTGTCACCGCCCGCAGACGACCGAGGAGGGCCTCGAGCTGGCTTCGGGCCAGCTTCCAGTCCCCCGCCTCCGCCGCCTCGCGCACCCCCGGCAGCGACATGGCCGCGTAGGTGTAGCGTGGCGCGTACAGAATGTGTTTGAACCAGGGCCGCCCGGGGATCCCCTCGGCCAGAAGCAGTTGACGCTCGACCTGGACGAGCGCCGTGTTGAGCTCCGAGAAAAGGGCGGCGGGAACCATCTCTTCGAGAGCCAGGGCGCGTTCAGTCTTCTGATGGAGGACCTCCGCCTCGCTCCGCCACTCGTCCACCACCGCCGTGACAGCCGTCAGGTCCAGCTCCTCCTCTAGCCGTGGGATTTCACGCAGTGAGTCGACGAAACTCTGCACGGTCGTTGCGTACGGGCGAAAGTCGTAGGGAATCACGTCGGCGTTGGCGAGCCGCAGACCGAGCCGCCCCCACACCTCGACCATCGCCGTCATGTAGCGGTACCCCGGGTCGCCGAAGTGCTCCATCCAGTAGAGGTCGTCGTACTGCGAGTGGTAGACGCCGTACGGGCCGTCAAAGGTCATCTCGACCACCGGCACGCCGAGGAAGTTGAGGAAGACCGTGTGGTCGGAGCCGCTGCCGATATTGTTGTCGATCGGCGAACCGTCGCCTTTGGCAGACGTCGCTTTCGTCCACGCATCCAACAGGCTGCGGCGGCTGTTCGGGTCGATCACGTCGCGGGCGACCTCGAGGATCGTCGGGTTGAGGCTGGCGACCGCGTCGACCGAGAAGTTCGGTCCGGAGGTCGAGCTGTCGACGTTGAGGTAGGCGACGGCGCCCTGACCAAGCTCGGCGGCGTGCTGTTCGCCCCACTCGGTGGAACCCGTCAGGTGCCATTCCTCGGCATCCCAGTTGGCGAGGACCAGGGTGCGCTGTGGCCGCTCACCAGATTTCGCGAGGGCGCCGAGCACCCGCGCCGCCTCGAGCAGGGTGGCGGTGCCGCTCGACGGATCGACGGCGCCGTAGACCCACGCATCGCGGTGGTTCCCCAGGATGACCGTCTCCTCGGGCTTCTCCGAGCCGCGGATTCGCCCCTCGACGACCCAGATCGGTCGCACTTCGTCGTCCATGTCGATCTCGACGTGCAGCTTCGCCGGGCCCGGGCCGACGCGGTAGGTCATGGGCAGCGCGCCCTGCCAGTCCGGCGGTGCGACCGGTCCGCCGAGCCTTTCGAGGACCGGTTTCGCGTCCCGCCACGACATCGGCACAGCGGGGATTCGCGGCACCGACCGCGCCGCCTCCGGCGCGATCCGCTTCGCCCCCTCCACCGATGCCCACCCCGGGGTCAAGGGGTCGCCGGGAACGATGAAGTCGTAGGTGATGGCTCCACGCTGGATGTGGCTCTTCGGGCCCCAGGGTCCGTACGGGAAGACCTCTCCCTTGCGGTAGCCGTCGTCCATCGGATCGGAGTAGATGATCAACGCCGCGACGCCGCGACGCTCGGCCTCCCAGGCCTTGAACCCGCGGTAGCTGTATGGATTCGAGTAGCGGACGACGGCGATCTTGCCGCGAACGGCGATGCCCTGCGCCTCGAGCCAGTCGTAGTCCTCGGGGTTGCCGCTGTGGGCGTAGACGACATCAGCCGTGACGTCGCCCGATGCCGACATGCCGAGGTAGGTCAGGCTCGCGCCCACCGCGTACGAGTCCTTATCGACCGGGTAGCCGTCCTCGGCCAGCGAGGCGGTCCATTCGATCGGCTCCACCATCGACACCGCGACCTTTCGTGGCCACGGCAGGAGCACGTCGTAGCGAAGCATCTTCACGTCCTCGAGGCCGAAGGCGGCGAACTGATCGCGCACGTAACGGGCGAGCTTCAGGTTCTCGTCGGAGCCCGCCGGATGGGGCTCCTCGGTCAGGAGGCGGAAATGGCGGGCGGTACTCGCGGGGTCGAGGAGGTCGACCAGCCGCGCCTCGAGCGAGCGCTCGTGGTCGCTCGATGAGGCCGTGAAGCCAGGGATGCGGTGCGGCTCCGCCGTCGGCTGGTCCGCCGACATGGCGGCCGGCCCGCCGATCAGCAGACACCAGCCCGCGCACAGCGTAGCCAGCTTCATCAGAAGTCCCTCCACTGCACGTGTTCCCCTTTGACATACGTTGCGAACCAGTCGAGGAACCGCTCGTAAAGGTCCTTGATGTAGGAGGGCGTCTCGAACTCATGGAACTCGCCGGGGTAGACCACCAGCTCGGTGGTCACACCGAGTCTTTTGAGGGCCTGGTAGAGCTGCTCGGAGTTGACGATGGGGACGTTCCAGTCCTGCTCGCCGCCGACGATCAGGGTCGGCGTGACCACTTTGTCGACCTGGAAGTAAGGCGACATTCTCCGATAGAGATCCGGGTTCTCCCAAGGCAGCCCGAGCTCGCCCTCCCACCAGCGCTGGTACTCGTCGTGGCCATAGTTGGTGATGTAGAGGGACTCGCTGGCGCCGGTGTAGGCGGCCTTGAAGCGGTCGGTCTTGGTAATCACGTGGTCGGTCAGGATACCGCCGTAGGACCAGCCGCCGACGGCCAACCGCGCCGGATCGGCGTAGCCGCGGGCAATCGCGTCGTCGACCGCGGCCATCACGTCCTCGAAGTCCTTTCCACCCCATGCCTGCCAGATCGCGGTGCAGAAGTTCTGGCCGTAGCCCGAGGAACCGCGCGGGTTGGCCATCACCACGACGTAACCGGCGCCGGCGAAGAGCTGGCCCTCGAAGTGGAAGCCGAAGTCGTACTGCATCATCGGCCCGCCGTGGATACGCAGCACCGCCGGGTAGCGGACGCCCGCTTTGAAGCCCGGCGGTTTGACGATAAAGCCCTCGATCTCGGTGCCGTCCTTGCTCGCGAAGTGGACGTTCTCCACCTCGCCGAGCCGGATGCCGGCGAGCACCTCGTCGTTGGTATGCGTGATTCGCTCGAACCTGTCCGCTTCGTGCACGAAGACCTCGGGCGGCAGGTGTGGCTCAGAAACCATCGCCGCAATCCCTCCATCCGCCCCGATATCGAACTCACCAACCCAGCGCGGACCGCCGATCACCTTCTCGAGGGGGCTCCCATCGACCGGCACTCGAGCGAGGTATTGTTCGCCGTCATCCTCCACCGCCGCGAACACTGACCGGCCGTCGACCGAGAACTCCGGATAAAAGATGTTGCGGTCGAGGGCGCGGGTCAGGACAATCGCTTCGCCGCCCGTGGCGGAGGCCACCGCCAGGTGGTTGGTGGCGTACACGTTGGCGGCGGTGTCGGTGGCCGACACGTGGGCAATCCATTCGCCGTCGGGCGACCAATCCGGCGAGGCGTCCGGGCCGGGGTTGGTGGTGACCTGGACGAGTGTCCGGCCCTTGTCGGTGTTGTTGGCGTCGACGACCCAGATGTCGGTGTCGTAGTTGCTGTCGGGGTCGGCGGAGCGGTTGCTGGTAAAGGCGATGCGCTCGCCGTCGGGCGACCAGCTCGGTTCGGAGTCGTCGTAATCTCCGGACGTGACCTGCGTCATGCTCTTCGACGCCACATTCAGGACATAGAGGTGGGTGCGGCGGCTGTCGAGGTAGCCGACGTAGTCGAGCTTGAACTGGCGGCGGGTAATGACCCATGGCGGCGGGTTCTTCTTTTTCTCCTTCCCCCGCTTCAGAGCCAGCTCTTCCGGCATCGGGTCCTGCAGCACCAGCACCATGCGTTTGCCGTCCGGCGACCACTCGTAATCCTGGACGTCCTGAGCGGTGTCGGTAAGCTGCAGCGCCTCGCCGCCCTCGCGGAACAGCGTAAACACCTGGTCCTTGCCGTCCTCCGGCGCCGCAATGAACGCCAGGAACCTGCCGTCCGGGCTCCACCGCGGATGCGACGCGGACCGCGCCTTCGCCGTCATCGGCACCGCCTCGCCGGCGGCCGCCGGCACCATCCAGATGCGGCTCGCCGACTCGTCCTTCTCGATTTCCGAGGTGGTGACTGTGTAGGCCACCCACTTTCCGTCAGGGCTGATCTGCGGGTCGTCCACGGTGCGGATTCGGAAGTAGTCGTCGACGGTGAGGCTGCGCGGCGTCGCCGCACTCTCGTCCTGGCCGACCGCCGGGCCCGCCGCCAGTGTGATCATCAGAATGCCGGCGCCGATCGAGATCGCTGAAAACCGGTCGCTCATGAGTACCCCCATGCAGTTGAGTCGGTCAAATATACGCCCGTTGACACTCGCATCTCCGGATTGTACGTTGGACTCGCCGCAAAGCGAACATGTGTTCGCATATCGAACATTTGCCATGAAGGAGCTCGCGGCGGGGTCGATGAATCCGAGGAAACCACGATGACAGAGTTTCTGGAACTCCCCGAAGCCGTCAAGAAATACGTCAGTCCGGGCTGCTCGGTGGCGGCTGAGGGCTTCACCCACCTCATTCCCCACGCGGCCGGGGCCGAGATCATCCGCCAGGGGATCCGCCACCTCACTCTCATCCGCATGACGCCGGACATCATCTTCGATCAGATGATCGGCATGGGGTGCGCCGACAAGCTGGTCTTCTCGTGGGGCGGCAACCCCGGCGTCGGATCGTTGTTCCGCCTCCGCGACGCCTACGAAAAAGGCGTCCCACACGAGATGGAATTCGAGGAGCACGGTCACGCCGCGATGGCCAACGCATTCGCCGCCGGTGCGGCCGGGATGCCGTGCGCCGTTTTCAAGGGATATCGCGGGACCCAGTATCCAGAGGTCAACCCGAAGATCAAATTCATCGAGTGTCCGTTCACCGGTGAGGAGCTCACCGTGATCCCGGCCCACCGGCCGGACGTTGCGATCATCCACGCCCAGCGGGCGGATCGGCAGGGAAATATCTGGATGACCGGCATTCTCGGGGTGCAGAAGGAGGCGGTCCTGGCCGCGGCGCACAGCATCGTCACCGTGGAGGAAATCGTCGACAGCGTCGACGAAAGCTCCGGTGGCACGGTGATCCCCCGCTGGGCGGTTGACGTGGTGTGCGAGGCCCGACTCGGCGCATTCCCCTCGTATACCGAGGGCTACTACGACAGGAGCAACGCCTTCTACCAGAAATGGGGCGAGATCAGCAAGGAGTACGACCGGTTCGTCGAGTGGATGGAGAACTACGTGGTGGCGAGCGAGAACTTTGTGCACTACCTGGCGAAGCTGAAGGAAGACGGCTATGTCTGAGCGGGTTCAAACAGCCTACGACCCGGAAGAGATGATGGTCGTGGCCGCGTCGCGTCTCCTCGAGCCCGACGACGTGGTGTTCATCGGCATCGG
>CAYRFI010000055.1:0-27482 GCA_964423595.1 uncultured Thermoanaerobaculia bacterium | reverse complement strand
ATATCAACCTGACCGGGGGCAACCGTTGAGAGAGGCCATCGATACGAAAGGTCGCTTCGCCTCAGCCTTCGTTTCCGAATTCGAACGGTGACTCCTCGGAAAATGGATCGAGGTCAGACTCTGTTCCCAGCTCCAGCACGCCCTCCATCTCCTCGCGCGAGATGTCCGCAGTCGATTGAATCCCCTGGATCTTGAGCTTGAACTCGTCGGGGTTGGTCGCTCGTCGCAGCGCCTCTTCCAGGGTAATGAGACCGTTCTTGTACAGCAGGTAGAGCGACTGGTCGAAGGTCTGCATGCCGTACTGGCTGGTGCCCTGGTTGATGGCGTCGCGGATCAGCTTCGTCTTCTCCTTGTTCTCTATGCAGTCGCGGATATATCCGGTGGAGATCAGGACCTCCACCGCCGGCACACGCCCGAGACCATCGGCGCGCGGCAGCAGGCGCATGGAAACAATCGCCTTGAGCACCGCTGAGAGCTGGATGCGAATCTGCTTCTGCTGGTGCGGCGGGAAGACCGAGATGATCCGGTTGACCGTTTCGGTCGCGTCAACCGTATGCAGAGTCGAGAGCACCAAGTGGCCGGTCTCGGCCGCCAGGAGGGCGGTCTCGATGGTTTCATAGTCACGCATTTCACCGACCAGAATCACGTCGGGATCCTGACGCATGGCCGACCGCAATGCCGATGAGAACTGTTTGGTGTCGACGTCCACCTCGCGCTGGTTGATGATCGACTTTTTGTCCCGATGGAGGAACTCGATCGGGTCTTCGATCGTCATGATGTGCTCGATCCGGCGGGTATTGATGAAGTCGATCATCGACGCGAGGCTGGTCGACTTGCCCGAACCGGTCGTGCCGGTGACCAGCACCAACCCACGCTGCTCCTCGCAGATCTTTTCGAGCACCTGCGGCAGCATCAGCTCCTTGAAGGTCTGAATGCGCGCGGGAATCAAGCGCAGAACCAACCCGACAGATCCGCGCTGCTGGAAGATATTGCAGCGGAACCGGCCCATCCCCGGCACCGAGTAGGCGATATCGGTCTCGAGAAGGTGCTTGAAGCGTTCCTTCTGACGCGAGGACATCATCGAGAAGGCCATCGCGATGGTGTCCTCCTGCATCATCCGCTTGAACTCGGTCAACACCTGCAGACGACCATCGATGCGCAGCACGGGATGGGCGCCAACCTTGATGTGGACGTCCGACGCCTTGCGTTCGACCGCCACCTTGAGGATGTCATTGATGTGCATAAGTCCCCCTCGGATCCTTAATAAGTGTACCGCAAGAGCTTCCGGCGAACTGTAATTCGGGCCGGTGCGCCTCGAAAGCGTCCCGGCCCGAATTACTGATAAAGAGTACATATAGACTCTACACGTGAACGCGCTCGCTCTGACTCTTCTCGTGATCTATGCCGTCGCGCTGCTCGCGCTCTCGGCCGGACGGCGCGGAGGCGGCGGCATCGATTACCTCCTCGCCGGTCGGCGGCTGACCCTGCCGGCCTTTGTCGCCACCCTCGTCACGACCTGGTACGGAGGCATCCTCGGCATCGGCGAGTACGCCTGGCGCTTCGGCATTTCGACCTGGCTCGTCTTCGGAGTCCCCTATTACCTGGCAGCATTGCTGTTCGCGTTCTGGCTCGCTCCGCGCCTGCGCCGATCCGGCGCCATCACCATCCCCGACCTGCTGGTGAACGCGTACGGGCGCAAGGCGTCGTCGGTCGGGGCGGCGGCGGTCTACGCCTCGACCGTGCCGGTGGCCTACGTCTTGATGGTTGCGACCCTGCTCGCCCAGGTCACGGGATGGCCTGTCCTGACGACGGTATTGGTCGGCGCCGGCTTCTCCGCGTTGTACGTCGCGCTCTCGGGCTTCCGAGCGGTGGTGCGGACCGACGCCCTGCAGCTCGTGCTGATGTACGGCGGCTTCCTCATCCTCCTCCCCGCGGCCCTCGCTCACACCGGCGGTTTTGAAGGGCTGTGGGGTTCACTACCCTCCAGCCACCGCAGCTGGGATGGCGGGCTCGGGTGGCAGACGGTGCTCGTCTGGTACCTGATCGCGCTGCAAACGGTGGTCGAACCGTCGTTCTACCAGAGAGTCTTTGCCGCCCGCAGCCCACGCATCGCACGAATCGGGGTCCTGGTTTCGGTTGCGATGTGGGTCGTTTTCGATTTCCTGACTGTCTATTCGGGTCTCGCCGCGCGGGTGCTCCTGCCGGACCTCGCCGACCCGATGGCCGCCTACCCCGCTCTCGCTGCGCTGGTGTTGTCGCCGTGGGCAGCCGCATTCTTCACGATCGCCCTTTTCGCCACCGTGATGTCGACTCTCGACTCCTACCTTTTCATCGCCGCCACCACTATCGGCTACGATTTCGCGAGAACGCCTGCAGCCCCGGAGGTGGTCAGGCGTCGCACTCGCATCGGCCTGGTCGTCACAGCCGGTCTCGCGGCCGTTGGCGCGTTGGTGTTTTCATCGGCAGTCCAGGTCTGGCACGACGTCGGATCGGTGGTGACATCGACCCTCCTGCTTCCGGTCGTCGCCATCCACCTGCCTCCGCGCTGGAAACCGAGCGAATGGGGCGCAGTCCTCGCCATGATCACCGCCGCCACCACGGCATGCGCGTGGATTCTTCTTCGCGCAAGTGGTGGCTATCCCCTGGGGCTGGAACCGATATTCCCCGCTCTATTCGTCGCCCTTTCATGCCTCGTCACGGACCGATGCCTTCGCTGGGCTGCAACTTCTTGACCGCCACCCGGTAGATTCACCAGGCTGGGCAACACCACAGCAATGCGTATTCCTGGAATGATTGCGGTTCTCTTCGCGCTCTGGCCGACGGCAACCGGGCTGGCGACCGACCCGAGCGTGCAGGCCGCGGCGCAGAGGTTCGAAGGTTATGTCTATCTGGACACCGAGGGCAGGCCACTACCGATCCAGTCCGACACCGAAATCGAGGCGTTTCTGGCCGAGGCCGAGATCATAAAGACATCTTTGGTTCCCACCGGCGTTACGCTTCCCCGAAAGTTGGTACTCAAAGGTGACGGTTTCGACGCGTATGCGGCCTTCAAGGACGTCGATATCTTCCGCCGCAAGGTCACGGAGATCATCAACGGCCGCAGCCATTTCTCCTTCGACTGGCGCGACAGCTACCGCTACGACGTCGCGGCGTACGAGCTCGATCGCCTCCTCGGCCTCGATAGGGTGCCGCCGGTCGTGCCGCGGAAAATCAAGGAAGATTCCGGTGCCATTAGCATCTGGCTCGCCGACACCGTCACCCAGTTTTTTTGCACCCGCAAACTCAGGGTCGATCCGCCCGACCAGGGGCGCTGGAACCAGCAGATTCTGATCATGGAGATCTTCGACAATCTCGTCGCCAACCGGGACTGCAACCTGGGCAACATTCTGATCGACTCCAACTGGCGTCTGTGGTTCATCGACTGCAGCCGGTGCTTCGGGAACACGAAGGCTCTCTTTTACCCGTTGAAGACGATCAGCCGTTGCGAGCGTGGGATGTGGCAGGGCCTGAAAAACATGGCCGTAGCCGAGGTGAGAGAGCGCCTGGCCCCCTATCTCTACCCCGCCGAAATGGACGCATTGCTGGTGCGCTGCGACAATATGTTGAGGCACTTCCAGAAACTCATCGATGAAAAAGGTGAGGCTGCAGTGCTTTACGACATCGACCCGCCGTCTGACACGGCCCCCTGGGGCGACGACTGAAAGATATCGGGTACAATCCCCGCAACGGAAATCAAATGGAGAGCCAATCGAATATCGCGTTTCGGACACGGGTGTTGCTGACGGCGATATGCGCCACGATGGTGGGGATCCCTCTGCTGTTCGCGGGCGAGGAGAACCAGACGTCCTCGCCGGCGCAGGCCGTCAAGGTTCCCGGCGTCTCCAACGGTGAACGTTTCGAAGGCTACCTCTTTGTCGATGTCGACGGCCACCCGCTGCTATACCAGTCGGACGAGGAAATCGAGGAGCTTCTCCGCACCGCACCGGTGATTTCGGTCTCGAAGATCCCGGTGGGTGTGACCAGACCGAAAAAGGTATTGCTTGCCACCGATTCTCACCGCTTCAATGCCGCGTTCAAGTTCATCGACGAGAAGAGGAAAAACGTGCGAGATCCGACCACCACCGGCAAGGGCAAGCTCTACCTCGAGTGGCGGGACTCCTACATCTACGATGTCGCCGCCTACCACGTCGATCGGCTCCTCGGCCTCGAACGCGTGCCGCCGGTCGTCATTCGCGACATCAAGGGGACCGTAGGCTCACTCCAGATCTGGCTCGAAGGCTGCATCACCGAGAACGAGCGCCAAGAGCACTCGATCGATCCCCCGGAACTCGCACGCTTCAACCAGCAGATCTCGACACTACGGCTCTTCGAAAATCTCGTTGCCGACCGCGACGTCAACTTCGGAAATACGCTCATTGACGGCAACTGGCGCCTCTGGTTCATCGACTGCTCGCGATGCTTCGGTACGGACTCGAACCTGCTGTATCCCGATTCCGTCACCCATTGCGACCGCCAAGTATGGGACGCTTTGGGAAAACTCGATCGGGCTTCGGTCGAAGAGAGACTCTCTCCTTATCTGAGCCGGCTCGAGATTGACGCGCTCTTCAAACGTCGAGACAAGCTGGTGGAGCTCGTGCAGGGGCGCATCAACGAGTGGGGCGAGGACCTGGTTCTCTTTGACCAGCGCCCACCAACGGAAACCGCGCCCTGGGTCGGAGAGTAATCGCGCACCCGGAGTACAATCTTTTCAGGCCCTCATATCTCGGCGCGTCTTATTGCGGGGCCATAAAGCTGTTGTGAGACGTGTGGACTGGGAGGATTGCATGCTTCCGGTGCTCGACAACGAGGCGATGCGCGAGGCGGATCGACACACCATCGAAGATCTGGGAGTCCCCGGTCTCGATTTGATGGAGAACGCCGCCTCGGGAGTTGTCGATGCCCTCCGTGACAGCTTTCCGGAGGTTCAGCGGATCCTGATTCTCTGTGGACGCGGGAACAACGGCGGAGACGGCCTCGCGGCGGCACGGCTGCTGGCCGGCGGCGGCCTCGAAATCAAAGTCCTTCTCTTCGCCGACCCTAACAGCCTCAGCCCGGACGCGGCCAAGAACTTCCGTCAGGCGGAAAGAGCCGGCGTGCCGATCGTGGTGGTCGATGGTGAAGACCTCTCGGCCCTCGATAACGAGCTTGCACCCAACCCCCCGGACCTCGTTGTCGACGCCCTTCTCGGCACCGGCATCGATCGCCCGCTCGGCGGGCGGCTGGCAGACGTCGTTGAAAAGATCGAAGAGGCCGCGCTTGGCGTCGTCGCGGTCGACGTGCCGACCGGGCTTAGCGGTTCGTCAGCCGGAGTGTCGGGGCCTGTGATGCCGGCAGAGCTCACGGTGACCTTTGCCGCCCTCAAACACTGCCACGTGCTGCCGCCGGCCTGTCTCCACTGCGGAGAGGTGGCGGTGGTCGACATCGGCATCCCACCGAATGTCGTGGAGAGCGGTTCCGATCTGCGTTGGGTCGAGGCTGAGGATGCCGCCCTGCTGCTGCCGCACCGGTACGCGGCTTCTCATAAGGGAAGCTATGGTCATCTTCTCCTCGTCGCGGGCGCCGAGGGACGTGGTGGCGCCGTCGCAATGGCCGCACAGGCGGCGGTCGTCGCCGGTTCGGGCCTGGTGACGATGGCGGTACCGAAACCGGCGGTGGCGGTGGTCGACGGCGCTTGCCTCGAGGCCATGACCTACGCCATGGCAACCGATGACCGCGGACAAATGGCGGGTCCTGAGGGCCTCGACGAGCTGATGAGTCGCATGACTGCGGTCGCCACCGGTCCGGGCATGGGCACCGGCGAAGGCGCCTCCGCGACGCTCGATTGGATCCTCGACACCTGGAAAGGCAGCCTGCTCCTGGATGCCGACGCCATCAATCTCCTCGCCGGCCGGCCGGAGCGCCTCACTGGACGACAACAGCCTCCGGTGCTGACACCCCATCCGGGAGAACTGGCTCGGCTCCTCGGCCGGACTACCGAGGTCGTCGTTTCGGATCGGGTTGCCGCCGCGCGAGATGCCGCCGTTCGCGCACAGGCGGTGGTGGTGGCCAAAGGATTTCGGACAATCATCGCCGACCCCGATGGTGAAGTGTTCATCAATCCGACCGGCGACGCCGGGCTCGCCTCGGGCGGCTCCGGTGACGTCCTCACAGGGACGATCGGCGCATTTCTCGCCCAGGGTCTGGATCCATTGCGCGCGGCCATCGTCGGCTGTTGGCTCCACGGAAGGGCCGGTGAGATCGGCGGAGAGGAGTGGCCGGCAGCCGTCCCCGCCTCGACCCTCCCCTGGCTGGTCGCCGATGCCTGGCGCGAACTCGAGGGCTGGTGACTCCGATCGACAATATCATCACCAACTCCCCCGAAGCCACCGAAATTGTCGGCCGCGATTTCGCGGCGCGCCTGCGTCCCGGCGACGTCGTCCTGTTGGAAGGCGACCTCGCGGCCGGCAAGACAACCTTCGTGCGTGGGCTCGCGGAGGGTCTCGGAGGAAACCCCGAGCTCGTATCCTCACCAACGTTTGTTCTTCTGCAGAGCTACGACTGTGATGCTGGCGGTATGAGCGTCCTTCACCACGTCGATCTCTATCGGCTGGCTGAGAATGTCGCCGACCTGCGTGAGATTGGCCTCGAGGAGAACCTCTCCGATCCGACCGCCGTTGTCGCCGTGGAGTGGCCGAAGGACACCCTCGCGACATGGATCCCGGCCGACGCCCGCACGTGGCGGGTCGTCATCACCACCGAGGACGACGATTCCAGACGCATCGAGGTGACACAGCCCAACCCTTGAGGCCGGATCCCGGCTTCCGGATACCAGATCCCAGATCCACCCACGGCCAGTATCTGGCATCTGGCATCTGGTATCTGGAATCCGGGGGCGGGCGGAGACGTCAACCCGCCATCATCCCGCCGTCGACGGGGATGATTGTGCCCGTCATCCACGATGAAGCCTCGGACAGCAGGAAGACAATCATTGCCGCCACGTCCTCCGGCCGGCCGACCCTTTTCATGGGATGCATCTGGCCGATCGCCTCGATCCGTTCGGGGCTGATTCCCCGCAGTGCATGGATCGGCGTGTCGACCACCCCGGGCATGACCGCGTTGACGCGCACCTTCGGCGCCCACTCGAGCGCCAGAGAACGGGTGAGCTGGTTGAGGGCCGCCTTGGAGGCGTTGTATGCAGCCATGCCGGGGATCGCCTTCACGGCCAGATTGGAGGAGACGTTGACCACCGACGATGACGATCCCGCATGCAGAAGTCCCGAAAGCTCGCGGCACAGGAAAAAGGGACCCGTGACGTTGACCGCAAAGGCCTCGTCCCACACTTCGTCGGTCGTCTCATCGAGCCGGGCCATAGGCGCGACTCCGGCGTTGTTGACCAGGCCGTCCAACGCTCCCCAACGATTTTCGGTTTCAGCGGCGAGCTTCGCCACCGACTCCGGCTTGGCGACATCGCACGGCCACGCCCAGGCGCCTCGTCCGATTTCTCTGGCCGCGGCGGACAGCTGGTCCGCGCGCCGGGCCGTCAGGCAAACCGCAGCACCTCGTGAGGCAAGCATCCGCGCCGCCTCGAACCCGATACCACTCGACGCTCCAGAAATTATTACTCTTCTGCCGCGTAGATCCAACATGGGCGATCTCTCCTTTCGCCTCGCTCGTGTTGGGGTGCGTATTCCGGTCCGGCTATCATGGAAGGGACCATGACCGAGAATCTCCGGAATGCCATCGACGAGCATCGACGCCTCGTACAACGAATCCTCGCAGGAGGCATTCCAAACGGCAAGGATTTCGACGCCTGTCGCGCGGTACTGAGGACCGATTGTGATGATGAGGTCGCCTTTTCGGCCCTCTTCACGTTGCTCGAGGGCGCCCTGGCCGATCCGTTCTTCGGAATCGACGAGACGCAGCAGGTCGTACCGGTTTTGAAAGCCCTGGCGCGCGGCCATATCGGGGTCAGGGAGCTGCTATGACCGCGGCCTGGACCATCGTCGCGGTTCTGGGGCCGCCTCTGGCTGCGGTTGTCTCGGGCACGATCCTTCGTCCACGGCAACCGGCGCCTCAGTTGGCCATCGCGCTCAACACGCTCGTGCCCGGATGCGGCCTCGCCGCTCAAGGGCGTCCGATATTGGAGACAGTGATTGGCGTTCTCTTCTCGCAGTTCAGCCTCATTCTCGCCGGAGGGATCCACAACCTCTGGATGTACGTGCCCAGCATGACCGTGGGCGGACTGTGGGCCCTCGTCCATACGCCCCTGAGCCCACTCATCACAACTTCTGGCGACGGTGGCCATCGCCTCGTCGACCGGGTCGAGGAGTCCCCGACGAACGCGAGGAGCCCGCGGACCGTTCAAACCCAGCGATCGCAGCAGGATGCATCAAAACCGGGCACGAGAGACGACGACGAAGAAACGATCATCGAAAGCCACTACTGCGTCGAGATACGGTGCACCGAGTGTGGCGCCGCGGTTCCGGTGCCGGTGCTCCACCACATGGCACACTGCACGTACTGCGGTAGCGATCATCTGGTTGTAGGCCACGAGGAAACTCTGCTGGTCACCTTGCCCGAACGGGTCTACGACACAAACGTGTTGCGTGAAGCTCTGCTCGATCACTACCGATATCGGTACTACCTGAAGCTCTATCGCCGCATGGTGGCCCCACTCGCGCGCAACGCAACCGAGGCTGCTCCGAGCGGAGCTCTGGTCAATCGGACTGAGTTCGATGCCGTCATCGACAGTGCCGAGGTCGCGGTTTCGAGGAAGGCCGACAGCTACCGCGCCAGGCTCGCCGACAACCTTCACGTCGGTCAGACCATGCACTTCCTGACCCCGTATCGGCACGGTATGGGCACTCTGTATCAGGCTACGTTCGGCCGCTCGCCGCGCGACCACGAAAAGCTCCTTCGGTTCGACGTCGGCACCATCGAGGCGTCGCTGAACGCGACTGCCACCGTAGATCTTCCGCCGATGGGAAAGCTCAGTTATCTCAGGGCTTTGCGTCCCGCTGTCGACCTCGCGTCCGATCTCCAGACTCTACCGATGGACGGGGGTGATGAAGATCTGGAGCGGGGATTCGGCGATCTCGACCGCAAACGTCTTACCCGAGACATCCAGGTCATCAAGCTCGGCTCGAGATTCACGCGCGAAGTCACTGCGGTGGTGTGGCGTCCGTGGTGGATCGCCGAGGTCCGCGGACCTGATATCGACGAAACGGTTCTTCTCGACGGCGCCGCCGGTTCGGTGGTTGGCCCCGCACCGCGGATCGATCAGTCTGCACTGGTCGAGCTTCCGCGCGAGGCGCGCGAGCCCGGCCGCGGGCTTCGCTTCGTCCCCATGGAGTGCCCTACCTGCGGCCACGAGTTCTCCTTCGACCCGGACGCGGTACTTCATTTCTGCCACAACTGCCATCGTGTCTGCAATGTGGTCGAGGGCCGAAAGATCGATGTTCCGTACGCCCACATTCCCCTCCCCGAGGAGGCAGGTTGGGATCTGGTGCCCTTTTGGCGATTTCCGCTCCGCCTGCGGACCGGCGACGGAGAGCTGCTCACTGACCTCATGCGCCTCAAGGATGGCATCGACGGCACGTTTGACCAGATCGGAGAGGACGCGCCGAATCGCCAGCACGTGTTCTATGTTCCGGCGATCCGTTGTCTCAACCCACGCCTCATGGCAAACGCATTCAACCGTCTCTTCCTCTACGCCATCCGCAACCGTCCGCCGAAGGAACTCAAGCGATTTCCGACCGATCTCAGGCCCCAACCATGGACCGTCAGCCTCGCTGAACCGGAGGCCAGAGATCTCGCTCCGCTGTACCTCGCCAACGTCTTCAGCCGCCGCGATATCGCACGGGTCAATATCCACCAGGTCGCGTCGTGGCTCTTCGAAGCCACGCAGGTCGAGCCTGGTCACCTCATGTATCTCTCAGTTCCACAGGCGGTCACCGAGCCTTTCAGGCGCTATGTCGGTCGTTTCCGCGACGATGCCGTCCATTACGTTACCGGGCGAGCCTGACCGATTCTTCTTCGCGCGCTTCACCGATAAGCGCTTCTCGATTCGGCGAAAAAGGTACCTTTCATTGGGAGGCGCGTTGGGACTTCGACGACACAGGTGCCATTCTTCGCATTGTTTGCCTGGAGGGCGCTGCCGCATCTGGAGGCGACGAATTCAAACAATGCGAAGGGTGGCACCCTCCACACCGACGCGAGTAGCGCTGACTGCGCCGGAGAAGAGTGGTACCTGTGTCGTCGACGCGACTTCGCGCTCCCCATGGGCGGTGCTTGAGAGGAGCCGCTGCGTCGGCTATCCTGAACACCAACAGATTTTGACTCCATCGGAGGACACATGGCTGCAGAGATTTTCACCGACGACTGGGCGCGGCTCTGGAACGACAGCATCAACGCCAATCAGGACTACAAGAAGGCCGCCGAGAAATGGGAAGGCGCCATCGCAATGGTCATGACTCCTGACCTCGGGATGGGCGTACCTGAGGAGCGCATCGTGATCGCCGATCTGTGGCACGGCGATTGTCGGGGAGCCAAGGCCGCCGGCGAGGATGAGCTCGAGGACACTCCTTACCTCATCAAGGCGGAGCCTGCGGCCTGGAAGAGCGTGCTTGGCGGAAAGACCGATCCCATCGTCGGTCTCATGGGCGGTAAGCTCAAGCTCGCTAAAGGCAGCCTCTTTGCCCTGCTGCCCTACGCGAAGGCTGCCAAAGAACTCGTGAAGTCTGCGATTCGTGTCGACACCTCCTATCCAGACGGTTGGGACTGAGCTGGAAGGCCTGCTGCGTCTGTGGTTTGCCGCTTCGCGGCAAGGGAATTCCCTTGGTCACAGGCCCACATTTCCCAATATTCTTCGTTCGCGTCAATTTTAAATATCTATAAATTGAGCGTTTAGAAATTCTTGCCGCTTTGCGGCAAAAATCTCTTGACAATCATGCCGCAGCGCGTTATATTTCCCATTGTCAGACATGCCGCAGCGCGGCATCGGTCGAAGCAACGACAGAATCGAGACGTCGGGACACCCGGCAAGGAGGATAGCAACATGGCCAAGAAGAAAAGCAAAGAGCTGCAAAACGACATCATGGAATCCGCCCACAAGGTTTGGCTGGCCGGGCTTGGTGCAGTCGCCATGGCCGAGGAAGAGGGAGGCAAGTTCTTCTCCAATCTCCTGGAAAAGGGCCAGAAGCTCGAGGGCAAGAGCAGGAAGCAGGTTGAAAAGGCCAAAGGCACCGTTGCCGGCATGAAGACGGTGGCCGAGAGCTACTGGGAGACCTTCGGCCGCACTGTCGATGACCAGATGACCGCGGTCATCCACCGCATCGGCGTTCCCACCAAGGAAGAGATCGAGGCGCTGACCAAGAAGGTCGAGGAGCTGACCGTCGCCGTCGACAATCTGCGCACCAAGGGCGCGGCCAAGCCGAAAGCAACCGCAGCCAAGAAGCCCGCCGCCAAGAAGGCCACAGCAAAGAAGTAACCTTGGGACTCTGTTCCCACCTTGCACCGGCGCCGCTCTGCGGCGCCGTTTTTCGTGGCGCACCACCGTTCCGGCAAACGCTCTCCGCTTCGACGAGCACGGCTTCCTTGCGCTCAGCGCTTCTCCCTTCGGCGACACCGGTGCCACTCCTCACATTGTCTGCCCTGAAGGCGTTCCTGCGATGAGGGTGGTTCATCAGACAATGTGAGGGGTGGCACCTAGCACGACGAAGCGAGAAGCGCTCGTAATGGGTGTCTCCGAAGCGGCCATGCGCTCTTAATGGGCGGGCGGCATCTCGGTGTCGTCGACGCGGCTTCGCGCTTCCCATCTGGACGATTGCGTTGACTCTGGCGGTCAGCTACGCTCAGAACATGAGCGAACGCATCGCAGTCGTCGAGGACGAGCAGAATATTCGCGACAACGTCGCATTCGCTTTCGAACGTGAAGGCTACCGTGTCGATACCTACGGCGACGGCCTCACAGCCTGGGAGGCCTTCCAACAAGAGCTGCCAGAGCTACTGATCCTCGACATCATCATGCCGCGGATGGACGGGCTCGAGCTCTGCCGTAAGATCCGATCGGTGTCCGAAAACGTGCCCATCATATTCCTCACCTCGCGTGACGAGGAATTCGACCGGGTCCTCGGTCTCGAACTCGGAGCCGATGATTACCTGTGCAAGCCGTTTTCCATGAGAGAACTGCTCGCGAGGGTCAAGGTCCTGTTCCGGCGAATCGCTCTCGGACGAGAGGCAACCTCGGGGCCCGAAGAGGAGTTGCTTCGGGTCGGCAACCTCGAACTCGACCTGAGGCGATACACGGCTCGTTGGGGCCAGACGACGATCGGTCTGACGGTGACCGAGTTCATGATTCTGCACGCCCTCGCCCGCCGTCCGGGCCACGTCAAGACGCGCGAGCAGTTGATGAACGAAGGTTACCCACACGACACCTTTGTTTCCGATCGCACGATCGACTCGCACATCAAACGAATCCGCAAAAAATTTGTGGCGGTGGACGATTCGTTCAACGGCGTCGAGACGGTTTATGGCCTCGGCTATCGCTACACCGAGGAGCCGTCATAATCCTCCGACCATGAAGCTTCGCTATCCCTCCCGCATCTCACTCCGGCTGCTCGCCTTCAACGTTCTGCTCGTCTTTCTTCCGGTCGGTGGCGTCTTGTTCCTCGACACGTACGAGCGCCACCTGCTGGTCGCACAGGAGCGTACGATGGCCCAGGAGGGCCGTCTGCTCGCCGCGGCCATTGAAGCCTACGACCGATTCGATGGCGATGACGCTCAACGCATCCTTGTCCAGCTCGAGCAGCGGCACCTCGCGCGACTGCGGGTCGTCGGATTGAATGGCAAGGTCGTCGCGGACTCCGCCCTCCTCGGTCCCCGGCTCGAGAACGGCGAAACCGCGGTTCCGGCGGGTGAAACACAGGCCGCCAGCGAAAAGAGTCTCCTCTATCGCCTCGGTTCACTCCCCTTCCGACTCCTACGAGGAACCATTCGTGAATCAGGATCCGAGCACGACACCGACATCTCCAGCGATCTATTGTCGCGGCCGGAGGTGCAGAGCGCCCTCGACGGCCGATACGGCGCCGCGACCCGGATCAGTCCCGCACCTCGCCGCTCAGTAACCCTCCACATCGCCATCCCCGTGCGGGTCGAAGGCGCCGTCGAAGGGATCGTGCTCGTTTCACAGTCCACCGGCCGCATCCTGCAGGCATTGGACGCGGTGCGTCTCGACGTCTTCAAGGTGTTTCTCCTCAGCCTCGGAGCGGCTGTCGTACTGAGCCTGATTGCCGCGACCACCATCGCCCGTCCCCTCGCGCGCTTGCGCCAACGAGCGGGAGACATTCTCGATCGCCGCGGCCGGCTGAAAGGCGGGTTCGCAGCGAGCGCTCGGCGAGACGAGATCGGCGATCTCGAACGTGCGCTGGCCGAGCTCACCCGTCAGCTCGAGCAGCACCTCCGTTCGACCGAGGCGTTTGCCGCGGACGTCTCACACGAGTTCAAAAACCCACTGGCTTCAATCCGAACTGCCACCGACATGGCCCTCGAGGATGTCGAACCGGGTGAAAGACGTCGGTTTCTCGGGATGATCCAGAAGGACGTGGCTCGGATGGAGCGATTGCTCTCCGAGGCACGGGAAATCTCACGAATTGACGCCGACCTCGACGATGAAGAGCGCACCGTGGTGGCACTCGATGAGCTGTTGTCGGCTCTCGTCGAGAGCTTCCGGCTGCGCAACGCCGACTGCGGGATCCAGTTCGACCTCGCACTTGCCGACGCCCACGTCGGAGTGGAGGCTTCGGCCGACCGCCTGACCCAGGTCTTCGAGAATCTGATCGACAACGCGATCAGCTTCTCACCGCCATCCGGCCGCGTGACGGTGACCCTCCGTACGGCCGGCGACACATCCGAGGTGACGGTCGCCGACGAAGGCCCCGGCATTCCCGACGAGCACCGTGACCGTGTTTTTGGTCGTTTCTTCAGCTATCGACCCGATGACGACGCAGGGTCCGGTCACACCGGCCTCGGTCTCGCGCTGGTGCGCGCAATCGTCGAGTCTTACGGTGGCAGAATCGAGGCCAAACCCCGCGGCGGCGGCGGCACCAAGATGGTTGTTGTCCTCCCGCTCGCCGGTCGGTAGCGCCAACCCACCCGTCTTCGCCACCAAGACGCCAAGAGCCCACCAACGATTTCAACTGAGTGTTTCAAGACAATCTTCTACCCAAAGGATTTTCTTAGTGCCTTGGTTATGAGTGATTTCGCGCGCTTATGGGAGTGAACTGATTCCGAACGCGGCAAGGCGATCGAGGGGCAAGGAGCGCCGGTACCACGAGGGACGGCGGCTGCTGACGTTGCCACCGTGAAAGACCTGCAACAGATAGGGTCCGGCAATGTCATGCACCCGGCAGTGACGATCGAGCCCGGCATGATCATGAGTAAACGGGTTTCGGCCATTGCGAAATGCCGCCAGAGGCGAAGGCTCCCGCCGAGTATAGGCGCAGAGCTTACCGGTGGAGATGTCATAGCGCAAGAAATCTCGCGTGCAACACACTTCTGCTTCAACCGGTGCGGCCTCTACCGCGCGGAACCAGTCTTGATGAATGGCATCGTCAGAGTCCATTCGAGTCACGGTCTGATCATCTTCCCCGACCCACCCGCCGTACCACTCATCCTGGACCGCGACTTTGACCCAATCCAGATCACTCAGATTTTCACCCACGAAGGCTGCACTCTTCGACGAGCAAAGAAGTACCGCCGGCACCTCGAGGCGGCTCACGCTGGTAACGAAAAACTGGCGAAACAGCTCGAGCCTGCGGTCGAGCCAGAGCCGGTCCTGATGTCGATCGGCATGTGCCGGATCCTGAGGCCGGGGAACCGAAAACCTGGTGACGATAATGTGGCGCATTGCTGGAAGTCTACTAGAACGGCAGATTCTTCAATTTCTGCTGCCGATGCCGGCTCCCCACCCAATGAGAAAGACGGCATTCGTCTGACGGAGCTGGTCGAGAGCACCCTCGAGCTGGTTGTCCGTGTTCGGAAATATCCCCGTCTCCACTCGAACGCACCACCGAAGAAAGCCCGCCCCAAGCGGTGCTCGCCGGCCGAAGCTGACCGACAACACGCCGTTGTGAAGTTGAATACCGTTCCACTCCACGTCCAAAGCACCTGTTGCCAGGCCCAGAACCCATCTCCCACGCTTTGGGCCCGGTTTGAAGCGCCGCTCGAATCCCAAGGTCAGCACCTTGAGGTCAGCCTCTGGCGTCAGCGCATTGCAGGAATCCGTCTCCAGACAGAAGTTCCTGCTGTCATGAGTCGAAAAGTTGAGGTCTCCAAAAAACGCCCAATGCTCGTTGAGTGCCCACGCGCCTTCGAGGCCGTAGGCAATTCCGAGACCATTGCTTTCATCCGGCACGATGTCGCGGTCAACCCAACGAACGCCGAACTGAATCCCGATCTCTCCGCGTTTTTCGCCCCCGTCGGCGGCGAAAGCGCAGGTCGTGACCATCAACGTGACAATGGCCGCGATCAACCCACACAACATGATCCTACGAGTCAACGTCTGTCCTTTCGGTTTCCCTTGATCAAGGCTAGAATCCCCCATCGGTGGCGGGGTATTCGGATCGCTTTGTCGTCGGAACAGCATTGTATCCCGAGTCCGCACCGTCTCGATCACGTCGCCAAAACATCGTCGAGAAGCCTCCGAATATTCGCTTGTGAACTTTTTTGCAAGATACCTTTTCCCCGGTTAAGGAAAGTGGTAGCATCTTGCGACGGTGGTTTCCGGGTGGGCTCCTCCCCCTCCCAGCCTCCTTCAAATCCAAATCGTGGCCGCGGGCCTCCAGGTTCCGGCCTCGGAAGAAGGGACGGACGCCCTATGATCGTGGGAATCGTCAAAGAGAGTTTTCCGAACGAAGCCCGGGTCGCCATGGTCCCCGCTCTCGTGCCGCAGCTGGCCAAGGCCGGCATCGAGGTAATTATCGAGAGCGGCGCCGGAGACGCCGCCGGTTTCCTGGACGACGAGTTCACCGCCAAGGGGGCGAAGGTCGTTTCCGGGCGAGCGGAGGTCTTTCAAAAGGCCGACCTGATCGCCCAGGTACGAGCTCTCGGCGCCAACCCGGAACAGGGCAAGGCGGACCTCGACCTCATTCGCGACGGCCAGGCGATCGTCGGTATGTGCGAGCCGCTGACCGAACACGACGCCAACAAGGCGCTGGCGGACAAGGGCGCGACCCTCTTCTCGATGGAGATGATGCCCCGAATCACCCGCGCTCAAAGCATGGACGTCCTGTCATCGATGGCGACCATCGCCGGATACAAGGCCGTCCTCCTCGCGGCCAACGAGCTGCCGAAGATGTTTCCAATGATGATGACCGCTGCCGGCACGATCGCGCCGGCCAAGGTATTCGTGGTCGGCGCCGGCGTCGCCGGTCTGCAGGCGATTGCGTCAGCCAAGAAACTGGGGGCGATCGTCCAGGCCTATGACGTCCGTCCCGCCGTCAAGGAGCAGGTGGAGAGTCTCGGCGGCAAGTTTGTCGAGCTCGAGCTCGAGACCGACGCCGCCGAGGACGCGGGTGGCTACGCCAAGGAGCTTGGCGAGGACTTTTACAAAAAGCAGCGGGAAATGATGTTGTCGGTTGTCGCCGCGAGTGACGTGGTCATCACAACCGCGGCGATCCCCGGTAAGAAGGCGCCGATCCTGGTGACAACGGAGATGGTCAAGGGCATGCACCCCGGCTCCGTGATTGTCGACCTCGCGGCCGAACGCGGCGGCAACTGCGAGCTCACCAGGGCGGGAGAAGACGTCGTCGAAGGTGGCGTCAAGATCATCGGCCCGATCAACATCCCGACCACGATTCCGTTTCATGCCAGCCAGATGTACGCCAAGAACGTCGCGACCTTCCTCCTCCACCTGGTGGACGAGGGAAAGCTCAAGATCGATACGGAGGACGAAATCACCGAGGGCACGCTCATCACCCAGGGCGGCAAGGTGGTGAATCCGAGAATCCTCGAGGCCATGGGCGCCTCGAGCGAAGGGAGCGAGTGACATGAGTAGCCTGATCATGCTGATCACGGTGTTCGTGCTGGCGGTCTTCGTCGGCTGGGAGATCATCACCAAGGTGCCACCAACGCTGCACACCCCGTTGATGTCTGGCTCGAACGCCATCTCGGGGATCACGATTGTCGGCGCCTTGATTCTGGCCGGCGCGCTGGAAGGCCAATCCCTGTTCAGTCCACTCGCCAAAACCATGGCATTCGTTGCCGTCATCTTCGCGACCATTAACGTGGTCGGGGGATTTCTGGTCACCGGCCGAATGCTGAAGATGTTCCAACGGAAGTAGGCGGGGGATTGACATGGGTATGCAAGACCTCACCAACATCGTGTACTTGATTGCTGCAGTTCTTTTTGTTCTCGACCTCAAGATGCTCGCCCACCCGCGGACCGCTGTGCGCGGCAACCAACTCGGTGCGCTCGGTATGGTTCTGGCCATCTTGGCGACCCTGATGAGTGGCACCTGGGACTGGACCTACATCATCCTCGGTATCGGCATCGGCTCGTTGATCGGTGCCGTTGCTGCCCTCAGGGTCAAGATGACCTCGATGCCCGAGATGGTGGGTCTCTTCAACGGCTTCGGGGGCGGCGCCTCGGTGCTGGTCGCCGGTTCGGCGCTGATTGCAACATTTAACGCCGTCAACGCGGGATCTGCCGACGGCACTATGCAGATGAAGGTCGCCACCGTGCTGTCGGGCATCATAGGCTCGGTCACCTTCTTCGGGTCATACGTCGCCTTCGGCAAGCTGGCCGAGTTCCTGTGCGTGAAATGGAAACTCCACACCTGGCAGAAGATCATCAAGTATGGCTTCTCGCTGGCGGTCGCCGGCGGCGGCATCTGGTACGGCCTGACGATGGGAATCAACGCGCTGTCCATCGCCTTCATGGTATCGGCAGTGCTCATTGGCGGCCTCCTGCTGCCCAAAAAGGGCCGCTTCCCGGGAATGGACCTGCTCAAGGGCCTGGCCGCGACCGCCTCGGTCGCTCTGGGTGTGATGCTGGTCCTCGATCCGTCGAACACCGCCCTCTTCTGGGTGCTGGTCGCGATCTCCGGCGTCCTCGGCGTGATCCTGACCCTGTCGATCGGCGGCGCGGACATGCCAGTGGTCATCGCCCTCCTCAACTCCTACTCGGGTCTCGCCGCCGCCGCTACGGGTTTTGTCATCGACAACACCGTGCTGATCATCGCCGGCTCGCTGGTGGGTGCATCCGGCATCATCCTAACCAAGATCATGTGCAAGGCCATGAACCGCTCACTGGCCAACGTGCTCTTCGGCACGATGGGCCCGACCGCCGACACGCCAGACGCCGACGAGGTCTACAAGACCGTCAAGGCGGCCTCGGCCGACGAGATCGCGATGACCCTCGAGGTCGCACAGCGAGTCCTCATCGTCCCCGGTTACGGCATGGCGGTTGCGCAGGCGCAGCACGCGGTACGTGACATTGCCAACTTCCTCGAGGACAAGGGCATCAACGTCGAGTATGGGATCCACCCGGTTGCCGGCCGCATGCCGGGTCACATGAATGTGCTCCTGGCCGAAGCCGACGTGCCCTACGACAAGCTCAAGGAGATGGACGAGGTCAACGCGACCATGGAACAGGTGGACGTGGCTCTGGTTCTAGGCGCCAACGACGTGGTCAACCCGGTGGCCCGCACCGACCCCGGCAGCCCGATCGCCGGCATGCCGATCATCGATGTCGACAAGGCGCGGACGGTGGTCGTGGTCAAGCGTAGTTTGAGTCCCGGGTTTGCCGGTATCCCCAACCCGCTGTTCGCCAACGACAACACGCTCATGTTCTTTTCCGACGGCAAGAAGGCCATGCTCGAGCTGCTGGCCGCCCTCAAGGAAACGTAGCTCGAATCTTACACATGACTCTCGAGACCGCCCACCCAATGGTGGGCGGTTTTTTCTGAGCTAGACTTTGAAACGTGAGGCGGCTCAACCTGACGACGCTCGGACTCTGCTTGCTGTTGGCAGCCGGCCTATGTCACGGGACGGAACACATCGAGTTCGTGCTCGATACCTCGATGGAAATGTGGGATGTCTTCCCGGACGGCACTCCGAGAATCGCGGCCGTTCGAACGGCCATCGACGCCTTTATCGTTTCTCCGGCCGCCAGTGGACGAGGATTCGAGTTCGGGCTCCGAGCGATCGGCGGCCTCTCTGACTTCACGACCAACTCCGGCTGTGACGATTCCGAACTCCTCATCGCCAACGCTCCGGTCGATCCCACGCGCTGGTCCTCGATTCTGGCGAACCTCGATTTCCGGGGGGGGCGGGCTCTCGTGCACGCTGTGGAAGAGGCCGCCGAAGACCTTTCCGGCTGGGACGGCGAAAGACGGATGGTGATCCTCACCGCCGGCGCCGATCAGTGCTCTCGCGACATCTCCCCTCTTCTCGAAAGCCTCTCCGAGGCTGAAAACCCGATCGCCATACGAATCATCGGTCTCGGCATGGATCAGAAGCTGGCAAATTCTCTGGTCCTTCTGGTACCGACAAGAAACGTCGGTGATCCGACCAAGCTCCTCGACACATTACGATGGGCAGCGGCGCCACAGACATCGGCTTCGAGCCGAGCGGAGTGGCTCGAACTGATGATCACACGCGGCGAAGAACCTGTGAATGGCGCGACCCTTTCAATGGTCGACAGGTACCTCGGTGAAGAGACCTCGACCGAGATTGTTGGGGGCGCAGCAGAAATGCGACTCGTTCCGAGCCGCTACCGAGCCAGAATCGAAGGCCCGAATATCGGGACGGTCGAGCTCGACGATATCGTTCACCTCGGCACTCAAGAAGAGCTTGAAATTGCCCTCTCTCCAGCGCCGCCGGTGACTCTCGAGGTGGATCCGGAGGTTCCGCTCGCTGGCACCGAGGTGTACGTCCAATACTGGGGTGCTCCCGCCGGCACAAATTATGTGGCCGTGACAACCTCTGGAGCACCTGCCGGCCAGTATCTTTTGCGATATCCAACGACCGGTCCCACTGGTGAGGTCAGAGTTTCGCTCCCCGACTCTCCGAACGACCTCGAGGTACAGTTCATCAGTGACATCGGGTCCGGCATTCAGCAGCTGTTGGGGAGACTCGCGTTCGGAACCAGTCGCCGGATGGTGACCATCGAAGCGCCGGAACGTGCCGAGATTCGAACGTCGATGACCTTGACCTGGACTGGAGGTGGTTTGCCCGGTGACCATATCATTATCGAATACGTGGGAAACGACCTGATTGAGGATGTGCTCTGCATCCCGGCAATCGGTGACGGGCCCGTGACAGTTGACGCACCGGATTTCGCTGGCGATTACGTCGTGCGCTACCGGTCCCGCCGCGGCCGATCGCTCGCCCGAGCCAGCCTCGACGTGTTTGAGATTCTTGCAACCCTTGAAGGACCCACTGAGGCCGCTCCTGGCCAGGGCCTCGACATCAATTGGACGGGGCCCGACGCACCTCAGGACTTTTTGAGCATCGCGGCCTCCGGCGACGGCGATGACGAGTATCGGAGCTTTTCACCGACCACGAGCGGCAATCCCGCAGTTCTCACCGCTCCAATCACTCCGGGAAACTACGAGGTGCGCTATGTTCGCGCTGCGGACGGCGAAGTACTCGCGCGCCAGCCTCTGGCTGTCGTGGCCGTCGAAGTCACGCTCGAAGTCCCCCGCGTTGTCGAGGCGGGCACCCGCTTCGAGGTGGCGTGGAGCGGGGCCGCCGGCGAGGGAGATTTCATTGCCGTCGTCCGCCCTCACTCAGGGCCGACGAAACACCTTGACTGGTCCTACACTGATCTCGGCAGTCCGGTGACTCTGGCGGCGCCGTTCGAGCCCGGGAGCTATGTTGTCCGGTATGTCTCCGGAACAACTCAAGATATCGTTGCCTACCAGCCGATCGAGGTCCGCTGACGACTTCGTTCAAGGATTAACAGTCCGTGTGATCCTGTTGTCCTGAAGTGCGGCATAATGACTTCCGGTTGCCGCCGTACGGTTCCGAGGTGTATTCATGAAGCTTCAACACATGATCCCGATGCTGTTGATAATAGGTGCAGCCAACGCGCACGCACAAAACGTACCGCTCGCCCTCATCGGCCACGCCGAAGCCCTCGGGAGCGGCAGCGGTGGAACTGTGATGGGGATCGTCTTCCAGATCGCGCCGGAAGACCGAGAACGTGCCGGCGACCGGGGTCAGGTAGTGACGACCCTGCGCCATGGTGAAGATATCGTCGATCGGCAACGAGGGGTCGTCGAGCTCGAGTCCGACGGCAGCGCAATGCTCTACCGCGAGTGGGATCCCGGTACCTACGTCCTCGAAATCGGTGTCGCGAATCTCAACGGCACCGCCTCGGGGGTGTGGTTCGGAGAGATCGAGGTCCAACAGGTCGACACACCGTTCAAAGCCCCGGAGGGCGCGCCCGTGGACGCCATTGCCCTCGATCTGACGCCACCCCGCGAAGGTGGGGTGTCTTTCAGACCGCCGCCAAACCTCGGCGGTCTCGGTGCTGTCCAGCTGGAGGTTGAAGCGCCCGAAGGCACGGCGTCAGTTGAGTTCTCTAACGACGGTAAAGCACTCGGGCGTCGGAACCGAGCCCCGTGGACGGTATCGATTCCCCTCGGCGAGATCATCCGACGGACCGAGGTTCGAGCTGTTGCGCTTGACGCCGAAGGGAACTACCTCGGCGAAGACGCCATCGTCCTCAACAACCCGTCTGGGCAGATCGGCGTCGAGATATTGCTCGCGCCTGAATCGTCGATCAGGAACGGCCGCCGGACCATTACGGTTGCGATTACTGCGGGTCAAAAGGAAATCCAGCAGGTCAGCCTCAATCTCGACGCCGAGATGATTGCTCGTTGGGCGATGTGTCCATGCGTTGTCGAGGTGCCGGTGGCCAAGCTGCAGGGCGCTGCCATCCTCTCCGCCGAGGTCGTGGATGCAGACGGCACTCGAGGCGATGCGGTCTACACCCTCGGAGGCGGCGGCTTCGTCGGTTCGGTCCGGGTCGAGCTGGTCGAGCTGCCGGTCGTGGTACTTGACGAAAATGGCATGCCGGTGACCGGGCTCGAGCTCGACAACTTCACGGTCTATGAAGATGAGGAGCAGGTCGAGGTGGAGGGATTCGGTACGACCGCCGATCTGCCCCTGTCACTCGCCATCGCCGTCGACACCTCGGGGTCAATGATTGAAGATTTCCCTAAAGTTCGGCGCGCCGTCCGCGGTTTTGCCGATGAGCTCCTCGAGGAGGGTGACCAGGCTGTGCTGATCCGGTTCTCATGGGACGCGAAGGTGCAGGTCAACTGGACCGACAATATCAGTGCCCTCATCGGAGACCTCGACACAGTGACTCCGGAGGGCGGCACATCGCTGCACGACGCGGTGGTTCGATCACTGGAACAGTTTCGAGGACGCCGCGGGCGACAGGCGGTGGTGCTGCTGACCGACGGGGAGGATACGACGTCTCGCACCGATTGGAAGGTTGCGGAACGATTTGCGCACACCATGCGCATACCGATCTTTTCGATCGGCCTCGGAGTCGGAAAACTCGACTTTTCAAGCCGCAAGATCCTCAAAGGTCTGGCTACGGAAACCGGGGGCGAGGCCTTCTTCCCCAAGCAGGTTGAAGATCTGCCGGCGGTTTACGCTCGCATCGCCGAGCTCCTGCGCTCGCAGTACCTTTTGTGGTACCCCTCGCCTTCCGAAAAACCGCCCGAAGCGTTCCGCAAGATCGAGGTGACGGTCAACCTGCCAGACACCGTCGTCAAGACGATTGCGGGATACTACCCCGGCAAGTGACGTAACGACGGGCCGGCTTTGCCGGCCCAGTCGGCACGTCATCCTGAGCGGAGGCGTTACAAAGTAACGCCGTAGTCGAAGGATCCGTTCGACTCGCTTCGCTCGCTCAGGACAAGCCTGGGCGGGATGGCATAGGCGTTTTGACTACCACCAATCGGGCACGGAAACGGCCCTAAAACCGCAGTCCAATCCAGAAGTCGGTGCCCCACCCGGTCAAGGCCTGATCGAAGTTCCAGATCTTGACCCAATCCCAATGCAACGGCAGCCCGAACAGGTAGATGTCGAGACCAAACCCGTAGGACGATACGCCGTCCTTTAAAATGTGGTCCTCCCAGAATTTGAAACCGGGCTGGCCAAACATGTTGAACTCTTCGCCTTCGCTGTTGACATACCAGGCCGCACCAACGTCGAGGAAGACCCGCCCCCGAATACCACCGAGCCTCATGAAGGCGAGATCCATGCGATCGACGAGGGGGAAGCGCCATTCGAGGTTTGCGAATGCGGCGCGGTTACCCGAAAGAGAATAGGTGGGGTATCCGCGCATCGTGTCCATGCCACCAAAGGAGTAGATCCAGGGCTGGTTACCCTCGGCCCAACCGACCCATGTTCGGGCGGCGAACTCGGTTCGCGCAGAGGTCGGCACGTAATAGCGCCCGTCGAACTCAACGTTTTTGGTCAACGCGCCACCGCCGTCGGTGTCATAGGCGTAGTACAGACGCCCCTCCCACCGTGTGCCCTTGTGGGGACCGTAATTCTTCCAAAAGGTGGTGTCGCCGGCAGCGCCAACGCCGATGTACGGCGCCTGGTTCTGGGACGCCACGGTTACGAGGTTCCCAGTGTTGGGATCCAGGCCGATCGGCTGATCGTAGCGGCGGTCCAGGTAGCCTGCCCGGGCCGTCAGCCGGAAAAAGGTGCTGAGCGGGTACTGGGCTGAGAACTCCGCTGCCGAAAACCGGTAGAGCTGTTGTCTGGATTCCGGTCGGAACGCCTCCGGGTTGTAACCGGCAACGTAATACCGACGAGAGTCGTATACACTGACACCCCACTGAATCCGGGGCTCCAGGTTGTAGTAGCTGACCATGAAGTTGGAAAAGGTGTCGATGCTGTCGAGGAAGATCTGTATGCGACGGTCGCCGTATTGATCGGCGAGCGTGATGTATGCCTGGCCCAGGATCTGGCTCGCGGTGTCGACCCCGACAAAGGCGCCCGCATCCTCCAGATAGAACTTGCGCCGTTTGACCTTTGTGCCCTTTTCGGGATCGACCACCACGCTGACGGCCGGCACGAAGGGTTCGAGCTCCACCTTCAGCGACGGTGGCTCGGATATACCCACGTATTCACCCTGACCGGCGTCGGCGCCGTAGAGTCCCCAGATACCGTTTGAGTACGCCTGGAAACCGACCCGCTCACCCTCGAGGGTCTCGGCGGCAACCGGATTGATGGCGCCACCGATCACGTCCGTGAGGCGCGAAAGCTCACGGGTATCGAGGTCCAGACGATAGATATCGAACACCCCTTCCAAGCGATCGGACGTGAAATAGAGCCTCTCACCGTCTTTCGAGAATGCGGCGCCTTCGTCCTCCCCGGGTCCAAACGTGAGCTGCTCGCGCCTGGTCGGATCCGACAAACTGAGATCGACAAGCTTGCCGTTGGCTCCCATGTTCGAGGTGTAGACCAGCCTCGTTCCGTCAGGCGAGAACGCAGGAGATGCGTCGTAAGCCGGATCGTTCGTCAAATTGGAGACCTGGCCTGTTTCGAGGTCGAGGAGAAAGATATCGTACTGCTCGTTGGAAACAGCGTGAAAAGCGATCGTTCCCCCGTCCGGTGAGAAGGCTGGTTGCTCTGCCTGGTCGATCGGGAGCTCGATCTTGAACTCCTTCGCGATTCCGCCTTTGCGGACGTCGAGGAGAAGGAGGGAGCGCACCCGTTCGGTGCGGCCGAAAACCGCCACGTAATTCCCATCCGGCGAGAATGCGAGGTCGCGACCCTCGCTGGGGCCGACCGTCAAACCCTGCGCCACGAGGTAACGGTATTTGTTGGTCAGGCCTTTGGTGAGATTTTTATAGAGCTTTCGATCCGGCAACCCAAAGATCGCGACATCGACGTCGTTCTTGTACGTCGTGAAGGCGGCCACCAGATCCCCGGAAGGCGATATCGCGGGCGACGTCTGATTGGAGTTGGTGAAACCGGGCACTCTGAACCTGCGCCCGAACTCGCCCGGAACGCCGCGGTCGGCATACGCCTGGTACTTCCTCCTCAACCAGGTCCGGAAGGCCGCGTCAAACTCTTCAGGCTCCATGTTGAGGACCCGTGCCAGGGGCCGCCCGACCTGACCGCCGAAATTGCCGCGGAAGGAGAAGACCCAATCCCGGACGACATCTTCGCCCCACTCTTCGTCGATGTACTCGAAGACCTTGTGCCCCCAGCGGTAGGCCATGAATCCTCCCGGCGGCTGCATGATTGACGCCACCTGGTCGGACAGTGCGGCATCGCGCATGTACATTTCATCGCGTGAGGTTTCGTCATCTCCAAAATACGAGGCCATGCCCTCCATGAACCAGGTCGGCGGGCGCGCGTAGATGGCGCGGCCACGTCTGCCGCCGAAGTAGATCTCGTACTGGAAGATGTGGGTCAGCTCGTGTTGGATCAGGGCCTGGAGCTCGCTGTCCGGCAGATCCACCGGCAGCACCATGCGGTTCCGCACCGGTGTCGCGAACGCGCCGACACCCTCGGGTATGAATCCGACGATGATGTTGGTTTGCTCGAACTCGGCGTGGGTGGCGTAGATAATCAGCGGCACCGGCTTGAGGATCTGGAAGTTCAGCTTGCGGGCGATATCGTCATAGGCGCTCTCTGCATAGGAGGCCACTCGTTCCAGCATCGGTTCGGTGCGGTCGTAGTAGGAGATCTTGAAGTGCGGCGTGTCATAGGTGTACCAGACAAACTTGTCCCACCGCACCTTGTTCTTGCCGCCGATGTAGGGGTAGTAGGGATTCAACTGTGCAGCCGCCGGCGCAGCCGCGAGCAGAATGGCGATTATCGCCGTGGTCCACGATCTCATCTCTCACCTCCGCGGGCCTTCAAGACGTAGGTCCGAACAGAAAGCGGGCTGCAATCGAGCGTCTCGTTCTTCAAACACGAAGCTCCAAGCCAGTCAGTTTCCGAATCAATCCGCATACAGGGCTCGTTTGACCTGCACCGCCCGCGGTACGAAGATGCCGACCAGACGATTCTGGAGGGTGTACAGATCGGTGAACATATCGGTGTACTCCTCGAGCTTGCGTTCGCTCTTCGGTTGAAAGTCGGTGATCTGCTCCCGGTGGAGGAGCTTTCCGGTCTCCGCCTCGACCACAACCAGAAGAATGTCGTAGCTGAACCCGGTCTCCTCGACCATAACCTGCCGGAAATACGTCTTCCCGTCCTGCGGCGACACGTACTCTTCGGTGGTGTAGCCCGCACGGTCGAGGACCTTGACATCGATCGAAGCGGCAACCACGTAGTCCGCCCCGTTCTCTTCCCTGATCGTCTTCCAAAAATCGGCATCCTGGAGAAGGGCCGCGAGGTTGTTGCTCGGCGGCCTCAGGTCGTCCCGCTTCGGAATCAGGTGGAGCTGCGCATCCCGGCGCAGGATCTTGCGAAGAAAGATCTCGAACTCCTTGGCAGCCGTCATATCCACCGACTGCACGCTCTCGCCTTCCCTCGGTTCGATCAAGATCGGGCCCACGAAAACATTTTCGGTTCCTTCAAGGGGGAGCTCTGGGTCGAGGTGGAGCTCAATACGAACCTCGCGCGTGCCCGCGCTGCATACCGCCGCTATCGCGACGAGGATCGCGAGAAGCTCAATTGTCCTTCTGCGCATCTCCCCCCCCTTTGTCGTCGGCGATTTCCGGTGGTGCAATATAGCTCGCGTAGAACTCCTGGAACCGCGTGTAGTTCCTCCGCAATGCGGAATTATTGGGGGCCAGAGAAAGCCCTTCCTGGTAGGTGAGAAGGGCCATCTCGTAACGCCCGTTCGCCTCCTGCGCCACCGCGATGTTGTTGAGAATCCGAGGCTGGTTTGGAGTCAGCTCGTTGGCGTGTTCGAATCGCATCAACGCCTCTTGCCAATAACCGCGACGCGCCGCCTTGAACCCCCACTTCATCTCCGCACTTGCCTCCTTGACATTCGGGTCCCTGGCAAAGGTGATGCCGGTGGAGATCGCGGCCGCCAACACCAACGTCGCTCCCGCCTTGATCAGCAGTTTTTTCTTTCGCAACGGCTTCATCCTCCGTTCATTTCTTCGGACATTCTGCCGCGCCCGATCACGGGCCACCGGCCGGGTAATACCCGGTAATGGTTCGAACTTTGACCCCCTTGCGATCAACCTCGACCTTGATTTTCCGCAGCTCGTCGGCGGGTTTCTCCGAACTCGAGGTATACGCAAGCAGGTATTGGGTCCTGAGTTCGCGATTGATGTCGGCGTAAATCTTGTCGAGACCCGACTTCTCCGAGACAAAGAAAGCCCTACCTCCCGTTGCAGAAGCCAACTTGTTGATCTGCCATCGGGTCGTCACCTTGGTCGAGGGAATGCTGACACCGATCATGTAGATGGTGACCCCCATCCGCTGGGCGTAACCGAGTGCCTCATCGAATCCGTTCT
>CAYRFI010000054.1:25899-27509 GCA_964423595.1 uncultured Thermoanaerobaculia bacterium | reverse complement strand
GGTCGCCGCCGGCGCCATGGTTCGTGCGGCACTCCTCCCAGATCGCGGTGATCCGTGCGATGTCCTCATCGACCCCGGGCTCGCGGCCCGCGCCGGGGTAGGAGGCGCGCAGGTTCATGGTCATGTGCGAGCGCAGGGCGGTGAAGCCGGAGTGCATCTCGGCGACCACCGAGCGGGCGGTAGCGCGAGCGGTCGCATCAGCCGGCCACAGAGCGACTTCGGGGAACGTCTCTGCCAGGTACTCGCAGATGGCGAGCGAGTCCCACAGCCGGATTTCGCCGTGGTGGAGGGCGGGAACGCGGCCGGTTGGCGACCAGCTCAGGATCTCTGCGGTGGTTTCGGGCCGGCCGAGCGGGATGATCACCTCGTCGAAGGGTTGCCCGGTGGCCTCGAGCGCGAGCCACGCGCGAAGCGACCATGATGAGTAGTTGCGGTTGGCGATGATCAGGGTCAATCTCTCCATCGTGCCTCCACCTCCGCGGAGTGTATCTGATCTTGCGAAGGGCACGGCGTCGACGTCGAGCCCCGGTGCATTTCACAACTGGATGGGAATCCAACCCTCGCGGGTTTTGGTGAAGGCGCGGGCCGAAAAACACCAGATCACGACGTGCTTGCCCTCGAGATACTCTGGCTCTGTGCGGATCTTGCGGAACAGGTTGAGGCGGGACTCGTTGGCGCCGCCACCGCTCGCGGAAAGCACGTCGACGGGGAACCCGAGCTCGAAGGCAAGGGAGTGGGGCAGCCCGGAATTGAATCTGGACCAGTGAATCGAGTTGCTGTCTCCGATGACGATCACCGGGCTCTGGGGGTGATGGAGCCCGAAGGCTTCCAAGCCTCCTTCCGTTTCGAGCATGATCCTGCGCATCCGTACCGGGTCCGGCTCGAGGACTGTGCCGGAGGCCTTTTCGTAGTCCCGATAAAGCAGACCTCTGTACTTTCTCGTCATCCACCGTTCGCGGTATTTCTGTTTGGGAACGGCTTCGAACCACGGCATTTTCTTGATCTCGTCAGCAAGGATTTTCGCCGCCAGGCTGATGCCGTAGGGCGTCCAGTGGGTATCGGATGGAACGTAGACGGCCCCGCGTTGTGGATGCTCTCTGTGGCTGAGGAACGTGGGCGTCAGATCGAAGACCCGGACGCCACTTGTTCGGAGAGCGGACAGCAACTCCTGCAGGGACTGGTGGAGATTGGGGATCGTCTCGCGCTCGGCAAAGGGTTCCGGTCCGAGTACCGATTCGGGATAGATGATTGGACGAACGGGGACCGGCATGAAGTACAGTTCAACGCCACGCTCCTGAAGCTGCCGATGGAAATCGACGATCACCGGCACCGGGTCGGCATACTTGGGAGGCGCCATGGGGTTGGCGTGGACCGCGTTTTCACCGATGAAGCTTGGCGCGTTCAGGTACTGCACTTCTCCGATGTGGATGAACCAGCCGTCACGGCCTTTCACCGTTGTCTTGGAACCGGGCACGCGCTGATCGGACAGGGAAAGACAGGCCGCCCGAAACTCTTCCCTGAGCTCGGCGTCATTGTCTTGCCCGAGTTTGGCGTCGCGATCTGCGCAAGCGAGCGCCGCGAAAACCAGCAAGACCCCAGTGATCCGGCGC
>CAYRFI010000054.1:0-25799 GCA_964423595.1 uncultured Thermoanaerobaculia bacterium | reverse complement strand
ACTTCACGGTTTCACCTCCTCGCCCCAACACGGAGTCCGGAGAAACAAGTTGTCCTGAAAGATCTCACCACGGTTGGTCGATCCCAATTCCTCTGTCACGTCCGCCCACGGTCGAATCTTCAGGCGAAGGCGTTGGCCAATCCGGTAGTGGGCGCCGGCGGTGAGCCGACGGTCGCGCATCGCCCATGTGAAGACCAGTGCCTGGTTCCCGTCGAGGGCGTGGTCCGATGCCAGGTCGACCAGGTGCATGCCAACGATATAGTTTGCATACGGAGCCGTTCTCGGGTTCGGAAGATCGGCGAGAGCGGCCACAGTGCCCTCGACAACGAAGGCGGTGCCCCGCGGAGGCACGACGAAGCTGCTGTCGCCCTGAGCGACGTGTGCCATGGGAACTGATCGCCAGTCACCGACGCTCAGCTCGCGGGCGGTGAACTCCCAGATGAGGACCCGGGTCGTAGCCAACCGATCGCTGCCCTGACCGATCTCCTCGCTGAGCAAGAGGCGGGTGGAGAACGCCCCGTCGTCGTTGCGAATCAAGGTGTCGACCGGAAGTCGAAGGTGGTAGGCGAGGCGTTCGGCGAGACCGGCGCCCATCCCCCACCCGAGGTTCTCCTCGTGATAGATATTGGCGAAGCTGTCGCCGAGCAGCAAGACCTCTGCCGAATGGACGGCTCGCCACGGCTTTCCACCCGGGTTTTCCACCACAGCTGTCTGTACGGTTTGCGCGGTGAAGAGTGTGGGTATCTCCAGCATCTCGGCGAGGTCGCCGGTGTTGCGGACAGATGCCTCTTTGCTGGCGTATCGAACCCTGTTTTCTTTCGAGAGGGCGACCATTTTTCGCACTCTGATCGCCACGTCCCTTGCCACCACATCAACAGCCTGAGGCGTCCAATGAGTGTCGGTAGTCAGGTACTGGGGTTCGCCGGTGGAGACAGCCGCGTCCACGAGCAGCGGTGTCGGATCGAATACCCGGACACCTTCGGCCTCGAGCCTGGCTCGAAAATCGTCATGGGAGGGGTTGTTCACGGCCTCGCCGGCGGTAGCGTAGCGCCGTGACAGCTGCCCCGGATGGATTGATGCTTTGACCGGTACGGGGACGATCAACAGCTCGATTCCGCGCGCGGCGAGCTGATCGCGGAACTCGAGGATGGCGGGCAGGGGATTCGGCTGCGGGGGCGCCTGCCACTCGTTGCCCGCGGCGGCCCGGCGCGCCAGCTGGTGTCGGTCGAGAAAACCCGGCCCCGTGAGGTGGTCCACCGCTGGGCGGAAGAAGAGCCACTGGGAGCGGCCACAGTAGACCTGTTCGTTGCCGACGCCGAGCATTCGGGTGAGAGGTTCCTGGAGACGCGGACGAATCCATTCGCCGACCCGCGATCGCTCTTTGAGCGTGTCCTCGAAGGAGTGAATAGCGCGGAGGGTTTCGCGATTGGCTGCGAAGAGCCGCGCGAGCGGACCGCCTTCTGCGGTTGCCATCGCCCGCAGACCCACCGCAGGCAGGCGCAGCGCATCGACGGCCTGCGGCACCGCGCTGCCGCGATCGCCGGTTCGGCCCTGGCTGATGTCGGACACCACCTGCAGCGCCGGCACGACCAGAATTGTCACCAGAAATACCGCGGTCAACGCCCGGCTCAGCGATGGCGCGATGTCGGTGTGGCCGACCTCGCGTCTGGCGATCTGCTCGCGGCTCTCCGCCATTCAGCGACCTCCAGCCCGTGGCGCAGGTTCGGCCCGCAGTGACGCTGGCCCAGCGGCTGTCGTCGCGGGGTGCGGCGGGCGGTACAGAAAACGCGGAAAACCGTTGCAGATGCTCATTAGAAGATGAAATAGATAAAGGGGTTGAACGACTGGGTGAAGAGCACGGCCAGCGACAACCAGAACAGGGTGAGAGTGACAGTGGCCTTTGCCGGCGTGATGCTCCGGCTGAAGTCCCAGGTCTGCGGTGCGCCCCACACGACCGCGGCGGCGACGAGGAAGGTGAGCACGTAATAGGGCTGATACATGATTCCGCCGAGAAGACCCGCGCCCGCCTGGACACCTCCGAGTCCGAAAAGATGACCGAAGTAACGGCCCGCCGCGCCAAGGTTTTCAGCACGGAAAAACACCCACGAAAAGAGGACGATCGTGAAGGTGATCGCGACCCGCACGGGTTTTGCAAGCCTGCGGTAAAGCGCGTCCTTGCCGGTGGTGCGCTCGAAGGCGAGCATCACACCGTGCATCGCGCCCCAGATGATGAAGTTCCAGGCCGCCCCGTGCCACAGCCCACCGAGAAGCATGACGATGAACAGGTTGACGTAGGTTCGTGTGGGGCCGCGGCGGTTGCCGCCCAGGGGTATGTATAGATAGTCCTTCAACCACGATGAAAGAGAGATGTGCCAACGCCGCCAGAACTCGGTGATCGACTGCGATCTGTAGGGGGAGTCGAAGTTCTTCGGAAACACGAAACCAAGCATCAGTCCGAGCCCGATGGCCATGTCCGAGTAAGCGGAGAAATCGAAGTAGATCTGGAATGCGTAGGCGACGACGCCGTACCACGCGTCGACCATACCCAGTGAGCCGGCATCGAAGGCGAGGTCGGCGACCTTGCCGCAAGGGTTGGCAAGGAGGATTTTTTTTGCCAAGCCCAAACCCAGGAAGGCGACCCCGCGGGAGAACTTCTCGAAGGTATGGCTGCGCTGCAGCAGCTGGTCGGCGACCTCCGAAAAGCGAATGATCGGGCCCGCGACCAACTGCGGGAACATGGACACGTAACACGCGAAGTCGATGACGTTGCGGACGGCTCGCGCCTTACCGCGATAGACGTCGATGGTGTAGCTCATGGACTGGAAGGTGTAGAAGCTGATGCCGAGCGGCAGCGTGATACGAATCGCGAGGTCGAGGCTCAGCCCGGGGAGACCGATGAAGTTCACCAGTGCGTCGTAGTTGTCGGTTGCGAAGTTGAAATACTTGAAGAATCCGAGCAATGAAAGGTTGGAGAGGATGGAGACAAACACCGCCATGCGCTGCCTTCGGGATCTGTGGCCACCCGGTTCGAGGAGCGGCAGGTCTCGGTCGCGTGGAACACTGAAACCGTCGGTCATGATCCGCCCGCAGATGTAATCCACAGCGGTTGACGCGAGCATCAGCACCATGAAGAGCGGGTTGGCCCAGCCGTAAAAGAGGTAGCTCACGAAGGTGAGAACGAGGTTGCGGCCGCGACCGCGCGCCAGGTAGTAGACCGCGAGCGCACACGGCAGGAAGTAGAACAGGAATAACTCTGAGCTGAATACCATGAAATCAGGGTGCCGGTTTCCGGGCTGACGGCGAACCGCGGCATTGTAACCTCCTTTTCAAAACGCGAGTTCGGGCATCAACCAAAAAAGGGGCGTCGAGGACCACAACATTCACCGCCGGTGCTCGTAGTATGCTACGTGGTGAGAATGAAAGCGAACCAGTGGTTTCAGGAAGCCGAGCGGTTCGTACGCACCTACACCGAGGGAATGCGGGAGAGCGAGTTCAGCCGTCTGTTCGATCGGGACGCTGTGCGCGCCTACGACGTCATTACTCGGGAGCACGGCGGCGGGGAGGAACCCGAGGGAGGGTTGTGGCGCTTCCTCCATCGGGTGCGGATCTTCTTCCTCGGCATCTCGTTCAAGCTGTCGCCGCCGCGGAGGCTGCTGTTTGCAGTGTGCATCGTGCTGGGTTTGTGGGGAGCGACCGATATCGACCCGGGTTACACCCCGTCAATCCGGATGACGATCCTCTCACTCGTCAGCATCGCCGGACTTGTGCTCCTACTCGTTCTCGAGCTCGCCGACCGGGTGATGGTCCGTGATGAGCTCGAGGTGGCTCGAGGGCTGCAACGCGAGCTCCTGCCGAGCCGGGCGCCGGGCGTGCCGGGCTACGAATTCGCATTCTCCTACCGAACGGCCAACACGATCGGCGGCGATTATTACGACTTCATCGAACTCGATGACGGGCGCCTGGTGGTCGTCGTGGGCGACGCCAGTGGCCACGGCATCGCCGCGGGTCTGTTGATGGCGATCGCCAACTCGGCCCTCAAGCTCGGATTCGACGCCGACCACGATCCGGCCGCAGCTGCCGGTCTCGTCAACCGTGCCCTGTGCCGAACCGGCGGACGGCGGGCATGCATGACTCTTTTCTGCGGCGTGCTCGAACCGGAGTCCGGGCGGTTGCGCTTTGTGTGCGCGGGGCATCCCTTCCCGTTCCTTCGCCGCGCCGATGGCGACGTCATCGAGTTAGGCACGGGGGCGTTTCCACTCGGAATCCACATGGAGCTCGAGCTCGAGCTCCATGAAGCGGTCATCGCGCGAGGCGACACACTGCTCTTGTACACCGACGGCGTGGTCGAGACTCTGGATGCGCCAGGTGAGTCATTCGGTTTCGAGCGACTTCGAAAGGGACTGGTACCGGGTGGATCGAGCCAGGCGATCCACGACCGGGTGTTGGCCGAGCTCGATCAATTCCGGGGCGATGAGCCGGTCTACGACGATTGCAGCCTGGTGGTCATCAATCGCAAGGACAATTGACACCGCGACGACCATCCAGGACCTCTCCTCCTCGTGTACCAGCTCACAACCGATGTCTATTCAAAACCCGGCCCAGGACAGAGTGGTCGGGAAGGGGGATCTCCGTCAGCCCTGGGACGGCTTCGCGGTGTCGGAGCGCATCGCGAAGAAGGTCCACATCGCGGCGGCGAAATCAATGAGCCCGAAGAGGATGAGTGCGGGGGGAGCGAGGCCGGCGACGACGAATGCGATGAAGAAGAGAAGGACCGAAGTACGGCCGATCACAGCCCACATGAAAAATGGCCTGAACTCGGCACGAGCAGCGTGCGAGTAATAGAAGCCGAGAATGATCACCAGCATCCCCACGACCCGGATCCACAACCCGTCGGCATCGGGGAACTTGAAAATCCTCAGCAATGTGTCAGGCGCGACCACAAGAACGAAGCCGAGGAGGTAGAGGTAGATCGAAAAGGCGAACAAGCTCAGCGCGCTTTTGCTCATGGGAGCCTCCGAATCTCTCGCCAGGTGTCGCTACCGGACGCAGCCCAGCTTTATTCGGTCGCGTCCGGGGGCTGCGGCGGGAAGAGCCCGAGCTGCGTGAGTCCGGCCAGATTGTCCCAGGTGACCCAGGTCTCGACGATCTTGTCGTCGGCGATGCGGTGCATGCCGGCGAAGTCGAGCTCCATACGTTTGCCGGTCGCCGGGTAGGGGCCCATCGGACCTTCCTGAATCCCGCTGTAGGTGGCCCAGAAAGCGACCAGATCGTCCTCGCCGACAAGCCGGTGGAGCACGAGCTTCTGATCCGGAACGGTTGCCCGATCACGGGCCAGGAACTCCTTGAGCCCCTCGAGGCTGGTGATGTTGACATCAGGGGTTGCCTGACAGTGGCGGACGTAGTCTGCCGCGACGTACTGGTCGAGCTTGTCCAGATCGCCGGCCTCGATGACCGCAAAAACCTCGGCCACCAGCTCCTTGTTCTTCTTGCCCTGGCTGCACGGCTCACAGACGCAGCTCAAGACCACGACCAGACCTACGACAACGACCGATCCGAGAAGCCATCTCCTGGTCATTGGTTTCCTCCCTCTGATACATCAGAACAGGGAACGGAGCGTGTGTGCCCGGTTTCCTTAAATGAGATCGTCTCCTGATCTCAAGCCTTTCGTAGAGATTCACTGATCTGAATGTGATTCCACGCCGCCGTGATGTCAAGAAGTGATGGCACCGGTTATGATGAGTTCAAAGCACATCGGGAGGATCGGTCATGGGTCCGAAACGCCTCAAGGAGCACGCCCCCGGTCTGTGGACAGCCGACGGTCAGGCCGACAAAGGTGTCCCGAAGTTCCTGCAGAAGTACGATTTCAGCACCCGGATGACGGTGATTCGGCTCACTGATGGCGGCCTCTTCCTGCACTCGCCGATTCGCCTCGACGGCGGTCTCCGGGCGGAGCTCGACGGACTTGGCGAAATCCGAGCCATTGTGGCGCCGAACAAAACCCACCATCTGTTTGCCGGCGACGCCTGCGCAGCGTATCCGAACGCGAAACTTTACGGCGCGTTGGGTCTACCGATCAAACGTAAGGACCTCAAGTTCGCGGGCATGCTCGGTGACGAGCCGCGTCCGGAGTGGAGGGGAGTCATCGAACAACGCACGGTCAAAGGTGCGCCGATGCTCAACGAGGTAGCCTTCTTCCACCCCGCCAGCCGCACCCTGATCCTCACCGACCTGGTTTTCAATGTGCCCAAGGATCGCCCCTGGGGGATTCCAATCGTCTTTCGTTTGATGGGGGCGGGTGGTCGCGTCGGTCCTCACCGTTTCGTGCGCTGGATGATCCGTGACCGGCAGGCGGCGCGAGAGTCGTTGGGATTCATCATGCGCTGGGATTTCGACCGCGTCATCGTCGGCCACGGCGACGTCATTGAGAGTGGCGGCCACAAGAAGGTCCGCGACGCCTTTGGATTCATTCTCGGTGCGGCAAGCCGGGCTCGATAGGGAGGTGTTCGTGAAACGGAACATCATTTTTGCTGCGGCGTGTGTGTCTTTCGCGGCGGGTGCGATCGCCGGCTCGTCTTCCGAAACCACGATTGCCACGGGACAGGGGCCGCTGACAATTCACCCGGTGGAGCATGCAACCTTCGTGATGCAATGGAACGGAAAAACCGTTGCCGTTGATCCGATCGGTGGGACCGCGCCGTTCGAGGCCTTCGGCGAGCCCGACCTCATCCTGATTACCGACATCCACGGCGACCATCTCTCGGTCGACACGGTGGTCGCTCTGGTCGGGCCCTCGACGATGATCGTCGGACCCGCCGCGGTCGCGGAGGAGTTTCCGGAGGCCTATCGAGGTCGTGTGACCGTCGTTGCCAACGGCGAATCGGTGGCGTGGGGGGAGTCGGTCATCGAGGCGATCCCGATGTACAACCTCACCCCGGATCGCCAGGCCTTTCACGTCAAAGGCCGCGGCAACGGGTATCTGTTGACCCTCGGTGGGACGAGGATTTACATCTCCGGCGATACTGAGGACATTCCAGAGATGCGGGCCCTCCAGAACATCGATGCCGCTTTTGTCTGCATGAACCTGCCCTACACGATGGACGTCGCGGCGGCAGCAGACGCGGTGTTGGAGTTCAAGCCGAAGGTGGTTTTCCCCTACCACTATCGCGGCAAGGGCGGGATGAGCGATCTCGATGAGTTCCGCTCTCTCGTCGCCAAGGATCCTAACAACATCGAAGTGCGCCTGCTTGATTGGTACTGAGGCGATAGCCGCGAGTTAGCGGCAACAACAATTCGCAGGTCCACGGCTGCGGCTCGCGCCGCAGCCATTGATCGCGGACCGTTTGTCGCCCCTGCGGGGCTCGCAATTCAGTCGCGCCACAACGCGGCAAGGTCGCTATCCACCCTCGCTTGTTCCGCGAGTTTGGGATTGAGAGTGACGGCGCGCGCGAGAATGGACCTCGCCCCTGAGAGGTCGCCGTTGGCGAGACGGATCACCGCCAGGTCGTAGAGCACCTCGGGCAGCACCTCCGGTTGTGATTCGGCGCTCTTTGCCGCCATCTCTTGCCAACGCAGGGCCTCCTCGAACTGTTGCCTGGTGAAGGCCGTCCATCCTCGGTTCCAGGCGTCGTTGACAAGACCGATATCGAGCAATCGACCCAGCTCACGGATCGGCTCAGGGTGGTCGTCGACGCGAATGTCGATGGCGCGGTCGGTATAGCCCCCGTAGCCGCCTTCCTTGCGGCACACCAGCAACGCCGCGGACTGCTTGCCACGGCTATCGCCGCCTGCCGCGTCGCCCGCCTCGATGGCCGCATAGAGGCGCGCCCCGAGCGGCCGCCCGGTAGTGGAGAGAAATGCCTTCTCCATCGCCGCCACCACTTCCTCGCCGGTGAGAATATTGCCCTGGACCGCGTAGTTGGGACCTGACCGTCCGCCCGCCCAGGCGTTGCAGCCGGTCCCGGTGTAGCTTGCCGATGCGCCCGACGCGGTCACCAATCCCACCTGTCGCTTACTGCGGCCCTTGTCGTTACCCAAGAGAACCTCGAGCGCCCTTTTGGGGTTGTTGCCGTGGGAAAGTAGCGAGAGCCCGTGGGGACCGAAGCTCGTGTTGGCGTGAGCTTGAGTCGCGACCGCGCCGACACCGGCGCGGGCGTGCGGCACCACCGTGCCGACGGCGAAGAATCGACTCGCGACCGCGACGCCGACCTCTCCAGCCGCGGGATCGGCGGCGACGATCGAAAAGGTCGATGGTACGGGCCCTTCGGCGAAGGCTGGGACGACGGTGAGGAGGGTGCCGATGGCGAGGGCGAGGTTTTTCGTGGAACGCATCGTAGTACCTCCAGTTCGGATTGTAATGGTATCGATCGACTTTCCCATCAACGAGAATTGCTGTAGGATACGCGTCCGGGCGGCCGCTGGAGCCGTCCACACGGTCGCGAATGTGACCCCATCGTCTAGCTAGGTCTAGGACACCGGCCTTTCACGCCGGCAACACGGGTTCAAATCCCGTTGGGGTCACCACTTCCACCCGCCCACAAATCACCGCATCCAACGAGAAGCGCTAGGTGCCATCTTTCGCATTGTTGGTGCACGTCATTCAAGCCAGATGTGCGTCGGGGCCATCAATGCGAAAGGTGGCTCCTCATTCTCAGTGGCGCTGACGATCGCCCGATCCGACGAACTTATACCCCAGCCTGTGAACGGTAATGAGGTGCTGCGGATTGCCGGGATCATCCTCGATCTTCTTGCGCAGCTTGGCAATATGGGTGTCGACGGTGCGGGTGAACGGGATGGTGTCGTAGCCCCAGACCGCGTCAAGAAGGTCTTCGCGGGAGACCACTTCGCCCTGGTGAGCGAGGAAGTACCCGAGAAGCCGGAATTCGCGCGGGGTCAGCTCGAGGTGGCCACCGTCCTTCGTCGCCTCGTGCCGGACGACGTCGACTGTGAGATGGCCGAACTCGTAGACTTCACTTTTGGCGCCACCGCCCGGTTGCGAGCGTCGCAGGACGGCCTCGACGCGCGCCATGAGCTCCATGAAGCTGAAGGGCTTGGTCACATAGTCGTCGGCGCCGAGCTTGAGGCCGAGCACCTTGTCTATCTCCTGGCCGCGGGCAGTCAGCATGATGATCGGTAGACTGGAACCCTCGCCCCGCAGAAGCTTGCAGATCTCGAGCCCGGTCATCTTCGGCAGCATGACGTCGAGGATCATGATGTCGGGCGAGTCCTCGCGAGCGCGCCTCAGGCCGGCGTCGCCGTCGCGAGCCACGGTGACTTCATACCCTTCGTAGGAAAAGCCGTCGCGCAGCGCGACTGCCATCGCCTCGTCGTCCTCGACAACCAATACCCGGATCATGCCTCATCTCCCCGTGAACGCGTCAGTGGCAGATGGATGGTGAAAGTGCTGCCCGTGCCGACCTCGCTTTCGACCGTGACTGTGCCGCCGTGTGCCTCGGCAATATGCCGCACCAACGACAGACCAAGCCCGGAACCTTTGACATCGTGCACGAGGCCGGTGCTGACGCGATGGAATCGCTCGAAGATCTTCTCCTGCTCGTCGCGGGGGATGCCGATGCCGTGATCGGTGACCGAGATTGTGGCCTCGCCGTTGTCGCGGCCGAGCGTGACCCGGATCGTCCGGTCTCCGTCCGAGTACTTGACCGCGTTGTCGAGGAGGTTGGCCACCGCGCGGTCGATCGCGTTGGGGTCGACCTCGACCTCCGGGAGCGGCTCGTCGGGGCCCCGGTAGGAGACGTCGAAGCCCTTGTCACGCAGTCTGACCGTATAGGTGGCAAGCGTGCCGGCCAGGATCTCCTCGAGATCTGCGTCCTCGAAGGCGTAGACCCTGCGTCCGGACTCGATACGCGAGAAGTCGAGGATGTTGTTGATGAGCTGGGTCAGCCGACGGCTCTCGGTTTCGATGTAGGAACCGTACTCGCGAACCTTATCGGGATCCTCCACCCGGCCGCGTCGCATGAACTCGCCGAAGACCCGGATCGAGGATAGCGGCGTGCGGAGCTCGTGGGAGACGTTGGAGACGAACTCGTTTTTCATAGCCGACAGCTTCATTTCCCTGAGGGCGGTACGAATCGTCAGTGCGATGCCGCCGAGCAATACCGCCGCCAGCGCCGCCGACAGGGTCATGTTGTAGGCGAAATTCGCTCGCGCCCATTTCTCCGGCGAAGCGAAATCTCCTTGGAGGCTGATGTACCAGTCGGTGAAGACGAACGTGAACGAGCGACTCACACGGTCATTCTTGGGGTTGGCCTCGATCTCACGGGGCAGGATCTGGCGCTTCTGTCCGTCCCGCACGACGACGAGGAGTTCCTGTTTCTCTTCGCCCTCGAATTTTGGTAGCGAGGATTCGATGGCCTTGGGAAGAACGACATTTTCGAAATATCTCTGGTCGACGATCATCCCCGCGAGTCCGACCAGCTTGAAGTGCTCATCGGTAATGGGGTTGATGATGATGCGATTCTTCTGGTCGTGCTGGTCGACGCTGAGGGCGGTTTTCTCGATTTTGGTGCCCTTTTTGCGGAGGTAGGACCACGGCGACGCCGCCGCCCATACCGCTACCGTTTCGTCGGAATGTTCCGGAACCACCATCTCGGCTTTTTTCGGGTCATAGAAGAGCATCGGTTCCCGGCTGAGAAAGCTGACAATGAAGAGCTGTCTAGCACCCTCGATCTCCTTCTTTTTGAAGTAGCCGGCCGCCTTCGCGGTCTTTTTCTCACCGAAGATCTCGGGTGGCAGATTGAGGGCGCGCTCGGAGATCTTCCAGTAGAAATAGTGAACGTCTTTGGTGATCGTCTCGAGGTAGTTTTTGAGGGTCGCTTCGCGCGCAATCGCCGAGTTCCTCTCGAGATCGGCGAGCCACCAGTACTGCAGGGCGAGCAGCACCGCCAGAGGCAGCAGCACGGCGAGCAACCCGGCCCACAGCACGCGACGGCCTCCGAACACGCTGCGCTCGACCGCCCGCAGCTCGGACTCGGAGAATGTGCCGTTACGGTTGCTGCCCAATAGCGCCATCAATCGACTCCTCGGATCGGACGCGGTCGAGAGCAATATAGCGCACGAGAGAGTGCCCGCCAGCGGGTTTTGCAACTCGGTAACAGTGTTGACAGCTTATGACTTCGTCGTGAAGACATTCACATCTCGCAGGCTCATCTTGGACGGCATGAACGACATTCGTCCACCCGGCCACAAGAGGACCTCGTGGTCCGCCATCGGGTCGGGCTTTCGTCAACCCTCAGAACAAACGAGGAGGTCTCGGTATGAGAAAGGCGTCTGCGTTGTTGGTCATGGTGCTGTTTCTGGCGATGCCCGCACTGGCCGGTGAAAAGGGCAAGTGCACCGGGAGCGCTGAGGACTGCCTCGCCAAGATGAAGGCGAAGTACTCCGAAATGGCCTGGCTTGGCATCGGTTACGACACCGACGAGGACGGCCATTGGGTCGTCGACAAAGTCTACGACGGGAGCCCGGCCCAGAAGGCGGGCTTCCAGGAGGGAGACGTGCTGCTCGCGGTCAACGAAGTCAAATACTCGAAGGAAAACAAGAAAGAGCTCAAGGCGGTGTATGCCACGTTCAAGCCTGGCACCCAAACCACCTACTGGGTCGAGAGGGAAGGCGAGAAACTGAAGCTCGAGGCAACCCTCTCCTCGGTGCCAAAGGACGTGCAGGAATTGTGGATAGCCGAGCACATGGAGCACAGCCATCCCGACTTCCAGATGGCTTCGAAGTAATGTTGTCGACCGCAGGCGGGCCGGTTACGGCCCGCCTGCAACTTTTGGGGCGTCTGCGGCGTCCTATATGTGGGAGGGCGGAGGCCGAAATGACCAGGTACGAAGCAGAAGCGACAAGCGGTTATGGAGGCGGGAGGACGACGAGGACCGACTGGTCCCAGCTTCTGGTGCCGATCGTCGCCGCGGCTCTGGTCCTCGCCCTCGGACTGGCGCTGGTGGCGTTCACCTCCCAACCGGAGGGCTCGCTCGTCCCACCAGCCGCCACATCCGGCACGTTTTAGCCTGCACGATTTTGATGTGGTCGAGCCCCGGAGCGGCGACAGATGCGGTTGGGCAAGCATGAATCGGTAGCCCCGGGCCCGCCTGACGGTGATTGTCAGATTGTCTCTGAGAACCGCCTGTGAAGATCAACCAGCTCGGGTGCGCTCTGGGGGTCGGCCTTCTCCATTTTCGTCAGCCGGTAAAGTTCGATGGCGTCGGCGGTGTCCGCATTCACGCCCCAGGTCTTCTCCCACTGCATCTGTGTCGCCAGGGCGACCCAGTCCGTGAGCCGGCACATGTGGTCCACGACATGACGAATCTGAGCGGCCGCCGCGCGTTGCTCCTCAGCGAGGAGTCTCGAGATTCGGTCTTCCACCGCATTGAGCTCTGATCGTCCGATCTCGGCAATGGTCGCCAGCTGTGGGTGGTCGATCAGATCAATTTCGGTGCGCATCCGATCGAGCCACGGTTGGTGGAGACCCCGCTCGGAGAAGTCACGCAGCACTTGCGCAACAAGTGTGTTGTGGGTCCCCTCCCAGCTCTCGACCACGATGGCGTCGCGGTAGAGCCTCGGCAGCACGGAGAAGTCCTCGATGGTGCCGTTCCCGCCGAGAAGCTCGATCCCGTCGCGGGCGCACGTGGTGCTCGTCTTCGCGGTCCAGTATTTGTTGATCATGACCGAAATCCGGCGCGCCGCGGCGAGGTTTTTATCCGCTTGCCCGGTGTCAATCAGGTCGCTCATAGCGAGGATTCGGAAGGTGGTGGCGAGAGCGGTCATGGTGGAAAGCTTCAACCGGGCGAGGATCTCCTGAACGCCAGGGTAGTGCGCAATCTCGTTGGAAAAGGCGCGGCGGTGTTGGGCGAAGGCGTGGCTCTCTCTCAGGGCCCTTCTCGCGATGCCACAGGCGGCGATGGCGTTGTGCACCCGAGAGGTATCGAGGACGATGGCGACGAGGTTCTTGAAACCACGGTTGAGATCGCCGATGGCTTCACCGAGAGCGAAATCAAACTCGATCTCTCCGGTAGCCATCGAGCGGGTTCCGAGCTTGTATTTGAGGTTCCGCAGTCTGAAACCGTTGACCTTGCCGTCGATGTGTCTCGGCACGAGAAAAAGACCGAGCCCGGAGGTACCCGATGGCGAACCGTCGACTCGGGCACTGACCACGAAGAGCCCGGCGTCAGCAACCGAACAGAACCATTTCTCACCGCTGATGCGATACCAGCCCTTGCGTCGGTGGTCTGCACGAGCTCGGCAGCTGTTGGCACCGACGTCGGACCCCCCCTGGACTTCGGTGATGAACTGCGCGGCGTGCAGGCGTCGATCATAGTCAGAGCTCAGGAGACTGGGCAGGAGACGGCTTTTCTGGTCGCCGCTGCCGATTTTTTGCACCAGCTTGATGGCACCGGCGGTGCAGGCGACGGGACAGGCGTGGCCGGCCTCGCCGTGCTGGTCGAGCAGATAGGCGATTCCGCCGGAGAGGACTTCGTTACCACTTTTGCCAAGTGCCGCCAAAACGCCGCTCGACCAGAAGATCCGTCCCGCCTCGTGGTAAGAGGGGTGGAATACGACCTCTTCCACCGCACGTCCGAAGCGATCGTGGCGTCGCAGCCGCGGCAGGTTCTCATCGCGATTGGACTCCCTGACGAAGGCATCGAGGCGAGGTCCAGTCTGATCGCTGACCGCTCGAAGGAGGGCGTCCGCCTCGGCCCACCTCGGGCCGAGGTGGCAGTGCAAGAGGCGCCTGATGAACCCATCGCTCGCGTAACAGTTTTCCGAGGCTTGCTCTCGCCAACGGTCGAGATTCTCACGCGCAAATTCTGCTGCATCTGTGGCGGGCATCTCGCACCTCCCGCGGAGTTTCGGTCAGGATAGCACCCGGGGGTGTGATCAAGTAATCGGTGATCAGTAATCAGTGATCACTGGATTGGTAGGAGGGCGGCTAATTGAGCTCATGGGGCGCCAAGTCCCCGAACGCCGGGTTGGTGTCGAGATGGCGGTAGAGATCTTCATACACCATCAAGAAACGCTCTGAAAGGGTGCCCGCCTCGAGCAGGGACTGCTTGCGTTCACTCGAGATCTCGAGAATCTGCGAGGCAAGGGCAATCAGCTGGGCGTCAGAGACCTCGGCCATGTGGCGGGCGAAGAGCTCGCGCGAGGACTCGTCGAGATCGACGAACTCCGGCAGAAGAGTCCGCAGCTCCTGTCGCAGGGGCCGAATCCCTGCGAGGCGTTTCGGCGACTCGGCGGTTGGCTGGTATTGAACCCGCACCTGGCGGTAGCTCGTGGGCACCTCGAGCTCCTGCTCGATATGGAATCGCTCGAGACCGAGAAGCCACATCAGAAAACGGCCGTCGTCGAGCTCCTGGTGGGTAGCGATGAATCCAACGCAACCGACCTCGCGCACCGGCGGCGAATGCGGCAGCTCGTGTTCGTGACCAGGCAGGACCTCGACCATGCCGACGACCTTGTGCGAGGCGACGGCGTCGCGCACCAGCTCGATATAGCGGGGCTCGAAAACATGCAGTGGCAGTACCTCCGACGGCAGCAGAACCACCTTCGGCAGCGGAAAGATCGGGATCACATCCGGTACATCCACCATTTCCGGCGGCGGAGCTTTGGGACCATTCTCGAAAGTCGAGCCGTGCATCTGGTCTCCCTTCACTTCAGGAGAACACTCAAATGGGGCCTTTCTCTTCCATTTCGAGCGGTCGAATAGCCATGGCAATGATCGTGAGCGTCACACTGGAAAGCCCGAAAGCCACAATCAGCGCAACTGAAAATCGCGTTGAAAAACTCTCGTCACCACGGGCGAGGAATCCAAGGTGCGCGATGCAGCCTGCCGCGCCGGCAATGCCAATTGGAATCGACCACCACCGGGACTGTGCGGAACCGCGGGCTACAGCTACGAGACCGACGAGGATGATCGGCACGACAACGAGGTGCATGGCGACAAACCCTGCCGCGCCGCCGGGCAGGTGGAAGAGTCGCCACTCGTGCCAGTAGGCCGAGTCAATCTCGTGACAGAGGACCAGGGTGGCATTGAGAAGGTAGATGAAAAGGAGTCGCAGGTGTGCCGTGCGTCGCGGGACAGGTTGTTGATCGTGCATCAGGCGGCCTCCAACTCGCGAAAGAAGCCTTCGAGGTGCCGGCTCCCCACCGCCGGCGCCACCGCATCGTGGTCCCCGAGCGAGGAGAACATCATGGCGAGGGCTGACGCGTTGCGGTTCAGCGGGCGGATCCAGCGGGCGAGCCGGCGGACAAGCGTGGATGAGATGTGACCATATCGAGGCTCCCTCCCGAGAATCCCAAAGGCGAGGTCGCCGATTTCGCGTTGCGAAAACACTTCCGGACCCCCGACCGAAATTTCAGGCTCGGGCTCTGGTGCCTCGAGGGCCGCCGCGATGACGTCGGCGAGATCGGCTCCGTGGATTGGGTTGATTCTGGTATTGCCGGAGCCGATCAACCACACCTTGCCTCGCGCCGCCATTCGAAAGATGTCGCCCATGTCGTTGAAAAACCCGGTGGGACGCAGGACCGTTGATTCAATTGGCGAGTTTTCCAGGAGATCCGCAACCCTTTCGCGAGCATCGACGAGCGGAGAAAGCGTCCGCAGTTGTGGGCCATCGAGGACCGAAACGAACGAGAAGCGTCGAACACCGGCCCTCACCGCCACGTCGACAAGCTGGGCGTTGGCGCCGTAGTCGACCTCATCAAAGGTCGGGCGACGTCGGAAGCTGCGGATGCCGATGGACGAGAACGCAACGTCGACGTCATCAAATAGACCCGGAAGAGTTTCGATCTGAGTGGCCTGGCCGACGACCACGTCCTCACAGTACTGAATCGATTCTCCGAGCCGTGAGGGGTCGCGGGCGACGGCCCGAACGCGCCAACCGTCACTGTGAAGCGCTTTGACTACGTGACGCCCCAGGTAGCCGGTGGCGCCGGCGACGACGGCAAATTTCTTCGAAGAATTCCGGTTGCGGTTCATGATCGCATCTCCCTCTCTTTGGTGTTTCATTATACGTTTGATTAATTAAGAAGGTTTCGTTAGGCTTCAAATATGGCAAAGACGACTCGAGCCGAGCAAAGTGAGCGAACCAAAAACAAGCTGATTCGCGCCACCCGAGATCTGGTCGTCAAAGGTGGTTGGAGCGGGGCCTCGAGCCGCGCCATCGCCAGACGGGCGGGGGTCAACCTGGCGCTCATAAATTTCCACTTTGGCGGCAAGGTCAAGCTTTTTGAAGCGACCCTTGACCGATGCGTGGCAAACGTCGCCTCGACCTATGGACCCTGGGGAGAAGCTCGAGGCCTTTCCGAGTTGATCGAGATGTGTGCCAGGGCGGCGCCGGAGATTTCGAGCGACAGCAACGCCCGTTTCGTGTTCGCGGCGATGCTGGAGAGTCCGCGCGACAGCGACCTCAGGGCCGCGGTGCGGCGACAGCTCGACCTCTTTCGCGAGGGTATCTCGAAAGTCGTGAAGAAGTCGGGGCTTGCCAGCGCAGATACCGGGCCGGCGTCCATCCTCGTCGCCGGGGCGACCGACGGCTTGATGATCCATCTCGTGCTCGACCCCTCGACCGACGCCGCCGGTGCCCTCGAGTTCCTTGGCGTCGCCCTGGGTTCGCTCGTCGCTGACCAGTCAAGCTGACCGCGGCCGGATATCTGACCCACAGATCTCGCCACCACGCGGCGCCACGTTGGAACGGGGCGGTTCAGAGGCTCAAAACTCAAAACTGGGTGGGTCGGTGGGTGGGAAAATCCGAAATCCGAAATCCGAAATTATTCGTGACTCGCCATCACCCGCCACGCGACGAGGCGATCGTTCATCGCCCGCAGCCGACGGCAGAGGAGCCGGCAAAGAAGGTTGAGGAACTGGACCGCGGCGTCCGGGTCCATCGACAGCACCTCCTCGAGCAAGGACCTGCTGATCGAGAACACCGTGCTCGTCGATCGATGGGCTCGGGCGTCGGCGGACCGCGGCTGGTCATCGACCAACGCGAGCTCGCCGAAAACCTCGCCGCGCCCGAGAATCGCCAGGCACTCCTCGCCCATACCGGGAACCATTCGCGAGATCCGGACCGCTCCGTCGACAACGATGTACAGGCTGTCGCCGGGCTCGCCCTCGGCGAAGATCAGGCCGTCGGCCGCGTACCGCCGTTCACGCGAGTACTTGGCGAGCAGCCGCAGCTCCTGCGCGGACAGACCCTGCTCGCGCAGGATGTCGAGCTTTGTCTCCTCGGTGACGTGCACCCGATCGCCGGCCCCGTCCTCGCTGCGCTCCAGTTGGAAGGGCTCGGACGGAGCGCCGAAGAGCTCACTCATCTGTGCGTTGGCCGCACGGACCTTTTCGGCAAGCGTCTGCCAGAAACCCCACAGCAGGCTTACGGCGAGCTCTCGGTTGGTGGCTACGAGGGCGTCGAGGGCGATTGCCGGAATTGTGTAGAGCGATCCTTCGCCGACCCCGAAGGCGGTCGCGGAACGAGCCAGTCCGTCGAGGAATGAGACCTCGCCGAAGAGGGCGCCCGCATCGAGGGTGGAAAGAACCTGGGTTCCCACTGGGGTGGTGCGCGAAATACGGACCGTGCCTTCACGCACGATTTTGAGGTCTCGAGAGGTGTCATCCTCGGCAAAAAAGATGTCGTTGGCTTTGAATGGACTCGGTTGAGCCAACTTGGCGAGCGGGATGATCAGTTCGTCCGAGAAGTGCCGGAAGAGGGCCATCGAGCGAAGCTCGGTAGCGCGGCGCAGGAGATCGTCGTCCTCGCTCCCGGTTTTCGCCATTCGCCCCTTCCGTGTCGGGGTGTCCTCCTGCGAGAAGATCTTCGCGTGGCTGAGGGCCACATGATCACAGGCCTTCTGGAGGGTGGACATGCGGGTCGAAATGAGCTGCTCCACAGCGTGCGGCTCGCGCTGGCACAGGCGGACCAGGGTCTCGACCCGCCGCCGTTCTTGCTGCTGTTCCCGATCCGAGCGCCAACTGGCGAGCAACATGGAATCGACGGCGGCCTCGAGGGCGGCGTCGAAGTCTTCGTTCTCGAGTGCGGTCCGCGAGGTCTCCACCGCAAGCCGAAAATCGAGTGGGTTGAGCCTGCGGGCCTGGATGAACTCCTCGAGGGCGGTTTCGGCGTCGTCGTGGCGGAGATGGAGAAATCCGGCGGCGGCGTAGGCCAGATAGTTGAACGGTGTCCGCAGCTTGGCGAGGTCGATCATGTCCACCGCGCGCGCGAACTCACCGCGGGTTTCGAAGATGTGGGCCATACCGAGGGCATGGGAGGCCTCGAGGTTGCGGCGCTTGAACTCGCGGTCGAAATCGTCGATGCCCTCCTCGCTGCGGACCCGCTTGGCCTCCTCGCGGAGGGTGCTTCCCCTGGGCGAGAACGCGGCCGCGATTTCCAAAAGCTCGGCCGCTTCGGCGGGTCGACGGATCGAGCGCAGGCGGCGCGCCACCTCGACCAGCCGGTCAATCATCGACGGATGAGGGAGAATCGAGTCGTCCATAAAGTCTCTGAACCTTACCTGCATATCACACCAACCTTCTGCTGCGGCCGAAAATCAGCAGCAATCTGCGGCGCTTGCTCGCCTCGGGGTGCTCCACGTACCGTCAAGTACGAGTCCGCGCCCCTCGGGTCGCAAACACCACATCTCACAACAGCTTTTCGGCCTCGCGACCAAGGCTGGTGAGATATGCAGGTTCAATTGTAGGAAAAACTTCGTTTGAAGGTCAAACTGCCGTGATGGACCGGGCAAGGGCCGTCCGGAGGGGAAACCATGATCTTCTGAATCCGGATATGCGTAGAATGGCCTTCTGATGAATTGGCTGAAGTCGATACTGGTGACAATCGTGGTGGTCTCGGGAAGCATCGACAGCTTGGCTGTGGACAGCCTCGATCCGGCCGAGGCGACCCCGGGGCGGACCGGGGTCTGCATTACGGAAATGGATGGAGGCGAGCGGGTGGAGATTCCGCTCACCGTGCTCGGCACGGTGGGCTCCGGGAGGCCGGACGGCGAGATCGTGCTCGTGCGCCTCGACCATCCACGGATGCGGGAGACCGGCATCATCGCCGGCATGAGTGGCTCGCCGGTCTACCTCGATGGCAAGCTGCTGGGTGCTCTGGCCTACGGCTGGGCCTTTGCCAGTGAGCCGATCGGAGGCGTGACTCCGTTTGTCCGGATGATGGAGGTGGAGCCATCTCCACCGGCGACCAATACCGCTGCACGCCCGCAGTTGAGCGAGATCCTGGCCGCGGCCCGTGAAGGCGGCCTGGGTGAACTGGTGGTCGACTGGCTCCTGCCCGAGGGGTCGGGAGAATCGCAGGTGCTTCCGTTGGCCGTCGCCGGGTGGCAGACGTCGTCCAACGGGAGCTGGTTGGCGGAGAGCGGTCGGCGCATGGGCTGGGTCGCGGCGGCGGGCGGCGGCCAATCGGATATCCCGGTAACGGGGGAGATCACTCCGGGCTCGATGGTCGCTGCCGTGTTGGCGGATGGCGACGTGACCCTGGCCGCCGGCGGCACCGTGACCGAGGTCCGTGGCGACCGCCTGTGGGCATTCGGCCACCCTTCGCTCGGCGCGGGTTCGACAGCTATGCCGCTGTCGCGGGCGGGCGTGGTGGCGGTGTTGCCGAACCTCATGAGCTCATTCAAGTTTTTCACCATCGGCGAGCAAATCGGCGCCATCGTGGCCGACCGTCGCGACGGGGTCCTCGGCCGTCTCGGGGTTGAAGCGCCGATGGTGCCGATCTCCGTAACGGTCGATGAACGCACATACTCATACCGCTCGGTCCGCCATCCGATCCTGATGCCGCTGCTGACCGGCTACCTGGCGCAGGCGAGTCAGGGGGTGCATGGTCGCAGCTTCGGCGACCAGACGGTGGCCGTTGAAGTTTCCGTCCGCTACCCGGGCAACCAGACGGCAACCGTGTCGGCGACCATCGCGAATCCGCAGGCGCCGGCCGAGGCGAGCGCGTTTGCCACGGCGGTGGTTGCCTACCTCGAAGGCTCGAGCTTCGAGGGCCCCGAGATCGAGTCGGTCGCACTCTCGCTCGAGACCGTCGAGAAGCTCGAGGCCGCCACCATCGTCGACATCGTTCCCGAGCGCCGGGTCGTATGGCCGGGCGACGAGCTGGCGGTGCATTTCCGGTTGCGTCCCCATCGCGGCGCCGAAAAAATCCAGACGGTGATGGTGCACGTCCCAAACGGAATTCCCGAAGGCCCCCTCGACCTTGTCGGCGCAGATGGCGCTGCGTGGACCGCCTACGACCTGCAGATGCGTCCCCTGCGACCGGCGAGCTTTGCCGATGAGGTGCGGCTGGTCAACTCACTCGACGGGGCCACATCGCTGGTGGCGGTGCTCGAACGGCGCGACGTCGGAGTAGCGGTCGCAGGCGGCACCGTGTCGGCGCCGCCGAGCGTCGTTATCCAGATGCAATCGGCTCTCGGCGCCAATCTCGATACCGTTGCCTACAGCGTCGTCGCCAAGGCCGAGGCGACGATGCCCTTCCCCGTGTCCGGTGCGCAGCGCATCCCGCTCACGGTGCGCGCCGGTTCTCGAGAATCGGAGACACGATGAATCGTTGCCGTTTCCTTTCCTGGCTCGCCCTGATGCTGTTGATGACCGGGTTCGCGACCGCCACCGAAACCCGAAGTTGGATCGTTGACACGGCCGAAGAGTTACTCGAGGGCCATGGCAGTGACGTCCAGGTCACCGCCGAAGGGACCGTGCAACGAATTGCGGGCTGGGCGGCGGGGCCGGCCTTCGAAGAGGCGGTGGTGATGGCCGCCGCTCGCGCAGAGGACGGATCGCTGATTGTCGGCACCGGCTTCCCGGCGCGCCTCTACCGCGTGCGTGGCGACCAGGCCGAGCTGCTGGCCGAAGTGGAAGCCGAGCAGATCACCGCCTTGCTGGCGACAAAAGATGGTGGCGTCCTGGTGGCCACGGTGGCCCCCGGCGTACTCTACCGGTGGCGCCGCGGTTCGCTGAACGAAATCGGACGGCTGGGCGAAGGCGGTTTCTGGGATCTGGCCTTCTTCGACGGAGAGGTGGTGGCGGCGGGTGGCCCGCCGGCGTCGATCTTCAAGGTGACCGAGCGTGGGCTCGTTCGCTGGGTCGAGCTACCCGATGTCCACGCACGGTGCCTCGAACCGACACCTGATCGTCTTCTCGTCGGTACCTCGGGCAAGGGTCTGATTTTGACGGTCGACCCTTCCGGGCAATTGGGCGTGCTCGCGGACAGCCCCTTCACCGAGATCGCTGATCTCGCAGCAGGCGGCGGCGTGGTATGGGCGGCCGCCCTGGTGGGGGAGCCGGTGACGAGCGCTCGTCAAAAAGAGAAGAATGGTGACGATGGTGAGGACGGAGGGGTCAAAACCGAGGTCAGTGTTTCCACCGACATCAAGCTGCCCGAAGTCAACGGCAAGACAGCAACCTCGGAGATTCTCAAGCTGACCGCCGATGGCGGCCTGCTCAGCGTCCACCGATTCGTCCGTGAAGTGGCGACGTCAATTGCCTGGGATGGTGAGGGCTTGCTGGTCGGAACCGGTTTCGAGGGCGAGGTGTGGCGTTTTGTCGACGGTGGCGGCGCCCGCGTTGCGACCATCGACGCGGTGCAGGTGGTGGGGGTTGTCGATGACGGCGCCGCTCTCCTCACGCAGAGCCCTGGGGGCGTCTTGTGGCGACGGACCGAAAGCGACCAGCCGGGCCGTTTCCGATCGAAAGCACAGCAGTTCAAACAACCGGTCCGCTTCGGCGAGTATCGCGTCCAGCCGTCGACCGCCGAGCTCAGGATCCGCTTCCGCTCTGGGATCTCCGCCGAGCCCGATACGACCTGGCTGCCGTGGACCGCCTGGATGCCGGCGTCGGGAGGGTCGGTGGGTCTGCCGGCGGCGCGATCACTGCAGTGGGAGGTGGATTTCCCGGCCGCCGCGAAGCCCGCGCCGGTGGTTGACAGGGTCGAGGTGGCGGTGGTCGAGATCAACCTGCCGCCAGAGATGAAAGACATTACGGTTGAAGAGCCCGGGGTGGTGTACCTCGAGGCCCCACCGCCGGCCGGGCCTGTGATCGAGGCCGTCCACCCCGATATCAACGGCATCTTCACGGTCATCGACGACTCCGCTCCGAAGAACAACGGGTCGACCAAGGGCAAGAAGTACTATCGCGCCGGGTTCCGCACGGTGAGCTGGGAAGTCTCGGACCCCAATCGAGACCCGTTGCTGTACCGTCTCGAGATCGAGGACCGAAATGGGTTCAGCTTCGAAATCCGCGAGCGGATCGCAGGCACCCAACTCGGAGTCGATACTCACGCCTTGCCCGATGGCATCTACCGTTTCCGGCTCACCGCAACTGACGCACCTGGAAACCCGGACGGGGCCATCGAGGTCAGCCGGGTGAGCCGCTGGTTTGCGGTCGACAACACCCCTCCGTCAGCAAGCCTGCGCCGAACCGGCGATCGATGGGTCGTGTCGGTGAGTGACAACCTCAGTCCGATCGTCCGCGCCGAGTGGTCCCGGGACGGTCTTGAGTGGGTTCCCATCGCGCCGAGGGACGGGTTGCTTGATGGCCGCGAGGAGACCTTCGAGTTTCCGGCTGCGTCAGGTCGCCACATGGTGGTGATACGGGTGGTTGATCGCCAGCACAATCGAGCGACCGCCGGCGCGGAAGAGAAATAGAACAGAATTCGGAATTCGAAATCCGAAATCGGCTGAAGTGGGGTGGGCGGCAGGTGGGAACCCGGTGCTACAATCCCCACCGTGACCGAACCCCACGCACCGCTTGCCGTTTTCCCGGGGTCGTTCGACCCCTTCCACGTTGGTCACGTGGCGATTGTCGAGCGCGCCCTGCGGATCTTCCCGCGCGTGATCGTCGGTGTGCTCCAGAATACCGGGAAAGACTCACTCTTCAGTGCGGACGAGCGGGCGGAGATGATTCGCGAGCACTACCGTGACACGCCGGCGGTGGAGGTACAGTCTTTCGACGGCCTGCTGGTCAACTTCATGCAGGAAATGAACGCGACCATCATTATCCGCGGCATGCGCGCGGTGTCGGACTTCGAGTACGAGTTCCAGATGGCCCTCATGAACCGCCGGCTCTGGCCACCGGTGGAAACCGTCTTCCTGACCCCCAAAGAGGAGGTTCTCTACCTTTCCTCGCGGCTGGTGCGAGAGGTGGTGGCGCTCGGCGGCGATGTCACGGGTCTGGTCCCGGATAACGTGCGCGCCCGTCTCGAGACCTGGTTTCGTGAGACCTCGACGAGGTAGACACCCTCGATGCGCCTGACCGTCTTCGGCTCGGGCCACCCCTATCGCGGAGGCATCGCCCGCACCACCACCGATCTGGTATATGCGCTCGAGGAGCGTGGCCACGACGTCCTCTTCCTGACCCCGCGGCGCCAATACCCGAAGTGGCTCTTTCCCGGCGCCAGCGACCGCGATCCTGACGCCTGTCGCCGGCTCGACTGTGCCGAGGTGATGCTCGATCCGTTGCAGCCCGTATCGTGGCCGGGCAGTAGGCGCCGGGCTCTGCAATATGATGCCGACGCCTGGATCCTGCCCTATTGGACTTGGGCCTGGGCCGGTCTGTGGTGGTGGTTGTTGCGCGGCCCGAGGCCGCCGGCGGTGGCGGTGGCCCACAACCCGGCGGACCATGGGGCCGGTCTTCTGCAGCGGTTGGCGGCGCGTATGGTGCTGCGTCGATGCGATGCGGTATTCACCCACGCCCGGGTCCTCGAGGAGGAGCTGGCGGCCGCCTACCCGGCCAAGCCCATGGCCTCGCACCCGTTGCCTCCCCCTGAACTCGGTGAGCTGCCGCTGCGGGAAGAGGCGCGTCGCCAGCTCGAGATCCCGGCCGATCGGAAGGTCGCCCTTTTCCTGGGGCTCATCCGTTCCTACAAAGGGGTCGATCTTCTGCTCGAGGCCATCGCGGAACAGCCTGCAGACAGCCACTGGATGCTGGTGGTGGCGGGCGAGCCCTGGGAGGATCTCGGTCCTGCTCTCGGACACCAGGTTCGCGCCCTGGGCATCGAGGACCGGGTGCAGCTGCGGCTCGGTTGGGTGGCGGAGACTGGGGTCCCCGCGTTGCTGGCGGTGGCCGATCTCATGGTGCTGCCCTATCGGTCGGGCTCCCAATCGGCGGTCGCGCCGCTCGCACTTGCGGCCGGCCTGCCGGTTCTGAGCACGCGGGTGGGAGGGCTTCCCGAGGTCGTGCGCGATGGCGTCAACGGTGCGCTCGTGGAACCCGGCTCAGTCGATGAACTGGCGCGCGCCCTCGAGCAGCTGAGCCATGAGAAGCTGGCTGCTCTCGCCGCGGGCGCGCGTGAATCTCGCTTTCGCTTCACCTGGGATGGCTACGCCGCGGCACTGGAGGATTTGCTGCGACGGGTCATTCCGCCGGAGAAAGTTACCAGTGATCAGTAACCAGTAACCAGTCCTCACCAACCAACCCCTCGGGCTTTCCAACTGATGACTGGTTACTGGTTACTCCAAAAAAAGGCCTGCTCCGAAGAACAGGCCGTGGTGCGTATCAGGTTGCGGACGCGATCAGTGTGCCAGCTCGCGAATCAGCTCGGTAGCCTGCTCGTGGTTGAGCTTGTCATCGAGGACCAGGTTCTTGGTTTCGAACAGACCCTCCTCGTCGAGCTCGAGGTATTGAACGAGGTCTTCTTCGTCACCATCCCAGTACATGAGCATCTTGAGCCCACTGCCCACCACCAGCCTGCCCTTGGCCAGGGGCAGGTCGGGTCGCAGGGCGATCATCGAGGCTTTGCGGAGAATGATGATCTGGCGGCGGCGCTTTCCGAAATCCGGCACGTCGTCCTCGACCACGGGGACCAGCTCGAGAATCTGGAAGAAGCAGTCGCCGAAGTCGGTGGCGAAGATGTGCGGGTTGTTGCTTTGCGGGTCGATGAAAAGCTTGGGGTGGCGGAGGTTTTCACTCGCCTCGAACTCGAAGCAGGCGATACCGAAGGGGAAAAGCCCCTCGAGCTCGACCGGCTCCATGTCGTTGAATTGCGGGACGCCGTTTTCGTCCAGCTCGAGCGCGGCGTATTTCGCGAAACCGGCATCTTCTTCACTGGCTTGGCTCCACCATGCGAGGTGGAGGAAGGTGGTTGCCAGCTCGGTCACCACCGGTTCACCGTCCTCGTCGAATCCATCCACGACCTTCGAGACCGGGCGGTGGATCAGCATGACCGGGTTGAGGGCGGCAGTCCCGTCGCCACCAGCGAATGTTCGCGGCCCGATCCAGGTGCCGTCGAGGTAGCCGGCCAGACGGAGCCTGGCATCCAGACCGGTCAGCTTCTGCCACAGGACATAGACGGCGCCAGTTGCTTCATCCACTCCCACCTGCAGGGAGCTTTCGACCGCAGCCGCCGATTGGGGGACGAAGAGCTCGCTGACCGTGCCGTCGGCATACCGGGCGGTGAGGACCACCTGGTTGTCCCGCGTGGCGGCGCTGTATATATCGCCGTCACTGGTCAGCACCATCGGCCCGGCGGCGCCAGTCACGCCGGCGACTCCAAGCGCAATGGCGGCGATCAGACAGACTCTGATTCCCCTCATCGCTACCCCCTCAGGTTCACCACGGTGGTCAGGTCTGTGGCGAGGAAAACATCGATGATCTCCTCGGAGATCCCGGCCTCCGGGTAGTACGCAGTGAGCTCGTGCAGGTAACGGCGGGCACCGAAGGTGTCGCCCCGTCTCACCGCGATTTCGCTCAAAAGAAACAGGCAGTTCTTGGCGATCTGCTGGTCGTTGTGTTCGATGGCCAACTCGAGGGCCGCCGAACCGCAGCGGAAGGCGCTCTCGAGGTC
>CAYRFI010000053.1:0-27708 GCA_964423595.1 uncultured Thermoanaerobaculia bacterium | reverse complement strand
CTCACCGAGGCGGTGCGCCGAAGGCCCTACTCGGTGCTCCTCTTCGACGAGATCGAGAAGGCCCACCCCGACGTGTTCAACGTGCTGCTGCAGGTACTCGACGAGGGCCGGCTGACCGACGGCAAGGGCCGGACGGTGGACTTCCGCAACACGGTCGTCATCATGACCTCGAACATCGCTTCACATGTCATCCGGGACCTTCCCGAGTCGGAGCGTGAGCGCATGACGACCTTGGTCGAGGCGGAGCTCAAGCAACACTTCCGTCCCGAGTTTCTCAATCGCATCGATGAGATCCTGATCTTCCACCGGCTCTCAGAGGAAGATGTCGAGAAGATCGTCCACATCCAGCTCGCCAACCTCAACCGGCTGCTGGCCGACCAGGGTCTCGAGGTGGAGGCGACCGCCGCAGCAGCAAAGTTGCTGGCCCACGAAGGTTTCGACCCCGACTTCGGCGCGCGGCCGCTCAAACGTACCATCCAACGTCTCGTACAGGACCCGCTCGCGCGAATGGTACTCTCGGGCGAGGTCGGACCTGGAACTCGAATTCAGCTGGACGTCGAAGACGGCAAGCTCAGCCTTCGCACCGCACCCATAGACGCTGGCGAAGACAAACAGGACGGGTAAGCCCCTTCTGGAATTAGGAGTTGGGAATTAGGAATGCCGCCAACCCACCCAAAAAGGCGTCTCCAAATACCGGGCGGGTGGGAATTCCTCATTTCTCATTCCTCATTCCTCATTCCTCATTCCTCATTCAACTGCGGTACACTTCCGAACGTGGCGTCTCCAAACAAACACACAACCGGCCTCGAAAGGGGATGAGTATGGATTCCAACGAACCTCGCGTGATCGATATCGGCAATTTCCGCCCCGGAAAACCGCCGATCAGGGTCATCCTTACCGGCGTGTTGGTTTTGATCGGGCTGGCGATCGCGTTCAGCATCGTCTTCACGATCCAGCCCGAGGAGGTCGGAATCGTCCTCCGCTTCGGGAAATACAACCGCACCGCCGACCCGGGACTCAATTTCAAGATGCCGGCACCCGTCGAGCAGGTACTCAAGGTGCCCGTCCAGCGCCAGCTCAAACAGGAGTTCGGTTTCCAGACCGCGGAGGCCGGGGTCCGCACCCGATACACCGACCGCAACTTCGAATTCGAATCGCTGATGCTCACAGGCGACCTCAATGTCGCAGTTGTGGAGTGGATCGCCCAGTACCGGGTCGACGATCCCTACAAGTACCTCTTCAAGGTCCGCAACGTCACCAAGACGTTTCGCGACATGAACGAGGCCGTCATGCGTGGGGTGGTCGGCGACAGGTCAGTGGACGAGGTCATCACCGTCGGCCGGTTGGAAATCGAGGATGAGGTCAAGCTCAGGCTGCAGGAGCTCTGCAACCGTTATGAGACCGGGATCGTCGTCGACCAGATCGTGCTTCAGAACGTGAACCCGCCGGACCCTGTGAAACCGTCGTTCAACGAGGTCAACCAGGCCGAACAGGAACGCGAGAGATCGATCAATGAAGCTCGCGGAGAGTACAACCGGATCATTCCGAAAGCGGGTGGAGAGGCGGCTCAGGTCATCGAACAGGCCCACGGATATGCGATCGACCGCGTCAACCGTGCCAAGGGCGACGCCGCGCTCTTTGAGGAGGTCTACTCGGCCTACCGTCGTGCGCCAGAGGTGACCCGCCGGCGGATTTTCCTGGAGACGATGGAGTCCATCTACCCGGCCATGGAACGCAAGATCCTGCTCGACAACAGCTTGGAAGGCGTGCTGCCGCTCCTCCAACTGGGCGGGACGGAGGTGAAGCCATGAAACAGCTCTCCCTCCTTCTGGTCGCCGTTGTCATCCTGCTCGCGATCGCCGCTGTCGGCGGTGCCTTCTTCGTCGTCAACGAGGCACAGCAGGTCATCATTACCCAGTTCGGCAAGCCGGTCGGCCAGCCCATCACCACGCCCGGCCTCAAGGTCAAGACCCCCTTCATCCAGAAGGCCAATTTCTTCGATAAACGGTTCCTTGAGTGGGACGGTGAGCCCAACGAGGTGCCGACAAAGGACAAGCGTTTCATCTACGTTGACACCTACGCGCGTTGGCGGATCACCGACCCCCTGCTGTTCTTCCAGCGCCTCCGTGACGAGCGCGGCGCCCAATCCCGCCTCGATGACATTCTCGATGGTGAGACCCGCAACACCATCGCCAATCACAATCTGATCGAGGTCGTCCGTTCCACCAACCGCGAGTTCACGGTCTCGTCCGCGCTCGAGGAGGGATCCCATCAAATCATCGCCGGCCGCGTGAAACTGGAGAAGGAAGTCCTGGACAACGCCTCCACGCGAACCGCGGTCCTCGGCATTGAGATCCTCGATTTCCAATTTAAGCGCACGAACTACGCCGAGGTCGATCGTCCGAAGGTCTACGAGCGAATGATCTCCGAGCGAAAACGCATCGCCGAGGAGTATCGCTCCGAGGGTGCCGGGGAAGCGGCTCGCATCAACGGCAACAAGGACCGTGATCTCCAGAAGATCACCTCCGAGGCCTACCGCCAGGCTCAGGAAATCAAAGGCAGGGCCGACGCCGAGGCAGCCGACATCTACGCCGGCGCCTACAACCGTGACCCCGACTTCTACCGGTTCCTGAAGACTATGGAGGTCTACACCCATACGATGGACAAGAGCACGATCCTGTTGCTGTCGACCGACGGGGAGTTCCTCCGCTATCTGGAGCGCGATCGATAGCGAGAAGGCTCCGAGAAAAGCGCGACTCACTGAGCATCGCAAGGTGCCATCTTTCGTATTGTCTGGAATCGGCCACCCCAAAGGGGTCTGCCCTGGAGGCAGACAATGCGAAAGGTGGCTCCTGCTGCTCGGTGGCGTTGAGAAAAGTTCTATTCGAGCGCCCGCAGCCGCGCCATCACCAACTTCAGGTCTTCCCATGCCTCCCGTTTGGCTTTCGGTTTGCGGAGAAGATAGGCGGGGTGGAAGACCGGCATCAGCGGTGTGTCACGGTAGGACGACCAGTGTCCGCGGAGGGCTCCCATCGGTTTGTTGGTGCCGGTGAGGCGGCGTGAGGCCGGTTTGCCAAGCGCCACGATGACTTCGGGTCCGATGAGTTCGATTTGGCGGTCAAGGTAGGCGGCGCAGGCCGCCACTTCTTCGTCCTTGGGGTCCCGGTTCCCGGGCGGCCGGCACTTGACGACGTTGGCGATATAGACTTCTTCGCGCTCGAATCCCATCGCGAAGATCATCCGGTCGAGCAATCGCCCGGCCTGTCCCACAAAAGGTCGGCCGGTGCGGTCCTCCTCGGCCCCGGGACCTTCGCCGATGAACATGACTCGCGCCTTCGGGTCGCCCTCGCCGAAGACCACGGTCTGGCGCTTCTCGCTGAGCCGGCACAACGTGCAGCCGGCAGCGGCGGCGGCAAGAGATTCCAGCGTCTCTCCATGGGCGGACGTACCGCCACCGGACGGCGTTTTCGAGCCGGGGGGGATCGGCGACCGGCGCCAGCCGAGGTCACCGAGGTAACGGTTGAGGTCCTTGGCCCTCATTCGACCAGACGTCTTCTCACAGGGCCGCGGGCACGGACAGTCCCGCGGCCGTCAAGGAACACAGGAGCTCAGTCCTCCTCCTCAACGTCCAGATCGTCGTCGGCACTCTCATCGTCGTCGTCATCATCGTCTTCTTCGTCGACGTCATCGGCCACGCCGGTGGACCGCGTCATGCCGAGCAGGCGCTGCAGCCGCTCGAGCTCGTCGTCTCGCTCTTCGTCATCGTCCACAATGCCTTTCACGGAAGAGGTCGGCAACACATCCGGGATCGGCCCCGTGCTCGGTCGCTCGCTGGCCGCGTCGACCTCGGCGCGGAACTGCTCGACCAGCGCTTGACGGTGGGCGTCGAGCTCCTCCTGGGTCAGGATGCGCCAGGTGACCTCGCCGGCCTCGACGTCGTCACGCGCTTTCAGGGTCGGTTTCGCGTGCCGGCTCTCGGTCCGCGGTTTGGCGCCGTTGATGATCTGCTCGGCGCGTTGCGAGACCACGACGATGTAGCGAAAAATGGAGTCGAACTCTTTGGGCAACTCAATCATGGGGCGAAGTCCTTCTCGAGCGATTCTTGAAACGCTCTGCGAATGGCGTCCAAACGGGCCTTCATTCGGGTCGGTTTCTGGTGCTCGGCGATGCAGATGCCGAACAGGGCGTTCACTGCCTCCCCGAGACGGTCGTTGATAATAGCATAATCAAACTCTCCCGCGACCTGAAACTCGCGTAAAGCCCACTGCAGCCGTCTCTGGATGGCCTCCGGCGGGTCCTGACGCCGCTCCTTGAGGCGGGTTTCGAGGACCTCGTACGACGGCGGGTAGACGAATACCTTGACCACCTCGGGCATCAGGGTCTTGACCTGGTTCGCGCCCTGGACCTCGATATCGAGGAAGACGTCGCAACCCACCGCCAACTGCTCCTCCACCGCCTGGCGGTAGGTTCCGTAGCGATAGTCGGCGTACTCCGCCCATTCCAGGAATTCGCCATTCTGAACCATCCGCTCAAAGCTCTTGTCGTCGACAAAGTGGTAATCCACACCATCGGTCTCTTTTGGCCGCGCCGGTCGGGTCGTGTGGGAGATCGAGAAGTGGCCGACGATGTCGTGTTCGGCCAGACAATTGATGGTCTCACGGATCAGAGTCGTCTTGCCGCCACCCGAGGGCGACGAGACGATGAAAAGGATGCCAGGCCCGTCTAGTACCACTCGTTCCTCCTCGCTCGTCGCATTCTACGCCATCAAAGATCTGGTCTGGGGGCATTGATCTGCGCTACACTCTTCCCGAATCAATGATATGGACTGGCGCCCCGTAGAGGGGGATGTGTCACATCGGTACTTTCGAGCGAGGAGAGGAGGGTCTTTTGAAACGAGCCATCACGCTGTCTCTGCTCACGGCCGCGATCCTTTTTGTCGCGGCATCGACTCCAATTTGGGCCCAGGAACCAGTCATTCCCAGTAGCGGACCCCGGATGCCCATGCCGTGGGGATTCGGGCTCACTCTATACAGCCAGAGCCAGCCATACGACATTGTCGAGCTGCAGGTTCCGCTGGCCGGCCTCGACATCGGTGCAGCTGAGGGCCTGGAGATTCAGAACACAACCAACAGCTACCATTTCAAGTTCGACTACTGGGTCCTCCCCTTCCTCAACATCTACGCTCTCGGCGGTTATATCGATGGCGAAACCACCGTCAAACTCAGCAATGTGGACCTCGGTTTGCCGATCCTCCTCAACGACCTCAAGGTCGAGTACACGGGATTCGTGTACGGTGGGGGCGCCACCCTGGCGGTGGGCGGGAAGAAATGGTTCGCGAGCCTCACCTACGATGCGACCTGGACCGACCTCGACGTCACGTCCTCGAGCGTCAGTGGTCAGGTGCTGACTCCGAATGTCGGCCTCGTTTTCGGTGGTGCGGCGGTGTGGGTTGGCGCCATGTACCAGAAGGCTGAAGAGACACATGAGGGCATCTGGGAGATGCCGTTCCTCGGTGAGGTTCCCTATTATGTGGAGCTCCATCAGGCGGAACCCTGGAACTACCACATCGGCATGCGGGCCGGAATCGGCAAGCACTGGGACCTGACCTTCACGGGCGGGTTCGGAAAACGAAAGTCGGCGCTCGCGTTTCTCGGATACCGTTTCGGCACGCCGAGACAGCTGTAAGAACTCGTCGCCACCTCAAGGACACGCACTGTCCACTTCGGTGATCGCGACGTGAAGTGTTCGGAACACCGTTCGAGGAATTCGGGTTCCCGAAACCAAAGGCCCAATACACTGATATCCACGGTCATTCATGGTGGGTGTGGCGGGCATATTTTTTGCTACATGTGATGCCGAGGCAAAGAGTGAGTCCACACGATCACCCTGATTCGCCAACACGGTCGGAGAGACTGGGCATCACCGAGACCCAACTGAGGCGACCTCGCGTCGTGATCTTCGAGCTCGACAGCGGACCCCAGGTGGAGATTCTCGAGCTGCCCGAGTCGGCCACCCTCGGCGACAGCTTCTGCCATAGCGGCACCGAGTGGCAGGTCATGGCGACACGAACCGGTGACCGCGTCCTCATCGCCCGCCCCGTCTCCGCCTGATCGATCCGCCGGCGGCGCACCTGGAAGTTACTCCACCGACGCCCACTCGACAACGGGATCGATCCACTCCGGTCGTGGGCGGTAGAAAGCACCGTGGCCGCCTCCAAGCTCGAGCGTGATCTCTTCGTGCTCGCCGTCTCCGGCCGCCCGCGCGAAGAGCCCCTCGCACGATCCGACGAGCCCGTCCGACGCTTCGCGCAGGGCGAGCAACCGGCCGTGAGGAACTATCTCCGGCCTCGAGGCCAGCCACGGCCCGCATGCAGCCATGAACACGAAGTTGACCTTCCGGTTCGCAAGCAGCGACGAGGAGATGATGGCGATGGCACCGCCCTTCGAAAAACCCAACACGGTGACATGCCGAGGCGGAACGCCCGACGCGAGCAGCGCACGCACCTGGTCGGCGACCGTTGCCGCGTACCTCGTCGCGTCCGTACCCGCCGGACGGGCCTCCGAGATCACCACAAAACCGCGCTCGGCGAATACTTCCAGGATTTGTTGGTACTCGTAGACCCCGAACTCCGGATGGGTCGGCCGCACCCCTGCTCGCTCGATGATCGCCCCGTGGAGATAGAAGAGATAGCGGGCATCGGGGTCGATCTCGGACGGCACGTCAGTGAGGATCTGAAGTGTGGGTTTGGCCAGCGGCGGGCTCTGAGCTCCGCACGCTGTTGCAATGAACACGAAGCACATAAGGACTGATCCGAGCTGCTTTCTGTTCATGATTCACCTCGTCTTGGCATCTTACATTTACATTGAAGAAGCGGGAGCGACTCCGGCACCAGCTCTGAAATACTCTCTTCCCTCAGAAATCCTCGGGGAGAGGGTGGCCGGGCGGTGGCCAACGAGGATTTCTGAGGGTGGGTGAGCGGGGGGAGGGGGCGGGATGAAAAGCGAGACGTGCCCCAGGCCGCTTTCATCGTTTCTGATGCCCGCCCGCGCGGCGCTTGCGGCGCGCAGCGGATGAGATATGCGGGCTAGGCACCGAGCACCAAATACGCGTGGCCACGGTTGAAGACCGCGGTGGGCGGGTATCCGGGCACGGAGGCGGAGACGGGCACGGAGACGGGATCCGGCTTCGCCCTACGGGCTACGCCGGGACAAGAAAAACCCGCGCTCCGGAGAACGCGGGTTGTTGATCGATACGTCGAAGTTGTCTACTTGCGCGGGTGGTTGATCTGGGCCTGCGCGGCCGCGAGGCGGGCGATCGGCACCCGGTAGGGCGAGCAGCTGACGTAGTTCATGCCGACCAAGTGGCAAAACTCGACCGAGTTCGGCTCGCCGCCGTGCTCCCCACAGATCCCGACCTTGAGGTCGGGGCGGGTCGAGCGGCCCTTGTCGATGCCGGTCTTGACCAGCACCCCAACCGAGTCGCGGTCGAGAACCTGGAAGGGATCGACCGGCAGGATTTTCTTGTCGAGGTATTCGGGCAGGAAACCGCCCATGTCGTCGCGCGAGAAACCGAAGGTCATCTGCGTCAGGTCGTTGGTCCCGAAACTGAAGAACTCACAGGTCTCGGCGATATCGTCCGCAGTGAGCGCGGCACGCGGAATCTCGATCATGGTGCCGTAGAGGTGCTCGACCGAGTCGACGCCGTATTTGGCGCAGACCTCGGCGTGGACCTTTCGAGCGAGCTCGAGCTGGGCATCGAGCTCTTCCTTGGCACAGGTTACCGGGACCATGATCTCGGGGAAGCACGTCTTGCCTTCCTGGCGGAGTTCAGCGGCCGACTCGAGAATCGCTCGGAACTGCATCTCGGAGATCTCGGGAAATGTGATGCCGAGGCGGACGCCGCGGTGGCCCATCATTGGATTGAGCTCGTGCAGCTCGTCCGCCCGGCGTTCGAGCTCCTCCGCAGTGACCCCGAGGGCGTCGGCGAGGTCCTTGCGCTCGGCCTCGTTCTGGGGAACGAATTCGTGCAGCGGCGGGTCAAGCAGGCGGAAGGTCACGGGCCTTTCGCCCATGACCACGAGGGTCGCCTTCATGTCGCGCTTGACGAAGGGGTAGAGTTCGTCGAGGGTCGCCCGGCGTTCGGCCTCCGAATCCGCCATGATCATCTTACGAAGGATGAAGAGCGGCTCCTCGGATCCGGTGCCGTAGAACATGTGCTCGGTCCGGAAGAGACCGATGCCCTCGGCTCCGAACTCGATGGCGATGCCGGCGTCCTCGGGCGTCTCGGCGTTGGTCCGTACATTCATTACCCGGATATCGTCGGCGAGCTTCATGAAGTCGAGGAAGCGAGGATTCTCGGTGGCATCGATCATGTCGAGCTCTCCGACGTAGACCAGACCGCGGGTGCCGTTGAGGGTCAGCACATCGCCCTCTGCGAACGTCTTGCCGTCCACCTTGATGGTCTTGCCGACGACGTCGATATCGAGGGCGCCGGCGCCGACGATACAGCACTTGCCCCAGCCGCGTGCGACCAACGCCGCGTGTGAGGTCATGCCACCACGTCCGGTGAGGATGCCGACCGCCGCGCGCATGCCCTCGACGTCCTCTGGGTTGGTCTCTTCGCGGACCAGCAGCACGGTCTTGCCGGCTTTGTTCCATTTCACGGCATCATCGGCCGAGAACACGATCTGGCCGTAGGCACCGCCGGGACCAGCAGGGAGGCCCTTGGCGATGAGCTCGGCTTTCGCTTCAGCAGCAGGGTCGACGATCGGGTGGAGAAGTTCGTCCAGCTGTTCGGGTTTGACCCGCAGGACCGCGGTCGCCTTGTCGATCAGACCCTCTGACAGCATGTCCATGGCCATGTTAAGGGCCGCGGTGCCGGTGCGCTTGCCGACCCGGGTCTGCAGCATCCACAGGCGTCCGTCCTGGATCGTGAACTCGATGTCTTGCATGTCGCGGTAGTGCTCTTCAAGCTGGTTGCGAATGCCGAAGAGCTGCTCATAGACCTCAGGCATCGCCACCTGCAGCGACGGGAGGTGCTCGTTCTGCTCGTTCTTGGTGTCCTCGTTGAGCGGGTTGGGGGTGCGGGTTCCAGCCACAACGTCCTCGCCCTGAGCGTTGACCAGCCACTCGCCGTAAAACTTGTTGTCGCCGGTGGCAGGGTTGCGAGTGAATGCGACGCCAGTTGCCGAGTCGTCCCCCATGTTGCCGAAGACCATCGCCTGGACATTGACGGCAGTGCCCCAGTCATCGGGGATGCCTTCGATGCGGCGGTAGGAAACGGCGCGTTTCCCGTTCCAAGACGAGAAAACGGCTCCGATGCCGCCCCACAGTTGCTCTTTCGGATCGTCAGGGAACTCCCTGCCGAGCACTTCTTTGACTCTGGCCTTGAAGCTGTTGGCAAGCTTCTCGAGATCCTCGGCCGAGATGTCGGCGTCGGTCGCATATCCGCCCTTCTCCTTGACGTCCTCCAGCATGCGGTCGAGCTGCTGGCGGATGCCCTGGCCCTCCTTGACCTCGACGCCGGCGGCCTTTTCCATCACCACGTCGGAGTACATCATGATGAGACGCCGATAGGCGTCGTGCACGAACCGCGGGTTGCCGGTCTTGGCGATCAAACCGGGGATCGTCGCCGAGCACAGACCGCAGTTGAGGACAGTCTCCATCATTCCGGGCATCGAGGAACGCGCGCCCGAGCGCACTGACACCAGGAGAGGATCATTGGGGTCGCCGAATCTGGTGCCCATGATCTTCTCGACCTTGGCCATCGCCGCGTCGGCCTCGGCTTCGAGGGTCGTCGGGTAGGTCTGATCGTGTTCGTAATAATAGGTGCACACCTCGGTCGTCAGCGTGAACCCGGCCGGCACCGGGATGCCGAGGCTGGCCATTTCGGCCAGATTGGCGCCCTTGCCGCCGAGAAGGTTTTTCATCTCCGCCTGGCCGTCGGCGGTGCCGCCGCCAAACGAGTACACATACTTCGCGTCGCCCACTACTCTCCTCCTTCGATCTGCAGCTTCGAGAGATCTGCAAGATCCATGAAATGTCGTCCCAAATGCTTCAAGAGCGCGATCCGGTTGTCGCGGATGCGCTCGTCCTCACACATCACGAGCACTTCGATAAAGAAGCGCTCGAGGATTTCGGCGATCGGTTCCATGGCCAAAAAAGCCTCTTCGACCTTCTTCCTCGGGAGCAGGCCCTCAAGCTGTCGCGCAAACTCCTCGGTCGCCGCATAGAGCTCGCGCTCCTCGGCCGTTTCGAAGAGTTCCGAATCGACACCGCGATCGGGCTGACCGTCGGTGATGTTGCGCACCCTTTTGAAGGCGAGGGCGAGGGTTCGAAAGTTCTCGGAGCCGCGCACCCGCTCCAGCGCCCGTGCACGAACGACGGCCGCTGGCAGATTCGACCAGTCGGCCGCCATGACCGCGTCCGCAGTATCGCCGGAAACACCGATCACATCGGTCAGCCACCGTCTCACCCGGTCGGCCACAAAGGTCGTGACGGCATCGACAACCGTTTCCTCGCTGTCGTCCGCGTCATCGGCCACCGCGCGTGCTGCGGCTTTGATCATCTCGGCGAAATCGATCTCCCACCCCGCCTCAGCAACGATCTTGACTGCGCCCTGGGCGGCACGCCGGAGACCGAACGGGTCCTTGGAGCCCGACGGCCGTTCGCCCAAGGTGAAAAGCCCGGCGACCGTGTCCAGCCGGTCGGCCGCCCCCAGGAGCATGCCGATAACCGAATCCGGCACCGCGCCGTCGAAGCCGACCGGTCGGTAGTGGTCCCGTAACGCCGTCCACAGCTCGTCGGACGCCCCTTCAAGGCGCAGGTAGTGGCCACCCATGACGCCCTGCAGCTCGGGGAACTCCCCCACCATGTGGGTCAGGAGGTCGGCCTTGGCGAGCCGAGCGGCCGAGCGCAGGATGTCACGATCGACCTCAGCGCCGACGGCGTCGGCGATGGTCGTCGCCAGCTCCCCGACGCGGGCCGCCTTGTCCGCCAGCGAACCCAACACCCGGTGAAACTCGAGGCTGTCGAGACCCGGCACCAGGTCCGCGAGGCTCCGTTTCCGATCTTCCGCGAAAAAGAACCCGGCATCCGCGAGGCGGGCACCCATGACCCACTCGTTGCCCTGACGAATCAGTCCCTCCGGATCATCCTTGCGGTCGATAACCCCGATGAAGGCGTTTTGCAGACCGTTGTCACCGTTTTCGAGGATCAAGCACTTCTGGTGGTGACGGAGGCTGGTGACGACCACCTCCGGCGGCAGCTCGAGGAATCGCTCTTCAAACGAGCCGGCGATCAGGCCGGGCCACTCCACCAGCTCTACGTGCTCGGCCATGAGCTCGGGATCCGGATGGACCCGGGCGCCGGCTGCCGAGGCAAGGGTCTCGGCGAGCTCTTCGAGCCGTTGCCGGCGGTCTGCAGGATCCACTACCACGCCGTGATCGATCATGATGTCCGCGTAGCCGTCAGCCGACTCGAACTCGAAGCTCTCCGGCGAGTGGACCCGATGGCCGACGGTGGTTCGGGCCGCCGCGACACCGAAGATGTGGAAAGGAACGACCTCGTCGTCGAGCAGCGCCACCACTCCGTGCACAGGGCGCACGAAGATGTGGGTCCCGTCGCCCCACCGCATCGTCTTGGGAAAGCGGAGGGCCGTCACCACCACAGGCACGATCTCAGCGAGAATCTCCGATGTGGCGCGTCCTGTGTGGATAATCGTTGCGGTGAGGTACTCGCCCTTGTCGGTCTCGACCCGGCCCATCTCGCCAAATGGCAGGCCGACCTTGCGTGCGAATCCCTCTCCGGCCGGTGTCGGCTTGCCGTCGGCAGCGACGGCCATGCTCACAGGCGGACCAATCAGCTCCTCGGTGCGATCGGCTTGACGGCCTGGCAGGTTCTTCACCACCGCCGACAGCCGGCGCGAGGTCGAAAGAGGCACGATTTCGAAATCGGCGTAACCCGCCTCAGTGAGTTGTCCGGCGAAGAGCTCTTCGAGCTGGCGCCGAGCCCCAGGGAGGGCCGCCGCCGGGATCTCCTCGGTGCGGATCTCGAGCAGAAAGGTCGCCATCAGTCGACTTCCCCACTCGGTATGTTCAGACCACCGGCGAGCGGGAAGTCGAGGGCCTCGCGTTGCTCGAGATACGCGCGCGCCGCGGCGACCGCCTTGCGGCGGACCCTCGCGATGAGGCCGACCCTTTCGGTCACCGAGATCGCGCCCCGTGCGTCGAGGAGATTGAAAAGATGGGAGGTCTTGAGGGCCGCCTCGAGGGCCGGGATGACGAGCGGCGGCTCGTGCTCGAGACAGTGTTTCGCTTCCGCTTCCCAGTCCTCGAAGTGGCGCCTGAGCATTTCAACATCGGCGACCTCGAAACCGTAAACCGAGGCCTCGCGCTCATCCTCCAACCGCACCGCGCCGTACGAAACGCCACTACCCCACTCGATGTCGTAGATCGAGTCCTTGCGCTGTAGAAACATCGCGATGCGCTCTAGCCCATAAGTGAGCTCGGCCGAGATCGGCGCGAGATCGATACCGCCCGCCTGCTGAAAGTAGGTGAATTGTGTGATCTCCATGCCGTCGAGCAGAACCTGCCAACCGACGCCCCAGGCGCCGAGGGTCGGCGATTCCCAGTTGTCCTCCTCAAAGCGGATGTCGTGGACAGCCGGGTCGATCCCCAGTACACCGAGGGATTTCAGGTACATCTCCTGCACGTCGTCCGGAGAAGGCTTGAGGATCACCTGCAGCTGGAGGTGACGTCCGAGGCGAAATGGATTCTCGCCGTAGCGGGCGTCCGCCGGACGACGCGACGGCTGGACGAAGGCGACTCGGTAGGGCTCCGGTCCAAGGACCCGCAGAAAGCTTTCCGGATGCATGGTCCCCGCCCCCACCTCGACATCGTACGGCTGCTGGATGATGCAGCCGCAGTCAGCCCAGTAACGTTGGAGATCGAGAATCAGAGTCTGCAGGTCCAGATTGCCTCCGTGGCGTGCCACACGAGCCGGAAATATACCACGACGGCGGGATTGAGGGGTGATTTTCTGAATTGGACAGATCGCTCGACGCGGTCAGCGCTTCTCGCTTCGGCGAGGAAGGTGCCACTCGTCGCATTGTTTGCGCAAAGGTGTCGCCGGTTGCATCGAGGTCGAGTCAAACAATGCGACGGGTGGCACCTGCGTCGTCGATGCCCCAACGCGCGCCTCATTGGAGGCCTTCGGGCACGGGCACGGGTAAAGAACGGCGGGCCAAAGCCCGCCGTTGGTTGCTGCTGATCGGATTGGACTTAGAGCGCCTCGATAGCCTCGACCATTGGTGGAATCACATCAAAGAGGTCACCCACGACTCCGTAATCGGCAACCTTGAAGATCGGCGCATCCGGATCCTTGTTGATGGCCACGATCACCTTCGAAGACGACATGCCGGCGAGGTGTTGGATGGCGCCCGAAATGCCCGCGGCAATGTACAGCGAGGGGCTCACTACCTTGCCGGTCTGGCCGACCTGGTGGGAGTGCTCGATCCAGCCTGCATCGACCGCCGCACGCGACGCCCCGACCGCTCCACCGAGGGCATCGGCCAGCGATTTGATGAGGGCGAAATTCTCGGGTCCCTTGATGCCGCGCCCGCCAGAGACGATGACATCCGCTTCGGCCACGTCGATCTCGCCGCCCGCCGCCTCGACCAGCTCTTTGACCACCGCGCGGATCGAGAGTGAGAGGCCGTCGAGGGCCACAGCTTCGCCCGCTCCACCAACCTCTTCGGCGGCAAAGACATTGGGGCGCAGGCTGATCACCTGCGGCGTATTGCCAGCAGTGTCGACGGTCGCGATGGCCTTGCCCGAATAGACTGGCCGACGGACGCTGAAGCTGTCTCCATTCAGTGCCAGATCGACGGCGTCCGGGATCGCGCCGACCCCGAGTCGAGCCGCAACCGTTGGCGCCAGGTCGCGGCCCATGGCGGTGCCGGCAAAGAAGATGGCGTTCGGCTGCGCCTGCTCGGCCGCCTTGAGGACCACTTCCGCGTAGCCATCGGACGAGTACAGTCCAAGGTTCGGGTCGTCCGCAACGTACACCTTGTCGGCACCCCAGGCGCCGAGCCCGGCGGCCGCATCGCCAACCCCGGATCCGGGCAGGACTGCGCTCACCGCACCACCCTGCCGCTTGGCTTCCGACAGGGCCTGGAGGGAGGCCTTGCGAACTTCAGAATTGCGCTGCTCTACAAAAACGAGAATGCCAGCCATCATCGCCTCCCTAAATCGCCTTCGCTTCTTCGCGAAGGAGTTTCACGAGCTCGCCCGCGGCCGCTGCCGCATCGTCCTCGCCTTGGATGATGGTTCCCGCCGCCTTGGCTGGCGGCAGCTCCAGATTCTCGACCCTGTAAAACCCACCTGAGCCTTCGTCGACGCCGAGGCTTGCGATCTCGACCTTGTCGACCGGCTTCTTTTTGGCGGCCATGATGCCCTTGAGGGCGGCATAGCGAGGTTCGTTGAGGCCCTTCTGACAGGTGATCAAGGCCGGGAGCGGGCTCTCCAGGTTTTCCCTGCCCCCCTCGACGTCACGCCCTGCGGTCAGCGAACCGTCGCCGACCTCGAGCTCGACGACGTTGACCACGTGCGGCACGTCGAGGAGTTCCGCTAGCATCGAGCCAACCTGGCCGCAGTCGGTCCCGACGCCCTTGAAACCACACAGCACGAGGTCGTACGCGCGGTCCTTGATGGCGGCCGCCAGCACCTTGGCAATGGTGTAACTATCGCCCAGGGTCGCCTCGCCACCAAGGATGTGCACCGCCTGGTGCGCTCCCCGGGCCAGACAATCGCGCAGCGCCGCCTCGGCGCGATCCGGACCGTACGTCACGACCGTGACCTCTCCACCCTTGGCCTCGGTGATCTGCAACGCCTCCTCGAGGGCATACTCGTCGTACGGCGAGACGATCCACTTGATGCCCGACTCGTCGATGCTCTTGCCGTCGCCTCCGACCTTGATGACCGATGCCGTGTCCGGCACGCTGGTCATGCACACAATACAGTTCACGACTTGCCTCCTTCTTTGAATTGTGTGGGAAATGAATGGGTATTCACAGCGGGTAGTTTAGCATCGCCACCCTGCTATTGCGTCTCTCGCTTCGACGTGCGAGGTGCCACCCGTCGCATTGTTTGACTCGACCGCAATTCAACCGGTCACGTCCTCGAGGCAAACAATGCGACGAGTGGCATCTGTATCGCCGATGCCGCAACGCGCGTCTCATTGAGGCTGCCGAAGCAGCAACTCGCGCCTCATCGTCGCCTCTCAATCGGCGTTCTCTTCGCGCAGACGGTGGACCTCGCGGTCGTAGGCTTCCATGACCTGGTGGTGGCGGAGAAGGCCAATCACCGGCGCCGGCGGTGGGCCATCGAGGACCGGGAGGATTTCCCGCTGGAGGGCGGTGAAGCGCTGGACTGCGGTGTGGAGATCGTCGTCAGGCACGAGATAGGCCATTCCCCGGGCGGTGACACCCAGATCTGAAGCGACCAGGAGCGGCCATACTTCGGGCGTGGCCATGACGCGGCGCACATCGTTGATGCTGAACATCCCCTCGACCTCACCGTCGGCCTGGACCACCGGGAAGGCGTACTGATTGGAATCGGCGACGAGCTCCAACACCGTCTCGAACGAAGCACCGCTCGGCACCGAAATGACTTCCTGGTCAGGATCCATGACCTCGGCCACAGTCAGGCGCTCGAGGACGTCAATCTGGAATTCGCCCAGGTGGGCTGGCGAGTCGATGCGACCAGGGACCTGTGCTTCGTAGATGCTGACCCCGCGCGTCAGAAGGTACGCGACCGACGACACCAGCATCATCGGCACTAGGAGACCGTAGGAGCCGCTCATCTCAGCGACCATGACCAGGGATGCGATCGGCACCTTGGCGACGCCGGCAAAGAAACCGCCCATACCGACCAGCACGCAGGCGGCCGTCGGCGGTGCGAGCTGGGGTGCAACGCGCGAAAAGAGGTCGGCAAAGATCGCTCCGGTGACGCCGCCAATGACCAGCGACGGTGCAAAGACGCCGCCCGAACCACCGGAAGAAATGGTGAACGAGGTCGCGAGGATCTTGGCCGGCAGCAACAGGACCAGGATCTTGAGTGGAAGCTGGTTGTCCATGGTGAGCTGCAACCAGCCGTAGCCGCCGCCGAGAACCTGTGGCACGGCGAGTGCGAGCACCGCCAGAAGCAGGCCGCCAACTGCGGGCTTGGTCCAGCTTGGGATCGGCATCGGGCGGAAGAACCTGTCCCGCATGCCGTAGAAGACCTTGACGTAGATATAGCCGACTGCGGCCACCACCATTCCGAGCGCGAGATAGGCGACGAGCTCGTGGGGGCGTGCGAAACGCACGGCGGCGGTGTGAAAGATGGCGTCCCACCCGGTGAGCGAGGCGACGACCACGTAGGACACGATCGACGAGATGATGGCCGGGATGAGCGCTTCGGACTCGAAGTCCGGGTCCGAGTACAGGACCTCGACCGCAAAGAGGGCGGCGCCGAGCGGTGCGCGGAACATACCGCCGATACCCGCCGCTACACCCGAGACCACCAGGACGCGGCGATCATGATAACCAAGATGCAGTACATCCGCGAGGTAGGAGCCGAATCCGGCGCCGACCTGCGCCACCGGGCCCTCGCGTCCGGCCGAGCCGCCCGAGCCGATGGTCAGCATCGAAGAAAGGAGTTTGACCGGAATGACCCGCTTGCGAAGCACAGCCCGCCCGCGGTGGTAGGCATTGATCACCGCGTCGGTGCCGTGGCCCTCGGCTTCAGGGGCGAAGGTCTGTACGAGTTTGCCGACCAAGAGGCCTGCCAAAGGGAGCACCACGAGCAGCAGCCACGGCCGTTCGGGCATGCTCCATGCGACGATGTCTGACCCTCCATGGCCAGGTACGTGAAAGCCGACAACGCTTCCGAGCAGACCCGAAGAGATCCACTCGATGCCCCATGTCAGCAGCGTGCCGCCGAGACCCGCGACCACACCAACCATCATCGCCAGCACCAGCCAACGTCCGAAGTTGTAGAGGTCGACCCTGCTGGAAAACCGGGCGATTTCCTTGATCCAGGATTGTCCGAGCCGAGTCATTGCTGCCCCCGTTTACCGGCTCAGGCGAAAAAAGGCTGTGGGTTGGGCATCTTCAGTCGAAGCGGCCGACCGCCAAGCAGGCGTTGGTGCCGCCGAAGCCGAAGGAGTTGGTCAGCGCGACCTTGATGTCGGCCTCGCGGGCGGTATGGGCAACGTAATCGAGATCGTTCTCGGGATCCGGGTTGTCGAGGTTGATGGTCGGCGGCGCGACGCCGTTGACCAGCGATAACACCGAGATCCCGAACTCGAGACCGCCGGCGGCGCCGAGCAGATGACCGGTCATCGACTTCGTGGACGACAACATCAGCTTGTGGGCGTGATCACCGAAGACGCCCTTGACGGCAATCGTCTCGACGATATCACCGGCCTGCGTCGCGGTGCCGTGCGCGTTGATGTAGTCGACGTCCTCCGCGTTGAGGGACCCATCGTCGAGGGCGCCCTGCATCGCCCTGATAGCACCGTCGCCGTCTTCTGCCGGGGCCGAGATATGGAACGCGTCCGAGCTCATCCCGAAACCGAGGACCTCGGCGAGAATCGGCGCCCCGCGCCGTTTCGCATGTTCGAGCTCCTCGAGGATGACGATCCCCGACCCCTCGCCGATGACGAAACCGTCACGGTCCCTGTCCCAGGGCCGTGACGCCCGCTCAGGCTCGTCGTTGCGGGTCGACAGCGCCCGCATCGAGGAAAAGCCCGCCAGCGGCATCGAAGAGGTCACCGCTTCAGAACCACCTGCGATAATGGCGTCCGCGTAGCCGTGCCGGATATAGAGGAGGGCGTCGCCGATGGCGTGGGCCGAGGTCGAGCACGCCGTACACGTCGCCATGTTCGGGCCCTTGGCACCGGTGCGGATGCTGATCAGACCCGAGCACATGTTGATGATCGCGCCCGGAATGAAGAACGGGGAGACCCGCTTCGGACCGCGATTCAGGAGGATTTCGTGCTGCCGTTCGATCAGCGGGAATCCACCGATGCCGGATCCGATAACCACACCGACACGGGTGGCGTTTTCATCGGTGATCTCGAGCCCCGAACTCTCGAGCGCCATGGTGGTCGCCGCGAGCGCAAGATGGACGAAGAGGTCAAATTTCTTGACCTCCTTCTGCTCGATCCACTTGCCGGGCTCGAAGCCCTTGACCTCGGCCCCGATATGCACCGGGTAGTCCGTGGTGTCGAATCGCGTGATGGTGGACACTCCGCTGGTGCCGGCAGTCAGCCCGGCCCAGGTGGGCTCAGTCCCGATCCCGAGGGGCGAGATCAGGCCAACCCCGGTGACCACCACCCGACGCGACATCAGCCGGCCAGATTCTGCTTCAAAAACTCGTTGGCGTCTTTGACGGTCGCGATCTTCTCGGCCGCCTCATCCGGGATCTCGACCCCGAACTCCTCCTCGAACGCCATCACCAGCTCGACCACATCGAGCGAGTCGGCGCCGAGGTCATCGACGAATGACGCGTCGGGGGTCACCTTTTCGGCATCCACACCCAGCTGTTGCACGATGATTTCTTTGACTTTCGCTTCTACGTCCATTGACTTCCCCTCCTGTGGTTTGTCCGTGGGTCAGACCCACCTCTGCGGTCAACGCCTCGGGTCACCGACCGCCCCCACAGCGCCAATCGCACCCGGGTTCACCGGATGCGACTTCACTGCGGAGTCTTCCGCCGTCTTCCCGTGTTGCGACCCATTGCTCGAATCGGCCTGCGCCGCGAACCGAACGCTGTACGTGATAGCACACAGGCTCCACCCACGCAAGTGCAGCATTCCCCTTGACATCGTTTCTAAAAAGGAGTATTCAGCCAGTTAGTGCCGCATTCAGTCGGTCATGGGAGGAACGCATGGAGTCGTATCTGACCGCAAAGGAAGCCGCAGAGTACCTCAAGCTGGCAGAACGCACGCTCGTACGACTCGCCCATGAGGGCAAGATCCCAGGGGTCAAAATCGGCGGCCAATGGCGGTTCCGGCGCGCACTCCTCGACGAATACCTGGATACGCTTGCATCGGAATCGGTGGCGACGTCCGGCGCTTCACCGAGCCAGGTGATCGACGCATCGATGGAAGAGATCTTCACTGTCGACCAGATCATCCCCGACCTCAAAGCCAGCAACCGTCCCGAGGTCATCCACGCCATGGCTGAGCACGTGACCGCGCTCGGACTGGTCGAGGACCAGGCCTGGCTCGAGGCGGCGTTGGCGGCGCGCGAGCGCCTGGTGCCGACCGCCGTTCCGGAAGGTGTCGCGTTCCTCCATGCGAGGCGTCGGGCATCCGACAAATTTCCCAAGCAGTTTATCGCCATGGGTCGGTCGCCTGAAGGCGTGGTCTTCGGTTCGCCGGACATGGGTAAGACCAACATCTTCTTCCTCCTCGCACTGCGGAACGACGCTCTTCACTTGCGGTGGTTGTCTCGTCTCGCCTGGATAGTCCGCAATCCGACGAGGCTCGGACGGTTGTTGGAAGCCGATTCGGCCAATGCCATTCATGGCGCGATGCTCGAAGCGGCCAGCGCCCTGCCAGGCGCCTTACGACCGACTGGTGCGCCGGCAGGACGCTGAAGCAACGCCCGAACGGCTATACGGGTTCCGCCACCTACCCACCCACGGCCATACGGCACGCACTGGTACCGGGGTCGACCCCAGGTGCCAACCGTTGCGCCGAAAAGCCGTACAGCCATACTGGCGTGATCCGAAAATACCCAGAAGCCCCTTACGCAAAGTTCATGGGTCCCGTTACAATGGGCAACCTATGAAAATAGCCCTCATCGGTAGTCATGGTGTCGGCAAGACCACCCTGTGTTTCGAGCTCGCTGCAGCGCTCAAACGACGCAACGCCGACGTCGAGATGGTGCGTGAGGTTGCCCGCCGTTGCCCCCTCCCCATCAATCAGGAAACGACCGTCGCCGCCCAGGAGTGGATCCTCCACACTCAGATCGCCTGGGAGATCGACGCCGCCGCGACCAGTGAAGTTGTACTCTGCGATCGATCCGTGCTCGACAACTACTGTTATCTGGTTCACGCTGCGGGTTCGCTGCGCGCCTGGGAGAGCTATATCGATCACTGGTTGCCCACCTACAATGTCCTGGTCTACGTGCCGATTTCCGACCACCCTTCGTACGACGGCGTGCGCGCCATCGATCCCTCCTTTCAACAGCTCATTGACGTCCTGCTCGAGGGCATGATTGCCGCTCGCGGCCTCAAGCCGCTACGCCTCAAGGCGTCAGGCCGAGAGGGATGGTGCGAAGTGATCGTCGAGGCGTTGCTGCCGATGCTGGAACCCACGCTGCCGTTGTTCGACAGAGGCTCGAGCTCGTGAGCAAGCGGCGCAATGACCAACGCCCCGCCGCACACGGCGCCCTCGATGAAACCTCCGCAGATCTCGTTCAGGTGATCGATGGCTCGGTTGCCCAGCTGTGGGAAACCATCGAGTCTTTGGAGCGTCTGCAGCCGCGCAATCTCGAGCGTTTCCGAGTCTCGATCTTCGGCTCGGCCCGAATCGAGGCAACCCACCCGCTGTTTGGGCAGGCGCAAGATCTCGCGCAGCGCCTCGCCGAGGCCGGCTGCGACATCGTCACAGGCGGGGGCGGCGGTCTCATGCAGGCGGTCGACCTCGGCGCCTCACGGGGCGCGGTGCCGCAACCTGCCGGTGGGAGCCTTCCGGTGCGACTGGTCACCGATGATGAAAACGCACCTTTCGTGGAGAGGGTGTACCGCCACCGCACGTTCTTTTCCCGACTCCACCACTTCGTGCGGCTGTCGTCGGCATTCATCGTCCTTCCAGGCGGCATCGGTTCAACCCTCGAGGCGATGATGGTGTGGCAGCTCCTGCAGGCGAAACACCTCCCGCCGACGCCTTTCCTCCTTTACGGCACCCACTGGCGCGGGCTGCTTCGATGGATCAAGGACGAAGCCCTCGGCCAGGGATATATCGAGGAGGAGGACACGCGCCTGCCGATTCAGGTCGATACGGTCGACGAGGCGGTGGAAATTATCCTCCAATCCCAACGCGAGTTCCAAGCTCGATCGACAGTATCGCCATCGAGGGAATCGTGAGCGACTCGTCCGGCACGCCGGATCTCGTGATCCGGGACGGCCTGGTCATGCCGATGGTTTCGGATGGAGACTTTTTCCGAGGAGACGTCGCAATCCGCAACGCCCGCATCACGGCCGTAACCGATCATCCGGGAGCCGATTGCGATGCCGCCCAGGTCCTCGACGCCAGTGGTGCGGCGGTACTTCCGGGCTTTATCCAGGGCCACGTCCACGTCGTACAGTCGCTGCTCCGGCATCAGGCGGACGGTCTCGAGCTCCTCGACTGGCTCCGGCTCCGTACCTGGCCGTACGAAGCGGCCCTCGATGGTGATGGCGTCGAAGCGGCAGCCGAGCTCGGGATCGTCGAACTCCTGTGCGGCGGCACAACGACGGCCCTCGACTTCGGTACGACGCACGACCACGATCGGGTCTTCCACGCCGCCGAAAAGCTCGGCATCCGATTCGTATCCGGCAAGACCCACATGGATGTCGGTGCCGGTGCACCTTCGGCCCTTCTCGAAGAACCGGAAGGCTCTTTAGGCGCCGCCGCAGAGCTCGGGCACCGCTGGCATGGCGCTGCGAATGGAAGATTGCGCTACGCAGTCGCTCCCCGATTTGCCCTCTCGTGCTCCCCCGGTCTGTTGCGTGGATGCGCCGAGCTCGCCCGCACACACGGGTGGCTGCTCCAGACTCACGCGGCCGAGAACCGCGACGAGGTCGAAGAGGTCCGCTCTCTCAGCGGCCTCGGCAACATCGAATTCCTCGACCACCACGGTCTGGTCGGCGATGACGTGATCCTGGCGCACGGCATCCACCTTGATGAGGCGGACATCCGGCGTCTAGCCGAGACCCGGACCACGATCTGCCACTGCCCCGGCGCCAACCTCAAGCTCGGTTCAGGAATTGCCGATGTACCTGGCCTGCTTCGAGCCGGCGTCCCGGTGATGCTCGGCGCGGACGGGCCGCCGTGCAACAATCAATTGTCGATCTTCCATGAAATGAGCCTCGCCGCAACGATACACAGTCTTCGCCACGGGCCAAAGGCGCTCGATCAGTGGACGATCTTGGGACTGGCCACGCGGGACGCGGCCACGGCTCTCCACCTGGGAGACGAGATCGGGACCCTCGAGAGTGGGAAGGCCGGTGATGTCGTCGTGGTTGGGCTTGACGAGTGGTCGACGTTACCAGGCGGCGACCCGGCGTCACGGATCATCTTTGGAGGCGGTCCGCAGATGGTTCGCCATGTCGTGGTGGCCGGAAAACCCCTGGTTGTCGACGGAACGCTGGTGGATGTCGACATCGAGGCCTTGCGGCAACGCGTTGACGGCGCCTGGAGGGCAACGATACGGAGGATGGAGGAGATGCAATGAGGATCGATTCGTCAAAGGTAGCGATCGATCACCTCGATCGCTACCTCGCCAAGAAGGAGTATGAGAAGGCGCTTCAAGCGATCAAGAATGAGCTCAAGAAGAACCCGAATCAGCTCAATCTGAGACTTCGCCAGGCGGAGATTCTGGACCTCCAGGGCAAGCGCCACAAGGCGATCTTCATCTACAGAGACATCGCCGAGACGCAGGCGAGAGACGGTTTCTACGCCCGCGCGATCGCCGCCTACAAGAAGATTCTCAAGCTCGATCCCGAACAGAACGTACACTCGGAAATGGCTCGACTGATCGAGGAGGACCGACGCAGCAAAATGGCCAGCCAGGAACGCCGCGAACTCACCAGCGCTCTCGAGGAGGAGGCGTCGTCAACCGACCAGGAGCTCAAGGAGCTGCAGGCCTCGACCCTCTTTTCATCGTTTGAGCGTGAGACGCTGGTCGAAATCATCGCCTCCACCGAACTTCGCTCATATGACGAGGGCGACATCATTGTTACCGAGGGCGAGGGGGGATCGAGCCTGTTTCTGATCGTCGGCGGCACAGTCAAGGTGTTCACGCGCACCGAGGCCGGCGGTAACGTGCCACTGGCCGAGCTCGGACCGGGAGACTTTTTCGGAGAGGTCTCCCTCCTCACCGGTAGGCCCCGGACCGCCACCATCACGGCTCGCACCGAGGTCACCGCCATCGAGCTCGATAGCGGAAGCGTCGACCGCATTGCCGAGGGCCACCCTGAAGTGCGGAAGGTTCTCGAGGACTTCTACGAGCGGCGGGCGAAGGACACGGTCGAGGCTGTGATCAAGCGGATCCGGGAGACCGCACCGCCAGGCCCGGGTGCCGGTTCCTACGTCATTGGACGCGGCGCAGCTTCCAAAGACAAATGACCGTACGACCGATTCTCGTCTACGGCGACCCGCGTCTCGAGTCGGCAAACGGGCCGGTAGAGGTCTTTGACGAAGAGCTCCAAACCCTCATCAAAGACCTCTTCGAGACCGGATGGAAAGCGCCCGGGCTCGGCCTCGCGGCGCCCCAGATCGGCATCAACCTGCGCCTCGCAACGATTGATCTTTCAGTAGGCAAGGACCCCGACGCCATGATCGTCCTCGCCAATCCGACGATCGTTCACCGCCAGGGAACGACAAGTCTCGAGGAGGGCTGTCTCTCGTTCCCTGGCCTTTTCACGACTCTCGATCGGCCATCGGCGCTGACCGTCCGCGCCCAGGACGAACACGGCGAATGGCGGGACCTCGATGCCGAGGGCCTGCTGGCGCAAGCTGTCTGCCACGAGGTGGATCACCTTGACGGGATCCTGCTGGTGCACCATCTCCGCGGAATGAAAAGGCGCCTCTTCATGCGCCGCGTCGACAAAATGCGCAATCTCGGAGTCTGGTCAGCGACCGTGTAACGAATTCGGAAGTCGGAGTTCGGAATTCAAAGGCCGGTGGGCAGGCCGTCGCGTGGATTGGACTGGTACAGATCGGCGACGCGCCGAGCAGTCTCCTCGCCGGCTGGCGATACCACCTTGGGAACCGCGATCTGCACGGTGTAGAGATGATCACCGTAAGCGCGGGTCTTTGTGTTCCGTACGCCCTTGCCGCGGAGCCGGAAAGTGCGTCCCGAGTTGGTCCCGGGCGGGACCTTTGCTCGCACCGGCCCATGCACTGTCCCGACCTCGATCTCGGCACCCCGGTAGGCCTCCGAAAAGGTAACTGGAATGGTGGTGTGAATGTTGTCCCCATTGCGTTCGAAAAAACGGTCCCGGCTCACGCGAGCTTTTACGAAGAGGTCTCCGGCTTTGCCTCCCTCACCTCCCTCCGCTCCCTTCCCTGCAACCCGGACCCTTTGCCCGTCCGCAACCCCCTCTGGAATCTTGACGCGAAGTCTCTCGGTCGAAATCAACACACCGGCACCGTGACAGCTCGGGCAGGACCTTCCGTCCACCGTGCCGCTCCGGTTACAGGATGTGCAACCCACCTGCCGTTGGATGGGAATTGTGACCGCGGTACCGCGCACAGCGTCGGCAAAGGCGATCTCGACCTCGATCTCCTGATCGGCGCCCCTACGGGACTGTCGCCGCGCTCTCGATGTCCGGCCACGGCCAAAGAGTTCACCAAAGATGTCGCCGAGATCCTGGAATCCACCTGCACCCCTGGCGAAATCACCAAACTCGACGTGGACGCCGCTCGCGTCACGCCACGACGAGCTGCCCTGACGGAACGGATCGAAGCCCATATCGGGGATTCCATCGACGCGGCCATAGGTATCGTACTGCTTGCGTTTGTCCGCATTCGACAAGACAGCGTACGCCTCTTGAATCTCCTTGAACTTCTGTTCCGCCTCCGGATTGTCAGGATTGACATCGGGATGGTACTTCCTCGCAAGCTTGCGATAGGCCTTTTTGATCTCGGCCGCACTCGCAGAAGGGTCGATCCCGAGCACCTTGTAATAGTCAGACGACACGGTTCCTCCGGACCACGGTCGGTTCAATGAAATATGAGCGAGTTTCCATAAAATTTCAACCACACCGTCAGAGCGCACCGTCGTGCCGTAAAATGAAAGGCATGGAAGCGCTGTCGGCTCTCCCAATGCTGCTCGTCGCATTCGTACCCTCACGGACTCGGCGCGCGGCTGCCCTGCTTGTCATCGGCCTGGCAACGTCTGCCGCAATCAATCTGCCGTGGCTTGCCGAACGCCTGAAAATCAGGGGGGCATCGGAAAACTCGATTCTCCAGGCCTTTTCCAACCCCGGCGTGATGGTAGTCGTCAACATCATTGCGGGCATTGTCATCGCCTGGTCGCTGGCCCAGCTCCTGCTTAGCGGCAGTCCGCAGCAGCGGTTGGAGCGTACCCTGATGAGCCGGGGCGACTTCATTGGCGCCGCGCAAATGAGGGAGAAAAAGGGTGACAAGCGCGGTGCCCTCGCGCTTTTCCGAAAGGGCAAGGAGTGGAATGAGGCGGCGAGATTGGCCCTTCAACTGGGCCGCGAGGCGGAGGCCGCCGAAATGCTGAGGAGGGCCGGCGGCCACCATCTCGGAGAGGCGGCACGGCTGTTCCGCCGCGCCGGAGACATCGCCGGCGCCCAGCGCTGCGACCGCGGCCTCGCCGAATGGCTCACCAGCCGCGGCCGATACGACGAGGCCGTCGAGGCGTGGACGCGAGCCGGAGAACCCAAGCGAGCTGCCGGTGCGGCCGTCCTCGCCCTCGACGAGGGCAAGTTCAGCTCGTCACACACCGCTCTCCCGGCGGCTCGACGAGCGGTTGAGCAGGTCGGGGATCAGCGAGCATTGGCGCGGCTGCACGAGCTCGAGGGCAACTGGCAGGCCGCCGCCCATGCGTGGCGGTCGGCAGGAGAACACGGTCTGGCTGCCGAGATCTTCCGCAAGGCCGGTCTCATGCACGACGCGGCTATTTCCGAATCCGCGGCAGGCCACCATCAAGAAGCAGCCCAGCTGAGACTTCGCCAACTCGACAAACTTCGAGAAAACTTGGCAGCGAAAAAAAACCGGGGCGGCGCAGAAAAAGAGGAAATCGAGAACCTCAAGCAGCAAATTGAACGCGAGGAGACCTCTCTGATTCCGATCCTCGCCGAGCTCGGCATGCGCCTTGAGATGCTCGAGCTGATCCGTGCCTCCGGTCGTGCAGAGGATGCGGTCCAAACGTTGCTTGACCAGGGCGAGGAGGCCGAAGCCGCTGAATTCGCAATCAACGCTCAACAGTGGCGGATTGCGGCACCGTTGCTCGAGCAACTCAACCGCTGGGGCGAGGCGAGTGACATCTACGAGCTTGCAGGAGACATCGAGGCCGCGGCGCGATGCGCCGAAAAGGCCGGCGAGGACGAACGGGCCCTCCAGTTGTATCGGGGGCTTGGAATCCCCGTCGGCACTGCCAATTGCATGGCTCGCCTCGGTTACCTTCAGGACGCCTTGTCGGAGCTCCACCGCGCTGGCTTGATGCAGGAGGCGTGCGAGGTTCTCCAGAACCACCCAGGACCGATCCCGGACATTCCTCACGTAGTGCTCGACATGGCGAAGTGGGCGCGCGAAAACCTCTCAGCCGAGACGTCGATTGCCTGTCTGCAACGTGCGGTCATCGGCGTTGCTCTGCAACCTGGAAGGCTCGGCCCGGCGGTCGCCCTCGCCCACGAGCTGTACCAGATTGGAGAACGTGCACCGGCCCTCGCTCAGCTCGAGCGCGTTCTCGCCTTCGACTACTCGTGCGAACCCGCCCGCAAGCTCCGCGCATTGATCGAGGCTGACCGCACCGCGGAAGACTCGAGCGCGGAGAGGAAAAGGGCCGCACTGCGTGACGACTCGAAAGCGGAGCTCGCCGCACTTCAGCGGTACGAGATTCTGACCAAGCTCGGACGCGGCGGAATGGGAGTCGTGTACAAGGCGCGTGACACACGACTCGAACGCGACGTCGCGATCAAGGTTCTGCGCACGACCTCGAGCGAAGAGGCTGCCCGGCTCGGTCAGGAGGCAAGGGCGGCGGCGACCCTCAACCATCCTGGAATTGTCACCATTCACGATTTCGAGGCCGGGTTCGACGGATACTTCATCGCCATGGAATTCGTTCCGGGAGAGGCCATGGAAGAGATCTTGAAGAACGATCCGGAGCGGATCCGCAGCCGTTTGGCTCCCCTCCTTCTTCGGCTCGCCGATGCCATCACCTACGCCCATAGCCGGCATGTGATCCACCGAGATCTCAAACCTGGCAATATCCTGGTCACCCCGGATCACGAGGTGAAAATCCTCGACTTCGGCATCGCTGCCCGGCTCGATCGTGGCGACGGCGAAAACGTGTCCATCTCCGGGACCCCGTTCTACATGGCGCCCGAGCAGATCCAGGGCCAGCCACCGACTCCGGCCACCGACATTTATGCATTCGGTGCGACGGCGTTCCACCTCGCGACCGGGCGGCCGCCGTTCCATACCGGCAACGTCATCGACGCCCACCTCAACACGCCGCCCCCGGATCCACTCGACCTGGTGCCCGACCTCGACCCCGAACTTTCGCGCATCATCCTTCGCTGCCTGGAAAAAGCCCCAGAGGACCGCTATGCGAACACCGGCGAGCTGTGTGCTGACCTGGAGGTGTTATGCCGGTAGCCCGGATATCTCACCGGATTTCTTCGCGAGGCCGTGAAGCTGTAGAGAGATGTGGTGCTTGCGACCTGAGGGGCGCGGAGCGCGTACTTGCAGTACGTCGAGC